>DUNK01000031.1 GCA_012839355.1 Acholeplasma sp.
ATAAAGCCTTATTGTTCCGTCTTTGTTTAAGCCTACTTCATAGCTTGATGAACCTTTATTAGTTATTACATTAAAAATAGTTGGATCTAATCCTATTGATGCAGCATTATTTTCATTCTCTACCATATTGGTTGTAGTTGTACCTGTGTACTGCGCTGTTACTTGAATAGGTGCCGCTTCTACATCAATTGTACTAGCAATAAAGAAGCCACAAATAGCTAACAATAAAATGCTAAATATTTTGCTTAATTTTCTCATAATTACCACCAATTTGAATCCTTTAAATCAAAATCTACTGAACCAACGCTTTCTGTTAAAACGTCGTATTCAAATTCAATTACTTCTAAAGTTGGTTTTTCATATTCTTTTCTCATTACTATCTCTCTCCTTTTAAAAAATAATTTTCTTTATTATATCACAAGATAATATCAATTGATAGTATTTTCTTTTATATTACATAATATAACGCTTACAATTTTACAAACTTAAATATTTGTTTATTTTTGTATGTTCGGCCAATAATCTATTTTTGATTGTTTCGTCAGATACTTGATTGATTATATCTAATATTTGTGCGAGTTTTTGAGCAATCGTATCTGTTTCATTAAAGTTATTAATTGTTGATATTAAGTTAGTAAACGCAACATCATCCAATCTATGCTGATAATAACCGCTTGTTTTTTCTATGATGTTAGCGATATAAGCGTCAAATAATTCTTCATTGCTTGCGGTAGGTAAGACAATATAGTCTCTATGTAAGCCTACGAATGCTTCTTCTAACGGATTGCCGAATAGTTGTTTACTAGAAAACTTAGATACACCTTCAATATTCAAGTTTTCAACTATTTTTATTTGTTCGGGTACCATATATAACCCTCCGCCGTTACCTTCTGGAAAGATACCAGCAACTACTTCAGCATTGCCTTGAACAAATAATAACATATTCGATAGTTGTGAACTTAAATTATCATTATCTGCTGTATAAGCCATCGGGTTTAATTCATCTACCCAACCTGATCTAATCCATTTATCCCAGTCTTGTAAATAAACGCTTTGAGCGCTACTTAAACTAGTCATTACCGCTGCACTTATTTTAATGTCTGGGTTGCCTTCTCTAACTCTTGTTGAAATCATATTTACTGTGTCGTCTAATAATTCTTTTTTAAATGTTAACCAGTTGTTTCTAACTGTTGCGTTAGTTGTAATAAGTTCTTTCAAATCTCCTGTTAAACCATATTTAGTTTTAAACTTATTTTGGAAAGAATCAGTCCATCCCCAGTCTAGCAAATCACTTGTTGGACTACCAGAAATATAACTATATGTTCTTGTTACTGGATATCTAATAAAGTCGTATTCAAATCCATCTAAATCATATTTACTAGCAAGTTCATAAAAGATATCACTTAAGAACTCTTGAACTTCATCGTTACTAATATCTAAATAATACATACCGTTATAGTTGTCTTCATCATTAAATCCTTTTAAAAGCCAACCTTTTGTTTTATAGAAATCACTAAACCCATCCATCCCCACAAATTAGTGTGTTTGTCCAAGCGTAAACTTCAATCCCTCTTAAGTGTGCTTCACTAATAAACGCATGTAAATAATCATCATATCCTTCATAGGTATAATTGACCGTTATTCTATGTGATAAATACTCGGAAGGATATACTGAAAAACCACCAAAATTAGTATTTAAATATATTCTATTTATACCAATGCTTTTTGCTTTGTTTAAAAACTTTTGAACTTCAAAAGTATTCATCTCGTTATAAGTTGTTGTGCTTCTTGCAGGATAGTGCCACATCGCTCTAACAGTTGCGGATTTTGGCTCTATTAGCATAAATCTCATTGTTAGGATTAATTCTTCTGCGCGCTTATAATCTATCGCAACATAGTCTTCTAAAAGACCATTAAAAACACTTATAACTTCATTATACATATTTTCTATTTCAACATAATCTAACGCCCACATTTCATTATTAGCATTAATTATTTCTTGTTCAACTTTATCTAACTCTATAGCTAAACCGACGATATTACTTATTTGAAAATTTCGATAAAGTTTAGCTTCATTATTTGCATATGTAATATAATCGCCAATTCTAACTCTATTGTTTAAAAGCGTGTTACTTGTTCCATGTCCTGATAATACAAAACCGCCTACTGGAATAGTTACTTTTGTTGCTTTTTCGATTACTATTCCTTCACTATTAATTGCTACTTCTAAACCATAAATATTTGTGTTGTGAGTTAGTGTTTCATCATAGTAAACAAGTTCGTTTGTTCCTCTTGGTCCACCATATTTAACATTTTCAAAAGTATAGTTTAAATTGCTTTCTACTTCTATTGTTTCTAACAAGTTTGTATAAGGCGTATAGTCGTTTAGAGCGAACTCACTAACATAACTTGCATATATTATTTTTTGCCACATAGCATTCACCGTTAAATGTCTAAAAATATTTGTTGTATCTTCATCCCAACCAATAAATTTATAACCTTCCTTTTCGACTGTTGGAGGTGTTGCGTCTTCTTGAAATGTTATTTGTTGTGTTTCTATTTCTATACCATCACTAACAAATATAATATTATATGTTCTTTTTTCATATATCGGTCTAACCGTTAGATCACTTGTAACATTACTGAAATCTATATCCCAGTTAAGAAAATTATGACCAAGAACTGTTGGCGCATTTGGAGCCTCTGCCGCTTCTCCTTCATTAACCTCTACTCTTCTTATGATTCCTTCATCAATGGTTAAAAATGTTACTGTATATTTTTTAATTATCTTCTCATAGACAGCTTTTACTATTAAATTGTTAGTAATCTCATCAAATTCTTTATCCCAACCAGTAAAATTATATCCTTCAACCTCTGGAGCTACTGGAGCTGTTGCAGCGTTTAAGTGAACAACCTCTTCAGTTTTTAAGTGTGCATCATCAAACCCTAAAAACTTAACGGTGTATGTTTTTTCTTTGTAAACAGCTGTAACATTTAAGTTGCTTGTAATATTGCTGAAATCAACATCCCAGTTAGTAAACTCATATCCTTCAACTGTTGGAGGTGTTGGGGCGTTTGCCTCACTTCCTTCTCTTACTGTTGCTATTTTTAAGATTACTCCTTCTTTATCTAAAAATATAACTGTAAAGTCTTTTAATTTTCTATAAACAGCAGTAATTCTTAAATCTCCATTAACTGCATCAAAACTCTTATCCCAATTAGAAAATACATAATCATCTACTTCTGGTAGCGTAGTAGGTGCAGTTGCGCTTTCTCCTTCTTTTACTTGTTCAGTCTTCAATGTAGAACCATCGCGACCGACAAAAGTAACAGTATAATATTTACCTTCTTTTTCTCCCCCACCATTAAAACAACCAACCATTAAGAACAAACTTAAGATTATTGTAATAATGGCTAAACTTTTTCTTCTCATCTTTTTATCCCCTTTATTAATCTCTTATAATTATATTATAACATTTTTACCCCTTATATACACATACAAACAACCAAACTATAAAAAATATTGTCTTGTTTTAATACATTTTTAATTTGAAATTGTCCGGCCAAAATGACATAGCACTGTATAAACGGCCTTGCTTTTTGTTAAAATTCTGATAAAATAATATTGTAAGGTGGTGATTTTTATGTATTTAAACCGACACATTGAAAAACAATTATTAAAAGCTGCAAGCGAATATGCTTGCATAACCATTTATGGACCAAGACAAGTAGGAAAATCAACAGTTGTTGAGTATTTGTTTGGTGCGTCTATGCCAAAATATTCAATGGATGACATTATTTTAAGGAGTAGTGCCAAAACCAATCCGCGACTTTTTTTAGAAAATATTGGTTGGCCAGTAATTATTGATGAAGTTCAAAAAACTCCTGAATTATTTGAACAAATTAAAATTAACATTGATAAAGAAAAATCAAGAAGGTTAAAAAATAACGAAAACATAGAGTTAATGTATGTATTAACTGGATCAAATCAATTTGAACTTAAAAATAAGATTTCTGAATCATTAGCAGGGAGAACGGCTGTTTTGCCTTTATCAACCTTGTCAAACGCCGAACTTTTAAAATACCCAACTACTTCTTTTTTTAATCCTAATATAGATATTCTAAAGCAAAAACAACAAAATTATAAACTCCCATACCGAACACGTAAAAGGATTTTTGAAGATATCTTTAGAGGCGGCATGCCCGAATATGTAGTCTATGATCGCGCTAGAGAATTGTTTTTCGATTCCTATATATTTACTTACATTGAAAGAGATGTACGTGCAATCATTAGAGGAGATAAAGAAGCTATCTTCCTTAAATTTTTAGAATACATCGCCTTAAGAACCGGCAGTCAAATTGACTATAGCGAAATATCTAGGAGTGTTGGTATTGACGTGAGAACAGTTAAAAATTGGCTTTCTATCCTAGAAACCTCTGGAATAATAGTTTTATTAGAGCCTTTTATGAAAAACTCTTCTAAGAGAATTATAAAATCTCCAAAATTGTATTTTATGGATACTGGACTTTGTGCGTATTTATGCAAGTGGCCAACAGCAGAAATGTTAGAACGAGGTATTATGAGTGGCGCTTTTTATGAAACATATGTTGTTAGTGAAATAATTAAATCTTATTACAACAACGGATTAAACCCAAAAAGATATTTGTACTATTATCGAGATAAATATCAAAAAGAGGTGGATTTAATTATTGATAGCGCAACAGGTATTTATCCTATTGAAATAAAAAAAGGTATAAACCCTGTTAGCAGTAATAAAAACTTTGATTTTTTAAATCATTTAGGAAAAAACATAAACATTGGTTTAGTTATTGATAGTTGTGAGACTTTAATGCCAATTAATGAAAAAGTTTATTCTTGTCCTATATCATTAATAGGATTATAAGATTAATATTTTGTTAAAAGAGACCTACAAATCGTTTAGGTCTTTTTATAACCAATAAATGTCGGCTAAAATGACATAACACTGTATAAACGGCCGTAAACATGCTTAGTTACATTCATATTTAAGTGTTTTTTTGTTTTCTTTCTAATTACCAATCTTAAAAACTTATTCAATAAAAATAATCTCATTGCAACATTTTTGTTAACCTTTATAGTTGCGGCATGAAAGCGTTTTAACATGGTTTTTCGTGTTTTCGTGTTGAAATTATTGTCTTTTGTTGGTATCATTTTAGTATGTTTGATAGTCTTGTCGTATAATTGGCCTAATATGGTGGCAAAGTTTCTACCGCACAACCGTAAACTGTGCGACTACGATGAACAACTTCTTTTTTGAGTTGTCAAGTAGATAGAAACCTTTTGTACATGAAGTTCAAATGGTTTTTTTATTTTCTGACAATCTTTCAAACAAAAAAGAAAAAAGGAGAAAACAAAAAATGGAAAAAATTAAACAGTTTTTCAAATTTGAAGAACGCGGCGCGAATCTTCGTGCTGAAATTCTAGGAGGTATAGTTACATTCTTAGCGATGAGCTATATCTTAATCGTAAACCCTCTTATCGTATCAGGTGCTCCAGGCGGCATTCCTTACGGTGGAGTATTCTTCGCGACTTGCGTAGGATCGTTTGCGGCTACATTGGTTATGGCTTTACTCGCTAACTTGCCTGTTGCTTTAGCGCCAGGAATGGGAGTTAATGCTTTCTTCGTTGGTATTATCATTGGTCAATATGGTTATACTTGGCAAGAAGCTTTAGCGTTAAGTTTTATCGGTGGTGTTATTTTCTTAATTATCTCTTTAACACCTATTAGAAGAAAACTTATTGATGCAATTCCTGATAGTTTAAAAGCGGCGATCGGTGTTGGTATTGGTTTCTTTATCGCTTTTGTAGGATTAAAGTTATCTGGTATCTTTGTGTGGGACGGTATGCAACTTTCTTTAGGCGACTTAACTAATCCTGCTGTATTATTAGGTCTCTTTAGCATTATTGTTATATTCGTTGTTCATAGTTTAAAACACGGCATTTCTAAGTTCTCATTCATTATTTCTATCGTTGTAACTGCATTAGTCGGTTTAATGTTAGGATTAATGGGCGTAGATGGAATGCCTGCATTTGGTAAATTTGACTATGCACCTCTAGCTGATGTTAAAGATGTTGCGTTTGTAGGTATTATTGAAGGGTTTAAAACAGTCTTCAATCAACCATTCTATAATACTGCTTTCCTAATCTTCGCTTTATTATTCGTTGATATATTCGACACAGCAGGTACATTAGTTGCAGTTGGTAAGAGTGCTGGTTTAGAAGATGAAGAAGGAAACATCCCTAACCTAGATAAAGCTTTAATGGCTGACGCTGTTGGAACCTTAATATCTTCTTCTTTAGGAACGCCAGAAATTACTTCTTATGTTGAATCTACAACAGGTGTACAAGCAGGAGCTAAAACAGGTTTATCATCAGTAGTTGTTGCAGGATTATTCTTAATCTCAATAGTCTTATTCCCAATATTCCATTTATTCTCTTACAGTTCAGTTACTGTTGGAGCATTAGTTCTTGTTGGGGTTTTAATGTCACAACAATTAAAAGAAATTGATTGGAGCAATATGACAGACGCAATCACTTCGTTTATCGTAATCGCGGCTATGTTATTCACTTCAAGTATCGCTGATGGTATCGCATTCGGATTTATTACATACACATTAATTAAATTAGTTCGCGGTGAAATCAAAGAAGTTAACCCAATCATTTGGGCTTCAAGTATCCTCTTCATTGTTTACTTCGCTTTAATGGCAAACCTTGTAGGATAATACTTTATTTAACTAAAAAGCACCCTTTTCTTAATTGGATAGGGTGCTTTTTTATCTTATCTTTTTAAATCTTTGGTAT
>DUNK01000032.1 GCA_012839355.1 Acholeplasma sp.
GTAATACAGTTCTCATACAAATTTTGAAGACATTAGTAATAATTTCACCATTTTCATTAGTTACATATTCAGGTCCTAAAACAACTTGTTCAGATCCTTTATAAGCAACTAATTGAACCCCATTAACAGGCTGTTGATTTTCTGTTAGTAAAATTCTTGTTTCTCTACCTACTGTTGTTTCAAATACATTAATTAAGTATTTATAAGCTAATTCTACATCATATCCTTGTAAGATGAGATCAACATTTTCGGTATTTTCAGTTATTATTGATTTTGTAACTTTAATTCCTGTCGAACCATCAAACGTTTCCTTAGCCTTAAAGTTAAATTTAAATAATGTTGCATCACCTTTTTGATGATCTTTCATACCGATTAATGTATAAACAATCTTACCAGTAGTTTCGTTTATATCTTTTTCACTAACTATTAATCTATCATCAACGATATCTGCTAATAAATCTAAACTATTAGGATTATACTCTAATTCAATTTGAACTTGTTCAAAATCTCTATATGAAGGAGTATCAATAATATAACTGAACTCTTCTCCTGCGTAAATAACATCTTTATCAGGCGCAATTTCGTTTAAATGAACAGCATAACCTTCTAGTAAGAAGCTCCATTCAATGAATTTCTTGTTACCAAAATTATCTTCAACTCTTACTCTAATATTTTGAACTCCTGGTCTTAATCTAGTTAACGCACTTGGGTTATAAGTAATATCTACTGAACCATCAGCGTTAACTATTTGTTGTAAGTTATCGACTTGTTTATTGTTAATGAACATTTGCGTTCTCTCAATATCAATACCTGTCACAGGTGCAACATCAGAATCTTTTACTTTTAATGAAATAACTTGTTGTCTATTTGCTGTTGATGTACCTTGTGCAGGCGAGATAGATTCTTCAATCACTTCTGGCGCTGAGTTATCATCATTTTTATAGTCATAAACTGCCCTAACTGAGTCAACATAAATTGTACCTCTTGTGTTGTTTGCAATTGTTGCAGTTCCTAATAATCTAACCATTTTTTGAACTGTATATGGGAATGGAGCATCAGTCGGAATTGGTGTTTCAATATATTTCCAACCAACCCAGTCAATTTTTGTATCACCAGCATATTTTCCACCAGTTAGCTGAATTCTAAACCAACCGCCTTGACCATCACCATATACCCAAGCACTAATCGCTTTAGGCTGGCCTTCTAAAACTGTGCCTCCATGTTGAGAAATCTCAATCGCAACAGTACCAGTAAGTGGGTTTGTCGCAAAGTCATAGTCAATTCTTAAAGAACCATCGCCATGTTTAATATATCTTTCATCTGTATTAATAGAGATATCTCCCCAACCGCCATTGTTTGGCATATTAATATAGTGTTTTACCCAAGAATGATCAGCAAAAATATCTCTTTCAAAGTCAACTATCGGTACTGGCAATTTCCCAATTTCAATCGGCATTTCTAATGAGAATGTTTTATAAGAAACAGTTAATTCTCCAACGCCACTTTCAACAGCAGCGGTAAATTTACCACTTGAACTTACCGAGCCAATCTCAGAAGGTGTAACTGTAAACTTTAATGAATCAGTTGATAGTATAATTGGAACTCCATCTTTAAAGGCTCTAAATTCTAAAGTTGTAGAACCATATGGACCAACTGAGATAATAGTTCTAGTAGTTTCAACTTTCGTAATTTGATTTACTACTTCTACATCAAAAACAGCCTCTTTATCACCAATTGAGGCAATTACCCGTCCTGTTCCGCTACCTGTTCCTGCCGTAAAATTGCCGGCACTATCTATTGTACCAATATTCATTGTTCCATCATTTTCAATACGATAGTTTATTGGTTCGTTAATTGGTGCAGGATAATGATTAAGGTCAGTCGCAGTAACATAAAACGACATTTTCCCTTTTTCTAAAATCATACCTTTAGTTGCATAGTTATTAGCTATTGAAGGATAAATATGAATTTTTTCTATTTCTCTTTCTACTGTTGGTTCTTCTGTTGCAACAAGTAAAAATGCGTTTGCGTTACTTCTTTCTCTACCATCACTTGGTCTATTTAAAACTGTCGCTTTAGTATCACCTGGTAAAGTTGCTGAAATAGTCGATGATCCACCACCATCAAAGTTGAATAAATGTACAACTCCCATTACATCGCGCATGTATGTAACCATTTCGGCAAACGATAACCCGTTTGCCCAACCTACTTGACGACCATCATTTTGCATTAAAACGATTGTTCCATCAGCTTTTACTCCCATTGATGTTCTTGGGTGAATATCTGTATTACCCATGTGTGCTTCTACAGGCTCTCCGTTTTCCATTAATAAGTGGAATATACCCATACCTGCAACTATTTCTGACCAATTAATTCTTGAGTCAGTATTATCATTAACATTAACTGTAACCTTTTTACCTGGTGTAAGGGCTGCAAGAGTATCATAATGTGGGCTATTTGCATGTGTAGCAAGAACCGCTTTGCCTTGACCAATTTGTGTTTTGTTTTTGTTAACGTTATTTTGAACTGTTACAACATTTTCAACCGTTAAATTGTAAGGTTGGCCAATTCTTATACCATCTTGACCCTCATCTACCTTTAATATAACCTCAACACCAGCTTGAGTTGAATCAGTTGTTGCGTTGAAAAGTTCGTTCATAAGATAAACACCATTTGTATCTAATTTTCTTTCCTTATTAACATGAGTTAAAGAAATTGGTGATTGTCCTTCAATCGTAAAACTCATTGGCAAACTTGCATTACCAAACTTCACATCTCCATCTGCTGTTATACCCCATCCTAGTTTATTACTTGACGAGTTTATAAGTATTCCATCATTAATACTAATTCCTGATGCAATCCAGTTAGATGTGTCATAAGCATCACCGTTAACACCAAAAACAACGTGGTGTCCTCTACTTTCATAATCATCAACTAACGCAGACAACGAAACTCCACCTAAAACACTCTTACCAACTGTAACAACTGGTCTTAACGCTGTTGTTTTAGGGTTAAATTCAATCGTGTATGTCTTTTGTTCATTGTTGAAGTTGTGGCTCATTATATGAGATAAATTAACTCCATCGTAAATTTCTCTTTCCCACTGAAACTGTGAATCACCTAACCCTGGGATGCTAGCAGCATATGAAGTTTTATTACTAAAAATCGCAAAACTTAACACTGTCATCAATCCTATAATTATAAATAATTTGACCTTTCTAAATATTTTCATTGTTTTCCTCCTTACATAATTCTCAAACTTTAATTATAACATATCTATTTATATTTTGGTAGCGTTTTCATGATTTAATATTGTGATAAAAAGCGTTTCTAACCAATTAAAAAACGCTTTGTTTTATTTTTTTATTACTTTTAGTATTGTTATTCGTTTATTTTTTATGCTTATAAAAGAAAAAAACGCTCTATTACAGCGTTTCGTTAGTATATAATGGCGCCCACACTTGGACTCGAACCAAGGACCCCCTGATTAACAGTCAGGTGCTCTAACCAACTGAGCTATGTAGGCGCATCCACATATAATATTATATACTATTTTGAAAAAATTGGTTAGAGCACCTGACTGTTAATCAGGGGGTCCTTGGTTCGAGTCCAAGTGTGGGCGCCATTATATACTAACGA
>DUNK01000033.1 GCA_012839355.1 Acholeplasma sp.
ATACTACTTCAAATAATTCTTCAATATGAACATCTTCTATCGCTACTACAAACTCTTCGTTAATATTTTCAAAATCTGATGTATTGTTGAAGCCCAAGTTTGTAGTAGCGATAGAAGATGTTCATATTGAAGAATTATTTGAAGTAGTATTTGATTTTTCATTCTTATACAAAAACGATAAACTTTTTGCTAATTTAGCATATGATTTTGTTACAAAATCACTACCTGCTGAATATTTAGATATTATTAATAGAGAAACACTTGTCGATAACTTTAATGCAGGTGAGTTAGCTAGTATTGCTAAAGTTGGCAAACTACTTTATGGTGAAAAACTATTTAAAGAAAACGAAACAATTGATTATGAAAATGTTTTAAGAGAAGAAAACGTTAATAAACTTTCTAAATATATTTCAGAGTCAATGTTATTAACTGAAGGAATGGAAGGCGTAGCAAACCTATTTTTAAAAGATTTAGAATATGAAGGGCAAGCAATTACACTCGTAATGCCAACTAGCGATAACTTTAGAGGCGAAGTAGGAGAAGCGGAAATTAAAGCTTTATTATTGTCTGTTAGAAATATGTTTGAAATTGGTATATTAGAAGAAGGTTTTGATTTTAAAAACGTTCCTAATGAAAAGATTGATGAGATTGCGACTAATTTTTCAAGTTCTTTAACATTTAGAGAAAACTTAGCTCCGCTTGTGGTTCAATTTACTGAGACGACAGAGTTTGCTTTTGTTAAAGATAGCCTTGAAGATGTTACTGAAAGTTATTGGACAAAAACTGAGATTAAAGCTTTAATGCTTTCTGCTAAAAACATTGTTGAACTTGGCTTATTAGAAGAAGGTTTTGATTTTGCGACAGTTTCTGATGAAAAGCTTACAGAGATTTCAACTAATTTCAATGCATCATTAACTATTAGAAGAACCTTATCACCAATGATTAATTATTTAACTGAAACAACAGAATATGCATTTATTACATCTGATGAAGATGAAAGTTTTTGGACACAAAAAGAAATATATTATACACTTAGCGCTGTGAAAATATTTGCAAGCGAAGAAATTAGTGAAACAACTTTACATACAATCGAAGATGCTAAAGTTTTAGAAATCTCAAAATCAATGACTGTTTCTAATGCTTTTGGTAAGTTTTTAGTAGAAGAAAACAAAAAAGATGGATTATTAGATGAAAAATTACATATCCCAGAAGGACTAATCTATTACACTACAGAAGAAAAAACAGGAGAATTATATTACTTCTTTGTTGGTGTTAAAGAAATATTTGGAGAAGATGACCTCGCAGACTTTGCAATTGAGACGGAAGATGTTTCAAATATGGATATTGAGTTAATCTTTGAATCAAAAGTCTTAGAAGCGACTGTTGTTGAAAACCATCTAAAAGAAATGCATAGTGAGACCATCTTTGGTAAATACATTATTGATAAATACGAAAACGAAGATGAGTTTGATTGGTATGTTGATGAAAATCCAGCTAATCCTAAGGGAGACTCAATCCCATTAGTCCTCGCTTTAACAGGACTAGATGCTTTAGGTATTACATATGGGACAATGAACTATAGTAGCTTTGTTCTTGTCTTACAAACAAACCCTACTGCTGCGCAGGAAATTAACGATTTAGTTATTAGCTCTGCTATCTTAAACGCATCGTTGCCAAAAATGATTAATGAGCTTATTAATAACCAAGCAGAATTAGATATTAAAGTTTATCCAGACTACAATAAAAAAGATTTAGCTTACTGGGGAACTGAAGGAGAAAATAAAGAATTATATTATATCTTAGATGCCTTAACAGTTGCTGATTATTTAAAAGACTTTGACTATATAGACTTAAACAATTCTAATAAAGAAGAATTTAAAGCTAATTCTAAAAAGATTGCTAAATCAGAAACGCTCCGTCAAATGTTACCAAAAATCTTTGTTGAATCTAATTTAACAATTGTTAAAGATTATGAAAGTGATGTAAATCCATACAGCCTAACAGAGGCAGATTGGAATAATGAAATTGATGTCTTAGTTGAAATTTTAGTGAAGATTAATGAAAAACCAACAATCAATTTTGAAGATCCAGATCCAGCTGATTTTGATGTTGTTACAGATGTAATGTTACTAATGGCTAACTCAATGCTTTATGATGTAGTAATCGTTGAAAATGAATTAAAAGACTTATACCTAACTTCAAACTTAGGTGATTATATGGTTGATACTTATGAAAACGGAAGTGAATTTGACTGGCATATTGGCAAAAATCCTAATAACTATAATGGCGATTTAATCCCATTAATAAATGCGATAGGAGAACTAAACAACTTAGGTATTACTTATACAACAATGAATTACGCAAACTTTATTAATGTCTTAAAGACTAATCCAACGTTTTCTCAACAACTTAATGATGCAATCTTAAGTTCAGTAATCTTAAACGCATCACTACCAAAAATGTTTAATAAGTTATTAAATACAGAAGGTGGCTTAAATGTTGTTGTTTATCCAAATTATAATAAAGAAGACTTAGCTTACTGGGGAACTGAAACAGAAAATAAAGAATTATATTATATCTTCGATGCACTAGTTGCAGCAGATGATTTAAAAGCTTATGATTATGAAACTTTAGATAACTCTAATAAAGAAGACTTTAAAGATAATTCTAAGAAGATTGCTAAATCAGAAACACTCCGTCAAATCTTGCCAAGAATCATTATTGATTCAAACTTAACAATGGCTAACAGCTTAAGAAGTGAAGTTGATCCTAACACTTTAACAGAATTAGAGTGGAACAATGAAATTGATGTTTTAGCAGAAGTTATAATTATATTAAACGAAAACCCAACATTAAGCTTCGAATCACCATCGCCTGAACATGCAGCTGTGCTTTTAGAAATTAAAGAACTAATTACAAACTCAATCCTTTATGATGAGTCAAAAATACCATAAACACCAATAGGTAATATTTTAGATATAAAACACCCCTTTCTTAAGTATCTAAAATAACATTGGTGATAGTTAGTTAAACGGCGGAATAGATGAAAAACTATTCTGCCGTTTTATTTTGCAAAAATAGATAATGTTTTTAGTATTTAATGGTATAATATTTTAAATAAGTGGCATTTAAAAATAAATGTGATATCATAATACACATAAAAACATAGTTATAACAAAAACAAAAAGAAAGGACAAGAAGGCTCAAAAAATAGTTATAACTACTTAAATAGGGCATATAGAGATAATATGAATAAAGTAGGATTGTTAGTTTGCGGAAACTCAGGGATAGACTATGAAAAGGTAGACTTTCCATATGAGATAATTAGATCAAAATTAATTATAGAAGGAAAAGAGTATGAAGACTTTGTTGATATAACAGCAGATGCTTTTTATGAAATGTTAGATAAAAACCCTGACTTACAAATATCAACAGCGATGATTTCTCCTGGAGAAATATTAGAAAAACTTAATAAGTTTAAAAAAGAAGGATATAAAGAAGTCGTTGCGGTTGTTATTTCTTCAGGTTTATCAGGCACATATAATACACTTAAGATTGTATCTGAAGAAGTAGAAGATTTAAAAGTTTATGTAGTTGATTCTTTGTTAGTGACATTTGGACAGTTAGTCCAAACATACGAAGCAGCAAGACTTATAAAAGAAGGTAAAAGCGGCTTAGAGATTTTTAACTATTTAGAAAAGTTTAAGAAAAGAATTAGGCTATTTGTTTTAGTGGATACTTTAAAATATTTAGTTAAAAACGGGAGGCTTTCAGCTGCAAGCGGAATGATTGGTAACTTATTAAAAATTAAACCATTATTAAAGTTTAATGAAACAGGTCATCTCGTTCCATATCAAAAGATTCGCACATCATCAAAAGCGAGAAGTAGAATGATTGAAATCGCAAAAGAATTAATTGATGCTGGGACAACGCCTGAGTTATTTTTAGGCTATACAAATAATAGAGAATATGTAGAAGGAATTAAAAAAGAGATTTTAGAATATGCACCGCATTTAAAAATAACTCTTCATCTCCTTACACCTGTGGTTGGTGCGCATGCAGGGCCTGGAACTTGCGGGTTTGGAGTAATTGTAAACGAAGAAGAATAAGAATAATTAAAAGGACTTAGCGAAAAAGTCCTTTTATTATGTTATAATAAACTAAAAAGCGGAGGACGGCTATATGAAAGTTGCATTTGGTGTAGATGTTGGTGGTACAACAATTAAAATAGGATTATTTAATACTAAAAAAGAACTTTTACTAACAAGGGTTATTAAAACTAATAAGAAAGATAAAGGCGCAGCTATTTTAGGAGAAATCGCGAGTGAAGTAAAAGAAATTATCTTAAGCGAAAACATCCGTGAAAAAGATGTGTTAGGCGTTGGTTTTGGTGTGCCAGGGCCGGTCGTTAATAACTTTGTTGTATGGTGTCCTAATATTGGTTGGCGAGATTTAAAACTTGAAGAAGAATTCATTAAAGAGTTAGGATTCAAAGTTAAAGTTAAAGTAACTAACGATGCTACAGCAGCAGCTTATGGCGAATATGCATACTTAGAAGAAGAGAAGAACTTAGCGTTTATGACTTTAGGTACGGGCGTTGGTGGTGGAATAGTAATTGATGGTAATATCGTTGAAGGTGTTCATGGTGCAGCAGGCGAGTTTGGACACTTACAAGTAGAATACGAAAAACCAGACAAATGCTCATGTGGGCTTTATGGCTGTTTAGAGACAGTGGCAAGTATTAGAGGTATCGGTTGGGTTACAAAAAGAATCTTAAAAGAAACGAACCTACCAACTGAATTAAAAGAAAATAATTTAAATCCACGCGAAATATTTAACCTAGCTAAAAAAGGTGATCGAGTAGCATTATTAGTAGTGGATAAAGTTGGCGATTATATCGCTAAAGCATCAGCGAAAATCGCTGCAACGATTGATCCTGATGTAATAGTTATTGGTGGTGGTATCGCTAATGCTGGCAATATCTTAATTAAGGCAATTAAAAAAGCATATAAAAACTATGCTTATTTTGGAAATAGAAAAGTAAACTTTAGATTAGCAAAACTTAAAAACGATTCAGGTATGTATGGCGCATTAGAATTAATCTTAAGTGGCAAATAGTTTAAAAGCGGATAAAAAGGCTGTAAAAAACGTATCATTAGTAAAGGGGGTAATCATATGAAAAGAAAAACAATTCTTTTATTTTTATTAACTTTATTAATACCAATGTTTTTTCTTCTATCATCATGTTTTGGTCAAATAGAAGTAGAACCAAAAATAGAAGTTACTCCAGACTCATCTTTTAGGTTTGAAATGACAACAACAAAAACAGGTTATATGGTAAATAAATTTATAGGGACCGAATCAAAAGTTAGAATACCTGAAAAATACAATGATAAGCCTGTAATATACATATTATCAGAAGCGTTCGCTAATAATGATGTTATTGAAGAGATAGTAATACCTAATACGATTATAGATATGTGGGGAGCGGTTTTTAAAGGGTGTACAAATCTAACTAAAGTAACTATCCCAGCTAGCGTTAAAAGTATAGCTCCTATCACGTTTCAGGATTGTGTAGGCCTTGAAACTATTAATGTAGAGAAAGATAATCCTAATTATAGATCAATAGATGGTGCTGTTTATTCAAAAGACGGAAAGACACTAATTATTTATCCGGCCGGAAAAACTGGCAAAATCAATTTCAATAAAGGTATTACAAAAATAGATGATCTGCTTTTAGAACATGTAAAACTTTAACAACTATAACTATCCCTTCTAGTGTTATGGAGATAGGTCGTGGAGTGTTTGCTTTATGTGATAAATTAAAAGAAATAAATATTGATAAGAAAAATGCTAACTATAAGTCAGTTGATGGAGTTGTCTATTCAAAGGATGGAGAAACATTAATATATTGTCCTGAAGGAAAAACTGGCGAATATATAATTGAGGAAGGTGTAACAAGAATATTTGTTATAAATTGTTCAAAGTTAGAAAAAATAACAATCCCAAAAAGTGTAACAAGTTTAAGTTATTCAGAATTTTCTGGTTGTAATAGTTTAAAAGAAGTAATTGTAGATGAAAACAATCCAAATTATAAATCTGTAGATGGAGTGCTTTATTCAAAAGATGGAAGCACATTAGTTTTTTGTCCGTTAGGGAAAACAGGCGAGTATAAAATTGAAACGAGTGCTACGCATATACTGGGTTTGGCCTTTTTTAATTGTAAAAGTTTAACTAAAGTAATAATTCCCAGAAGCGTAACTAATATATATGAAGCAGCTTTTCGTGGTTGTGACAATTTAACAATCTATGCAGAAGTAGCATCAAAGCCTAGCGGATGGCATCAAAGATGGAATAGAGATTATAGGCCTGTCGTTTGGGGATATCAGGAATAAAAAAGAGAAGAAACGGCTATAAATAGACAAAAAGTAAAAAAATCAAAAAAGTGCACTTAAAAGGTTGCACTTTTCTTTTATTTGTTATATAATAGTTTCGCTTGTGCGATTGCGCGAGACGGCTTTGAGGCGGGAGGTTGTTGGCACACGGATAGCCGTTGTCTGTGTCAAGAAATTTCCGCGGAGCAAGTCTATACGATAGATATAAGGCGAAAGGAGAAAAAAAGAAAATGGCAAAAGAAGTAATCAAAATTAATTTAAAGGCGTATGATCATAGATTAATTGATCAATCAGCTAAAAAAATTGTTGAAAGTGTAGTGAAATCAGGAGCAGAAGTAAGAGGTCCAATCCCACTTCCAACTAAAAAGGAGATCTTCACAATTTTAAGAAGTCCTCACGTTAATAAAAAATCACGTGAGCAATTTGAAAGAAGAACTCATAAGAGATTAATTGAAATTGTTGATCCAAACTCACAAACAATTGAAGCACTTATGCACATCGACTTACCTAGCGGTGTTGATATAGTGTTAAAAAAATAAGAAATAAGGAGAAATTATTATGGCTAAAGGAATCTTAGGTAGAAAAGTAGGCATGACTCAAATCTTTAATGATAAGGGTCACTTAGTTCCAGTAACCATTATCGATGTAGCTAATAATGTTGTATTACAACAAAAAACATTAGAGACAGATGGTTATCTTGCCACCCAAATTGGTTTTGAAGACAAAAGGGAAACATTAAGCAATAAGCCTGAGTTAGGGCACGTTGCAAAAGCTAATACAGCACCTAAGCGCTTCATTAAAGAGATTCGTTTTAAACAACACGAAAACGAAATGCTTAATTTAGAGGTTGGTAGTAAAATATCGCCGACAATATTTAATGTTGGTGAATACGTTGATGTAACTGGAACATCAAAAGGTAAAGGATTTGCTGGTTCAATTAAAAGACATAACCAGAAGAAAGGTTTTGCATCACATGGTTCAAGATATCACCGTGGTCCTGGCTCAATGGGAGCTGTTAAGGGTAACTTAAAAGGTAAAAACTTACCAGGACAAATGGGTAATGTTCGTAGAACTGTTCAAAACTTAGAAATTGTCAGTGTTGATGAAGAAAGGCAAGTGCTACTTGTTAGAGGCTCAATTCCTGGACCGACAAAAGGTTTAGTAATGGTTCGCTCAGCAGTTAAAAAGCATGAAAAGGGTAAATAATTATGTTAAATGTTAAAGTATTAAATCAAAGTGGAAAAGAAGTATCTAAATTAACTTTAAATGAACAAGTATTTGGTATTGAACCAAACACACAAGTTCTCTATGACGTAGTTAATGCACAAAGAGCTGCAATGAGACAAGGCACTCACTCAACAAAAACACGTACAGAAGTTAGTGGCGGAGGTAAGAAACCTTATCGTCAAAAAGGTACAGGTAGAGCGAGACATGGTTCTTCAAGAAGCCCAGTTTGGCGTGGTGGTGGAGTGACGTTTGGTCCAACTCCAGAAAAGAACTATAAAGTTAAAGTTAATAGAAAAGTTTCAGAACTAGCATATAAGAGCATTCTTTCATTACGTTTACAAAATAATCAATTAGTAATAGTTGATAAATTAGAGTTAAACGAACCAAAAACTAAACAGTTTCAAGAAATTTATAACAGTTTAGTTAGTGAAGGAAGAGCAATCTTTATTGATGTAGATTTTAGCGACAATGTAATATATGCATCAAGAAATATTCCAACAGTTAGAATCGAAAATGCTAGTCATACAAGCGTATATGATTTAACAGATGCACACAAAGTAGTTTTAACTACGGATGCAGTTAAGTATTTTGAGGAGGCGCTAGTAAAATGATAATTAAGTATTATGATAAAGTTTTTGCTCCTGTAATTACAGAAAAATCAACTAAGTTAATCCAATCATCAAACACTTATACATTTAAAGTAGATAAAGGATTAAACAAAATTGAAATTAAAAAAGCAATCGAAGAAATATTTGACGTGAATGTTTTACGTGTAAATACAATGAATGTTAAACCGACTTTCAAAAGAGTTGGTCAACACGAAGGTTTTACAAAAGGTTATAAAAAAGCAATGGTTACAATTGCTGAAGGTCAATCAATTGACGCCTTCACAGTGTAATATAAGATGGTAAAGGAGAGCTATTATGGCAATTAAAACATATAAACCAACAACAAATGCTCGTAGGCATATGACAAGTCCATCTTTTGAAGAAATAACTAAAACAACACCTGAAAAATCTTTATTAGAACCATTAAAGAAAAAAGGTGGAAGAAACAATTCAGGTAAAATTACTGTTCGTCATAGAGGCGGCGGTGCTAAACGTAAGTATAGAGTTATTGACTTCAAACGTAATAAAGATGATATTCCTGGAAGAATCGCATCTATTGAATATGATCCGAATCGTAGTGCATATATAGCTTTAGTTAATTATGCGGATGGCGAGAAAAGATATATTCTAGCAGCTAAAGATTTAAAGGTTGGCGATGAAATTCTTTCTGGAGAACATGTAGATATTAAATTAGGAAATGCTGCTCCACTTAAAAACATTCCAGTTGGTACAATTGTACATAACGTAGAATTAAAACCAGGAAAAGGTGGACAAATTGCAAGAAGCGCTGGTACAAGCGTAAGAATCTTAGGTCGTGAAGATAAGTACGTATTATTAACATTATCATCAGGCGAAGTAAGAAAAGTTTTAGGTGAGTGTAGAGCAACAATCGGTGAAGTAGGTAACGAATCACACGAATTAATAACTATTGGTAACGCTGGTAGAAAACGCCACATGGGTATTAGACCAACAGTTAGAGGTTCTGCAATGAACCCAGTTGATCACCCTCATGGTGGTGGAGAAGCAAAAGCACCAATCGGTCAAGCTTCACCAATGACTCCTTGGGGTAAAATCGGTCATGGAGTTAAAACAAGAAAATCTAAGAAAAAGTCTAGCGATCTAATTATTAGAGGCAGAAGAAGAAAGAAATAGGAGGATTATATGGCACGTTCAGTTAAAAAAGGACCTTTTGTCGATGAACATTTAATGAAAAAAGTTATGGCACAAAAGAGCAGAAAAACAAAAAGAGTTATCCAAACATGGTCAAGACGCTCAACGATTTTTCCTGAGTTTATTGGCTATACTATAGCAGTATATAATGGTCGTGAACATGTACCTGTCTATATTACTGAAGATATGGTTGGACACAAACTTGGTGAGTTTGCGCCAACAAGAACATTCAGACAACACGCTGCAGATCGTAAGATGTCTAAAGATAAGAGATCAGCATCAGCTGGAGCAGCAACAATGGCTAAGCAATTAGTAGTTGATGATGAAGATGATGAAGAAGATGAAAGCGTAGAGGAAGGTAGTTAATTATGGAAGCAAGAGCAATAGCGAAAACAGTTAGAATTGCGCCAAGAAAAGCGCGTTTAGTGATTGACCTAGTTCGCGGATTAGATGTAAAAGAAGCTCAAGCTGTCTTACTATTTACTCCAAGAAAAGCTGCACCTATTATATTAAAAGTATTAAATAGCGCAGTTGCAAACGCTGAAAACAACTATGATATGAATCCTGAAAACTTATATGTTAAAGAAGCATATGTTACAGAAGGAATGACAATGAAAAGATTATTACCTAGAGCAAAAGGTAGTGGAGATATCATCAGTAAAAGAACTAGTCACATTACTGTTGTAGTAGCAGAAAGAAATAACGAAAAGGAGGAAGAATTCGATGGGTCAGAAGGTTAGTCCAAAAGGATTAAGAGTAGGAATTAATAAAAACTGGGATTCAAGTTGGTATGCTGATTCTAAGGATGTTCCTGCTTTAGTTAAAGAAGACCACGAAATTCGTAAATATTTAAATAAAGTTTATGTAGACGCTGAGGTTTCTTTAACCGAAATCGAAAGAGTTAAAGCAAAATCTAAAGATAGAATTAAATTAACTTTATTTACAGCAAGACCAGGTATGGTTATTGGTCGTGATGCAGAAATTAAAAACAAAGTAGTTAGTACTTTAGAATATATGACTAAAAAAGAAGTTATATTAAATGTTGTAGAAGTAGTAAGGCCTGAGATGGATGCTCAACTTATGGCTAACTCTATTGCGCGCCAATTAGAAAGAAGAGCAAGTTTTAGAAGAGTTCAAAAAATTGCGATTCAAAGAGCTTTAAGAGCAGGTGCTAATGGAGTTAAAACATTAGTTTCAGGACGTTTAGGCGGAGCTGAGATTGCGAGAGCTGAAGGTTATTCAGAAGGTCGCGTTTCGCTGCACACATTAAGAGCAGACATCGATTATGCTACAGCTGAAGCGAAAACTACTTATGGAATTTTAGGAGTGAAAGTGTGGGTTTATAAAGGTGAACTTCTTGGTAAAGAATTAAGAAGAAGAAAAGAACAACCTAGACGTAAACCGGCACCAAATAAACGCCCAGCAGGAGGTAAGAGAAGCCGTGTTAATGCCGAAAAGAACTAAATATAGAAGACCACATCGTGTAAGTTATGAAGGAAAAGCAAAAGGAAACTTAGAACTTCAAAATGGTGAATATGGTTTAAAAGCCCTTGAAGGTGCTTGGATCACAAATAGACAAATTGAAGCATGCCGTATTGCGATTACTCGTCAAATGCGCCGTGCAGGAAAAGTTTGGTTAAACGTGTTTCCACATTTTGCGAAAACTAAAAAACCTTTAGAAGTACGTATGGGTGGAGGTAAAGGTTCACCTGACTCTTGGGTTGCAGTAGTTAAAAAAGGAAAAATCATGTTTGAGATTGCAGGTGTTACTGAAGAAGTAGCTAGAGAAGCATTACGTCTTGCATCTCATAAACTGCCGATTAAAACGGCAATAGTCTCTAAGGAGAGTGAAAGTTAATGAAAGCAAAAGACATTAGAAAACTTTCTACAGAAGATTTAAATCTCCGCGTAGGCGAGTTAAAAGAAGAATTATTTAATTTAAGATTTCAATTAGCTGTAGGACAATTAGAAAATACAGCAAGAATTAAACACGTAAGAAAGTTAATCGCGCAAATGAAAACTATTTTAACCGAGCGCGAACGTGGGGCATAAGGAGGATACTATGGAAAGAAATAAAAGAAGACAATTAACTGGTACTGTGGTATCTGACAAAGCCGATAAAACAATCGGTGTATTAGTTGAAAGATACAAAGTGCATCGTTTGTATGGGAAACGTGTTAGAGTTTCTAAAAAATATCAAGTGCATGATGAGAATAACATAGCAAAAGAAGGCGATGTTGTTAGAATTAGAGAGTGTCGTCCTATTTCTAAAAACAAAAAGTTTACTCTTGTTAGAGTTATCTCTGAGGCAGTTGAAGTTTAAGGAGGCTTTTTATGTTACAACAAGAAAGTAGAGTAAAAGTAGCTGATAATAGTGGAGCTAGAGAACTTTTAATTATCAAAGTTCTAGGTGGAACAAGCAGAAAATATGCCAATATTGGTGATGTAGTTACTGCTACAGTTAAAAAAGCTATTCCTAACTCAGCTGTTAAAAAAGGCGAAATAGTAAGTGCTGTTATTGTAAGAACTAAGTTTGGTTTAAGAAGAAGAGATGGATCATACATTAAGTTTGATGATAATGCAGCAGTTGTATTAAAAGAAGATATGAACCCAGTTGGGACAAGAATCTTTGGCCCTGTGGCAAGAGAGTTAAGAGAAAAAAACTTCATGAGAATTATCAGTTTAGCTCCTGAAGTATTGTAAAGGAGAGACTAATATGCGTATAAGAGTTGGCGACAATGTCGCAATTATGAGCGGAAAAGACAAATTTACTAAAGACAAGAAAGGTAATAAAGTTAGAACTACTGGTCAAGTAATTAAAGCTTTTCCAAAAGAAAATAAAGTAGTAGTTAGAGGCGTAAACATAGTTAAGAAACATAAAAGAGCCACTAGTCAAGAAGACAAAGGTGGAATTATGGAACAAGAAGCTCCGATTCATGTTTCAAATGTAATGATTATTTGTCCAAAAACTAATTTACCTACACGTATAGGTTATAAAACAGTTGATGGCAAAAAAGTTCGCTATGCAAAACGTTCTGGCGAGATACTAGATTAAGGGGAATATTATGAGTAGATTAAAAACACATTATGATGAAAAAGTAAGACCAGAATTGATGAAACAATTTAATTATTCATCAATCATGGAAGTTCCCAAAATTGAAAAAATAGTAGTTAACATGGGTGTAGGCGATGCGATTGGCGATCCAAAAGCTATGGATGGTGCTGTTGAAGATTTAGCATTATTAACTGGTCAAAAACCGATAGTTATTAGAGCTAGAAAATCAGTTGCAACATTTAAGTTAAGAGAAGGTATGCCAATTGGAGCGAAAGTAACGCTTCGTGGGACTAGAATGTATGACTTTTTAGATAAGTTAATTTCAGTGAGCCTACCAAGAGTTAGAGATTTCCGTGGCGTTTCTAAACGCGCTTTTGATGGTAGAGGAAACTATACACTAGGTGTTAGAGAACAAATTATTTTCCCAGAAATCAAAATCGATAATGTTAGAAAAGTTAGAGGAATGGATATCGTAATCGTTACAACGGCTAAAACAGATGAAGAAGGAAAAGCACTTCTTACATCATTAGGTATGCCGTTTAGAAGGTAGGAGGCAATTATGGCAAAGAAATCAAAAATAGCAAGTGCAAAAAGAAAGCCTAAATTTTCAACAAGAGGCTATACAAGATGCAGTATTTGCGGAAGACCACGTTCTGTTTATAGAAAATTTGGTCTATGCAGAATTTGTCTCCGTGAAAAAGCATATAAAGGCGAATTGCCTGGCGTTAAAAAATCAAGTTGGTAAGGAGGAAATTTAAAGATGGTTATGACTGATCCAATTGCGGATATGCTTACCCGCATAAGAAATGCAAATTCTACTAATAAAGAATCTTTAGAGGTTCCAGCATCAAAATTAAAAGGCGAAATTTTACGCGTTTTAAAAGAAGAAGGATATATCGTTGATTATGAAACAAAGACAGATGAAAATAATCATCCTGTTTTAGTTGTTTCTTTAAAGTATCATGAAAACGAAAGAGTTATTAAAGGCTTAAAAAGGATATCGAAACCAGGATTGCGTGTCTATGCACAAGTAGAAAACTTACCAAGAGTTTTAAACGGTTTAGGAATCGCTATTATTTCGACATCAAAAGGTATAATGACTGATAGAGAAGCAAGAAGACAAAATGTAGGTGGCGAAGTACTCGCCTATGTTTGGTAAGAGAGGGATAAATATGTCAAGAATAGGTAATAAAGTAATTGTACTGCCAGAAGGCGTTACATTTAACAATAATAACAATTTAGTTACAGTGACTGGCCCTCATGGGACGCTTGAAAGACAATTTTCTCCATTAGTAAAATTTACTGTTGAAGGAAATGAAATTAAAGTATCGCGCGTAGATGAGACTATGCAAGCTCAATCACAACACGGTACGGCTAGATCTCTATTAGCTAATATGATTACAGGCGTTAAAGAGAAATTTCAAAAACGCTTAGAGATTGCAGGTGTTGGTTATCGTGCAGCTTTAGAAGGAAATCAGTTAGTATTAAACGTAGGTTATTCAAAACCTGTTAATATGGCTATTCCTAAAGGTATTAATGTTACGTTACCAAGAAACACTGTAATTATTGTTGAAGGTATTAACAGACAAGAAGTTGGCGAATTTGCAGCAAATATTAGAAAGGTTAGAAAACCTGAACCTTATAAAGGTAAAGGAATCCGTTACGCTGATGAAGTTATCAGACGTAAAGAAGGTAAGACAGTTTCTTAAGGAGGTATGAAATATGATAAATAAAACATCTAGAAATAAACTTCGTAGAAAAAGACATTTACGAGTTAGAAGAAAAGTTCAAGGAACAGAAGAAAGACCTCGTTTAAGTGTTTACCGTTCTAACACACAATATATTGTGCAAATAATCGACGATAGTAAAGAACACACTTTAGTTCAAGCAAGAAGCAGTGAAATTAAACCAGGTGTTAACAAAGAAACAGCTGAAGCAGTCGGTAAATTAATTGGCGAAAGAGCTTTAGCAAACGGAATTGAAACGGTAGTGTTTGACCGTTCAGGGTATTTATATCACGGAAATATTAAGGCTTTAGCAGAAGCGGCTAGAGCAGCCGGTTTGAAATTTTAGGAGGATTATATGCACAGAAGAAAGAAACAAGATAAAAATAAAGAAGTAGACTTATTTGAAGATCGTGTAGTCTCTATTAACCGTGTTAGTAAAGTTGTTAAAGGTGGTAGAAACATTCGTTTTACAGCTTTAGCAGTTG
Organism: Acholeplasma sp.; assembly: GCA_012839355.1. Lineage (GTDB taxonomy): Bacteria > Bacillota_I > Bacilli_A > Acholeplasmatales > UBA5453 > UBA5453. The sequence continues at coordinate 14,668 of DUNK01000033.1, forward strand.
TCGGTGATAAAAATGGAACAATCGGTTTTGGGACAGGAAAATCTTTAGAGATTCCTGATGCAATTAATAAAGCGATTCAAAGGGCTCGCAAAAACTTAGTAAAAGTTAATGTGGTAAATGGAACTATTCCTCACGAAATAACAGGAAGATTTGGAGCAGGTAAAGTATTTTTAAAACCAGCACCAGAAGGTACAGGAGTTATCGCTGGTGGTCCAGTAAGAGTTATTTGTGAATTAGCGGGAATAGATAACATTTTATCTAAAAATTTAGGTTCAAAAACACCTATTAATATAGTAAGGGCTACTTTTGATGGATTAGAAGGACTTACAACAATTGAAGAAGTTGCAAGACTTAGAGGTATCCCTGTGGAAGAGTTGGTGTAAGAAAATGATCAAAATTACATTAGTTAAAAGTTTAATAGGACGCAAACCTAATCAAGTTAAAACAGCGAAAGCATTAGGTTTAAGAAAAATTAATCAAAGCGTTATTAAAGAGAAAAACGATGCTATTATGGGAATGATTACAACAATCTCTCATTTAGTAGAAGTTGAAGAAGTAACGAAGGAGGCTTAAGGATGATAAATGAATTAAAAGCTAATCCAGGAGCTCGCAAGAAAAAAACTCGTCTTGGCCGTGGACGCGGTTCAGGCAAAGGTAAGACTTCAGGTAAGGGTCATAAGGGACAATTAGCTCGTTCAGGAAATAAGCCAGGACCAGCATTTGAAGGTGGACAAACGCCTTTATTCCAAAGACTACCTAAAAGAGGTTTTACAAATGTTAACCATAAAGTATTTTCGGTAGTTAATTTAAAAGATTTAAATGTTTTCGAAGATGGTGATGTTATAACTCCAGAAGTATTACTTGAAAGAAGAATTATTAGAAAGGTAAATTCCGGCGTTAAAGTATTAGCAAACGGACCATTGGAGAAAAAAGTGACAATCAAAGCACATGCTTTTTCCAAACAAGCTCTTGAACAAATTAATCAAGTAGGTGCTACTGCTGAGGTGATTTAAGGTGAATAAGTTAAAGGCTATATTTACAAATAAAGACGTTCTTAAAAAGATGGGAATAACTATTCTTATTCTATTAGCGTTTAGAATTCTAGTTTGGGTTCCAATACCATTAATTGATGTACAGAACTTAACTGGCTTTATTAAACAAAATGAGTTCTTAGCAATTTTAAATAACTTTTCAGGTCAAGCGTTAGGTAACTTATCAATTATGGCAATGGGTATTAGCCCCTACATTACTGCTAGTATTGTTATTCAGTTATTACAGATGGATATTATCCCGATATTAAAAGAGTGGGGCGAACAAGGCGAAGCGGGAAAACAAAAAATTAACCGCTTAACTAGAATTGTGGCGTTAATCTTAGCGTTTATCCAATCATTAGTATTACTATTAGGTTTAGGCGCTGCTAGAGGCGGAGCATTAATCCCAAGGATTTTAGAGCCAAAAATAATTCATTATATTTATATGGCGTTAGTAATGACTGCTGGTACAGCTGTTGCAATCTTTATTGGTGATTTAATTACTAAGTATGGGATTGGTAACGGGACAAGTATGTTAATTGTTGCTGGTATTGTTACATCATTACCTGCAATGGTTACACAACTATGGACACTTTACATTAAACCGCCAGCAGGTGAAGCGTTAGATATTTTCTTATTCATTTTAATTATGGTATTAAACGTTGCAGTTTTAATTGGTGTTACATACTTAGAGTTAGCAAAAAGAAAGATTCCGATTCAATATGCGAACGTTCGCGCCGGAAGAGGAAAAACAGACTCAAACTTACCGATTAAATTAAACACTGCAGGAGTTATTCCAGTAATCTTCGCTTCAACGATTTTATCAATTCCGCTTTCAATGGTAGGGATGACAAATCAATCAACAAGTAGTGGTGTAGGTTATTGGTTAAACCAAATATTTAATTATCAAAACCCAATTGGCTTTGTTTTATATATGGTACTTATTATGTTGTTTGCGTTTTTCTATTCATTCTTAATGTTTAACCCTGAGAGTGTAGCAGAAAACTTATCTAAGAGTAATGCATATATTCCAGGTATTAGACCAGGAGAAGATACAACGAATTATATTTCTAGATTATTATTTAAAATAACAGTACTAGGAACAGTATACTTAATGATTTTAGCAGCATTGCCGATTGTCACTACGATTATCTTTGGCTTTAAAGGCACAGTTGCACAATCAGTTACAATAGGGGGAACATCTTTAATTATTGTAGTTGGGGTGGCACTTGAGACAGTAAACCAAATTATTACTCAGTCAACCGAACAAGAATATAAGAGATTGTTTTAAGATAATATGAGATTTATAATAACAGGGCCGCCGGCCTCAGGTAAAGGTTCAGTTGCACCTTTTATTACAAAAGAATATAATATTTTGCATATCTCTACCGGACAAATGTTTAGGGAAGAAATCAAAAAAGGTACAGCATTAGGTTTAGAACTTAAAAAGATTTTAGACCAAGGCCATTTAGTTAGTGATGAACTAACAGATGAGATGGTAAGACAAAGACTCAATCAAGATGATTGTAAAAACGGATTTTTGCTTGACGGGTTTCCAAGAAACATTAATCAAGCTAAATACTTAGATGCATATCTTGAAGAGAAAGGTTTAAAGTTAGATTTTGCGATAGCCTTAGTTGCCGATAAAGATATAATAATTAAACGTTTAATCGGTAGAAGAGTATGTCAAACATGTGGAAAGAATTATAATATTTACTTTACACAGCCTAAAAAAGAAGGCGTATGTGACTTATGTAACACGAAGTTAGTTAAAAGGTCAGATGATACTTTAGAAATAGCTGAAGCAAGATTACAAATATATAATGAAGAAACGGCACCAATTTTAAAGTATTATGAAGAAAAAGGAATCTTATTAAAAGTTGATGGAAACTTAAAAGAATCTTATGACACCTTTTTACAAATTAAAGAAAAGGTGAACGCTAAGTGATTATTATTAAGTCAAAAAGAGAAATAGAAATAATGCGTGAAGCAGGCAGACTTGTAGCTTTAACGCAGGAAGAGTTAAAAAAGCATATTAAACCGGGCATAAGTACTAAAAAATTAGATACGATTGCAGAAAAGTTTATTGTTAAAAACGGTGGACTTCCATCATTTAAAGGTTATCATGGTTTCCCTGGTTCAATATGTGCGAGTGTTAATGAAGTAGTCGTGCATGGAATACCTAGTGAAAATGTTATCTTAAAAGAAGGAGACATAATTACGATTGATATAGGTGTCAATTATAAAGGTTATCATGGTGATGGTGCTTGGACATATCCTGTAGGAAAAATAAGCGAAGAAGACGAAAAACTATTAGACGTCACATTGAAAAGTTTATATACAGCACTTGAACAAGCGAAACCTAACAACCGTGTTGGAGATATCTCAAATGCGGTAGAAACATTTATTAAACCTTATGGTTATGGAATAGTTGAAGAATTTACAGGTCATGGTATTGGTAAAAACCTTCATGAAGATCCGTATATCCCAAACTTTGGTAAGAAAGATAGTGGAGCAATATTAAGAGAAGGAATGACCATTTGTATAGAACCGATGATTAATAAAGGAACTAAACATGTTAGTATATTAAGTGATAACTGGACAACTATAACAGATGATAAGGAAAAAAGTGCTCATTTTGAGCATATGATTGTAATAACAGAAGATGGTAATGAGATTTTAACAAAACTTTAAGGAGATAATATGTCGAAACAAGATTTAATTGAAGTAAAAGGGAAAGTAAAAGAAGTATTACCAAATACTCGCTTCATAGTTGAGTTAGAAAACGGGCATGAAGTGTTAGCTCATATCTCTGGTAAAATGAGAAAGTTTAATATTCGCATCTTACCAGGTGATAAGGTGACATTAGAGTTATCGCCTTATGACTTAACAAAAGGAAGAATCACTTTCCGCGAGAGGAGATAATTATGAAAGTAAGAGCATCAGTAAAAAAGATTTGCGATAAATGTAAAGTCATTAAACGCAAAGGTAGAGTAATGGTTATTTGTGAAAACCCAAGACACAAACAACGACAAGGATAATAGGAGAGTATATTATGGCAAGAATTGCAGGTATAGATATTCCACGCGATAAGCGCGTTGTAGTTTCTTTAACTTATATTTATGGAATTGGTAGACCAACAGCAGAAAAGATTTTATCTGAGGTTGGTATTAACGAGTCTGTAAGAGTAAAAGATTTAACTGAGGAAGATTTAAACAAAATTCGTCAAGAAGTGACTAAGTATCAAATCGAGGGTGACTTAAGAAGAGAAACTCAAGCTAATATTAAAAGATTAATGGATATTGGCTCATATCGTGGTATTAGACACAGAAGAAACTTACCAGTTAGAGGTCAAAACACAAGAAACAACGCACGCACAAGAAGAGGCAAAGTTAAAGCTGCCGTTAAGAAGAAAAAGTAGGAGGAGTAGAATATGGCACGTAAAAGACAGGTAAAACGTCGTGTTAGAAAAAACATTCCACACGGAATGGCTTTTATCCATACAACGTTTAATAATACGATTGTGACAATTACAGATCCAGATGGTAATGCAGTAACTTGGAGTAGCGCAGGAAATATTGGGTATAAAGGAAGTAGAAAATCAACTCCTTTTGCAGCGCAAATGAGTGCTGAAAAAGCTGCCAAAGAAGCTAAAGTTCATGGTATGCAAAAAGTTGATGTTTTCGTTAAAGGTCCTGGCCCAGGTAGAGAAGCAGCGATCCGTTCTTTACAAGCAGCTGGATTAGAAATTGTATCAATTAAAGATACAACACCAATTCCCCACAACGGATGTCGTCCTCCAAAACGACCTCGTGGATAATTTAAAAATCTTAAGGAGGTAGTAATTGTGAACAAATTAAAATTTACAAAACCAGAAGTAAAGGTAGAACCATCAAAAAGCGACCCTAATAAGGCGACTTTTACAATTTCCCCATTAAAAAGAGGATTTGGGATTACATTAGGAAACTCATTACGTAGAATTTTAATGTCATCACTACCAGGAACAGCGATTGTTAACGTTCAAATTGATGGAGTTAGTCATGAGTTCCAAACAATTGATGGAGTTGTAGAAGATGTGATGAGTATTGTTTTAAATTTAAAGAAAGTTATTTTCAAAACAGACTCATTAGATGATTATTTTGAAAAAGAAATTGAACTACACGCTGATAAAGCTGGAGTAGTTAGAGCTGGAGATTTTGAAATTGATTCTGAATTAGAAATCATCAATCCAGAACAAGAAATTGCAACAATAACTGAAGGCGGAAAACTTTCAATGTTTATGACTGTAAGAAGAGGAATCGGTTATTCTGGTGCTGAAATGAATAAAATCTATTCTAAAGTTGTTGGAACAATCCCAATTGATTCAATTTTTACACCGATTGAAAGAGTAACGTTTAAAGTTGATAAAACACGTGTTGATCGTGATGTTAACTACGATGAACTTCAAATGGAAGTTAAGACTAATGGCGCAACAGCACCACACGAAGCAATTTCTTTAGCATCAAAAATCTTAATTGACTATTTAACAGTAATAGTTGACTTAGATGAAAGCACACATGAAATTGACTTTGTTGAAGAAAAACAAGTTGAAGCAAAAGATGCAACATTAGACAGACCAATTGAAGAATTAGATTTAGGCGTTAGAGCATTTAATAGTTTAAAAAGAGATGGAATTAATACAATTGGTGAATTAATTAATAAATCTGAAGAAGAAATTATTAGAATTCGTAATTTAGGAACAAAATCTTTAACTGAAATTAAAGAAAGATTAAAAGATATGAATTTACAGTTAGCGCCAAGTTTTACTGGTAAAAGAGACCAATAAAAATTATTAGTAAAGGAGCATTTAAAGATGGCACGTTCAAGATTAGGGCGCACAACGACTGCGCAAAGAAAAGCATTAATTAGAGATTTAGTAACAGCTTTAATCATACATGAACAAATTGAAACGACAGAAGCGAGAGCGAAAGAATTAAAAAGAGTTGCTGATAAAATGATTACATTAGGTAAGAAAAACACATTAGCAGCAAGAAGAAGAGCAGCACAAACAGTTAGACCAGTTGATGCAAGAGAAGGTCAAACTGTGCTTCAAAAACTTTTTGATGACCTTGCGCCACGTTTTAGTGAGCGCCAAGGCGGTTATACTCGTATTTATAAAGTTATGCCTAGAGTGGGCGATAATGCCCCAATGGCAATAATTGAATTTGTTGAATAATAAATAAAAAAGAAAGCTGCTGCTTTCTCTTTTTATTAATATATAAGGAGATAAGATATGAAATTTCAAGACTTTCCATACAAACGACAAGATGTCGAAGTAATTATTAAAGAATTAGAACAGCTAACAAATAGCTTTGTTGAAGCGAAAACTGCAAATGAACAAGTAAAAGTTATTAAAAAACTCTATAGTTTACAAGATGAATTTATGTCTCATGCTGTAATAGCGTCAGTTAGAAACAGTATAGATACTAAAGATGAGTTTTATGATAATGAAGTGAAGTATTATGATGAAAAAGGACCATTAATAGGGAAATATTATAATGATTTTAGTAAGTTAATGTATAATTCCAAATTTAAAGATGAATTAATTAAAGAATTTGGCAAGTATTTGTTTGACCAAATTGAAGTTAGTTTAAAAACGTTTGATGAAAAAATAATTCCGCTTTTAATTGCTGAAAATAAAATAGCGAGAGAATATTCTAATTTAATTGCTGGAGCAGAAATTGAATTTGAAGGTAAAATATATAACTTAAGTCAAATGACACCTTTCGCAAAAAGCATTGATAGAAAGACTAGACATCAAGCACAATTAGCGGTTAGTGGTTTCTTTTCTAAAAAAGAAGTAGAGATTGATGATATATATGATAAATTAGTTAAAGTTAGAAATGAAATTGCGTTAACTTTAGGATATGAAAATTATGTTGAGTTAGGTTATTATCGTATGGGTAGAACTGACTATGATGCTAAAGATGTTTATAACTACCGCGAACAAATTAAACGTGAAGTAGTACCAGCGGTTAGTAAACTAAATAAACGCAAACAAGCCCGCCTTAATGTTAGTAAATTAATGAGTTATGATACTATCTCATTTTTATCAGGTGATCCAACACCAAAAGGTGAGGTGAAACATTTAGTTAATATGGCTAAAAAGATGTATACTGAGATGAGCCCTGAAACGGGTGAATTCTTTAACTTTATGGTTAAGCATAACTTGTTTGATTTAGAGAGTAAAAAAGGTAAAAGAGGTGGAGGATATTGTACGTTTATTCCTTCATACGGAGCACCATTTATTTTTGCGAACTTTAATGGGACTGCAGGAGATGTGGATGTATTAACACATGAAGCAGGGCATGCTTTTCAAGTTTATAGTTCAAAAGATAATATACCACCACAAAGATGGCCGGGGATGGAATCTGCAGAGATTCATTCAATGAGCATGGAGTTTTTAACATGGCCATGGATGGAATTATTTTTCAAAGAAGATACTGAAAAATACTATTTTACTCATCTCGCAAGCACAATTAGTTTTTTACCTTATGGAGCACTAGTAGATGAATTCCAACATGAAGTTTATGAAAAACCACACATGAGTCCAGCAGAAAGAAAACAAACTTGGCGAAGACTGGAAAAGATTTACTTACCAGAAAAAGATTATGGTGATGATAAAATGATGGATAAAGGTACATATTGGTATCGTCAAGGCCATATTTTCTCTAGCCCTTTTTACTATATTGATTATACTCTTGCCCAAGTAATAGCATTCCAATACTGGCATTTAAGTAGAGTTGATAGAGAGAAAGCATGGGAGTCATATTATAAATTATGTACTCTTGGTGGAACAAAAGGTTTTATTGGCTTAATTAGCGAAGTTAATTTAAAAAATCCATTTAAAGATGGGACAATCAAAGAAGCATTAAAGCCATTAATGGAATACTTAGATGGTGTTGATGATTCTAAGTTTTAAAAAATAAACAGATATATAAAATTTACTATATCTTTACGATGTAAAGGTATAGTTTTTTTATCTTATTAGTGAATTTTAGGGATGGCAGGAAATGCTTCTTCCCAAACATTAGCAGTTACATTAACGCTTCTTTCAAAAGACGAAAAGACAGCAGTTAAAAACGGAAAATCGGAACTGATGGTTGGAGTGATAAACGGCATAGTTCTGGGATTATCCAGCGCAGTTATATCTTTCTTAATCGTCTATTTTTAGGTATCCCTAACCCTTTAAAGATTGCGTTTGTGGTAGGAGTGAGTCTTTGCATAGCAGTTATTACTGGACCTTTTTTTGCGTTATTAATACCAATCATTTTAAAGAAATTAAAGTTTGACCCAGCGATTGCATCTGGCCCGTTTATTACTACATTAATTGATGTGTGTAGTGTAATACTTTATTTTGGTTTGGCAACCTTAATATTGGGGGTGTTATAAAATGAAAAACTTGTTAGCGTTAAATGATTCAAGACTTGAAAAAAGAATTTTCAAAATGCACCCATATGATATAGCCAACCATTTGAAGAATGCAGATGAAGCAGCTCTAAAAAGAATTATTAAATTAACATCACCTGCTAAACTTGCGGATATTTTTATTGAACTACCTGATGGTGTTGCACATGAGTTTTTTAAACTCTTAAATAAGGATTTACAAAGAAAAATATTAAATGGTTTTGAGATGGACGAACTTAAGTATTTTATTTTAAGTTATGATGAAGAAGATCAAGAAGAATTAATCTCTGTTTTATCAATGTCCAAACAAAAAACTTTAAAGATGTTAATGAGTTATGATGAAGAAAAGATTGCTTCACTTATGACTACTGAATTTGTAACAATTGATATAAATAAATCAATTAAAGAAGCGACAGCTTATGTTATCTCAAATGTTAAAGATACAAATTATATTGATGAAATATTTGTAGTGGATGATAATGGATTAGTTGGTAGCGTTTCGCTAATTGATTTAATTTCTGCAAGACCAAACGACTCACTTGCAAAAATTACACAACAAATAAAAAACCATCTAACTCTTGATGATTCAATCAATGAGGGTTTGAGAAAGTTTAGAGACTATGGGATGAGCGTTTTACCAATTTTAGATGATAATGAAATTGTTGGTATAGTTACAGCTGATGATATCTTAACAGAAATGGCAGAAGAGCACGAAGACACACTTTTAAGATTTCACGGGGTTGGCGATTATGATGTTTCAGATTCGCCAAGAAAAAAAGCTTTCCAACGTTTACCTTGGCTTTGAGTATCAGTTGTCTTAAACTTAATAGTCGCTGCTACTTTAACGGTTTTTGAAAGAACATTAACAGAGATAGTGGCATTAATACTATTTCAGCCGATGATTTTAGGGATGGCAGGAAACATTGGAACTCAATCAATCTCAGTTACAATCTTAAAAATTAACCAAGCAGAGTTAAAAGAGAATAAAGAGGTAAGAAGACATATCGCCAGAGAGTTAACAATAGGAGTGTTAAACTCAATAGCGATAGGTTTAATCGGACTTCTAGTTTCTTTCCTTATTTTATTCATGTTAAAGGTTTCTGATGTTAATCCGTTTAAACTTTCTTTAACGGTTGGGGTATCACTATTTGGCGCAATGCTAATCTCATCCTTTGCGGGAGTGTTTATCCCCTTAACTCTTGTTAAGTTAAAGGTCGATCCAGCAACTGCAAGCGGTCCAATTATTACAACCTTAAACGATTTATTCGCTTTAATGATTTATTTTGGAACGGCAACAATAATGTTTATGTTATAAAAAAGATAATAAAAGCGTTGATTTTCGAATTAAATCAGCGTTTTTTTTTAATTGTTATTAACAATAAACAATTAATTAATAGTTTTAGTCTTTTTTATGGTATAATGTTTAGGAGTATAAGGGGATAAGAGTTATGGCGATTATTCAAATAAAAGGACTTCAATTTTCCTATGATAGAAAACACGAAGCGATAAATAATATAAATTTAAATATTGAAAAAGGAAAATGGGTTGCGGTAGTTGGTCCTAATGGTTCTGGTAAAAGCACTTTAGCGAAATTACTAGTAGGACTATTAGAGGCCGACAAAGGAACTATTTTTATTGATGGGTTAGAGTTAAACCAAAAAAATATTAAAGAGATTAGAAAAAAGATTGGCATAGTTTTCCAAAACCCAGACAATCAGTTTGTCGGTGTGACAGTAAGACACGATATCGCTTTTGGTTTAGAAAATCAATTAGTCCCTCAACCAGAAATAGTTAAATTAGTAAATGAATATGCAGAGTTAGTTGGGATGAAAGACTATTTAGATAAAGAACCACATCAATTATCAGGCGGGGAAAAGCAAAGAGTTGCAATAGCAGGAGCATTAGCGATGAATCAAGAGATAATGATTTTTGATGAAGCAACTTCAATGTTAGATCCTGAAGGGAAGAAAGATATTACTAACTTTATTATTAAGTTAAATGAAGAGTTTGAAAAAACGTTAATAACTATCACTCATGATTTGGAGTTTGCGAGAAAGGCAGATTATATCATTGTAATAAATGAGGGTTCTATTATGATGGAAGGAATACCAGAAGAGATATTTAGTCAGAGTGAAATATTAAAGAGTATCGATTTAGATATTCCTTTTTCTTTAAGACTTTATGAAAGAGCGAAAAAGGATGAAAAACTAAAAGATAACGAAAAACTATTGGAGGCATTATGGGCATATTGTTTAAAGATGTGAGTTATGCTTACAAGGGTGTTAAGGATGATCGCTTTGAAGCGATTAATGGTATAAATTTAAAGATCAAAGATGGAGAGTTTGTAGCGATAATCGGTAAAACAGGTAGTGGTAAATCAACGCTTGTTCAACATATGAATGCGTTACTTCAACCATCTAAAGGTACAGTAGAAATTTATGGTAACATCCTGCCTAAAAAGAGAAAACAAAAAATCGGTCCTATTCGTAAACATGTAGGGCTAGTTTTTCAGTTTCCTGAATATCAATTATTTGAATATACGGTTTTAAAAGATATTATGTTTGGGCCAAAGAACTTTGGCTTAAAAGAGGAAGAAGCAGAAAAGAAAGCAAGAGAAGCCGCTAAACTTGTTGGTTTAGGTGATGAAATCTTAGAAAGAAGTCCGTTTAGAATTAGTGGTGGGCAGATGAGAAGAACAGCTATTGCTGGTATTTTAGCGATGGAGCCACATGTGTTAGTTTTAGATGAGCCGACAAGAGGATTAGATCCGCAAGGCGCAAAAGAAGTGATGGAGCTATTTAATAAGATTCATGAAGAATATAATAAGACAATCGTTTTAGTTAGTCACGATATGAATATTGTCAGTAAATATGCTAAACGTATTATTGTTTTAAAAGATGGTAAGATTGTTTTTGATGGTAATAGAGAAGAGTTATTTTTAAGCAGTAATTTTAAAGATTTTTCATTAGAGAAACCTTTAGCTTTAGAATTGATGGAATATTTAAGTGAAACATTAAACATTCCGTTTAAACCACTTTTTAATGAGGAAGATATAATTAGTTATTTAAAGGAATTAGATTTATGAATAACATTGTAATTGGACAATATATACCGGGCAATAGTTGGATTTATAAAATTGACCCAAGAGTAAAAATGGTAGCATTAATAGTTTTAATGGTTGCGACATTTTTACTTAACTCATTTTACTTAATGTTAATTATGTTTGGGTTAATGTTAATTATGTTTTTAACAACTAGAGTACCATTCTTAAAAATGCTTAGAGGCTTGAAGCCTTTAATGTTTTTATTGACCTTTACATTCGTTATTCAAATATTAGGGGGAACCACATCAGAAAGCGCTAAACCGCTTTTTACAACAGATATGTTTTTAAGTGCTAGTAGCATTACAATAATAGTCTTAATAACAATCATTTATTTCGCCCTTAAAAAGTATATTCCGTTTCGTGTCATTTGGTTTTTTATCTTTGTGTTTTTAATCTTTTTTGTCCAAGCAGTATTGCCTTATGGGCCAGCATATAAATATACATTAACCATTTATGATGAAGCACTCTTAAGAACGGGCTTTTTAGTGTTAAGAATTATCATAATTGTTATCCTTTCAAGTTTATTAACTTTCACAACAATGCCTACGGATATCACTAATGGTATTGAGTCGCTTTTAAAACCACTGAAGATAATTCGTTTTCCTGTGAGCGAACTCGCAATGATGTTAAGTTTAACTTTAAGATTCATCCCAACATTATTAGATGAAGCGAATAAAATTATTAAAGCACAGGCTTCGCGTGGAGTAGAGTTAAGCGAATCGAAATTTAAAGAAAAGATTACACAAGTAGTCTCGCTTTTAATACCTTTATTTGTTGTCTCGTTTAAACGTGCAGAAGATATGGCTAATGCGATGGATGTTAGAGGTTATGTTGTTGGAGCGAATAGAACTAAGATTGATGTTATGAGGATGAGATTTAGTGACTATTTCTCATTAGTTGTTGTACTGGGAATTTTAACTGTTACGATTCTTTTAAGGGTAGGTGTTATAAATGTCCCGCTTTAAAATGACTTTTTCTTATGACGGATCAAACTTTTTAGGTTCGCAAAGACAAGATAAAGGAAGAACCGTTGAAGGTGAAATAAATAAAGCTCTATCAACACTTCATAAAAAAGAAACAATTATCATAACCTCAGGCAGAACAGATAAAGGTGTTCATGCTTTAAATCAAGTTGCTCATTTTGATAGTTTTTTAAACATTGAAGAAAAAAAGTTTGTAGAAGTTATTAACTCTTTACTACCTTTAGATATTAGGATTAAAGAAATTAATAAAGTTAATGAAGATTTTCATGCTCGTCATCAAGCAGTTAAAAAAGAATATTTTTATGTGATAACGAGAGAGTATAATTTATTTAAAAGAAATTATAAAGCCTTTATAAAAGGTGAATTAAATGTTAAAATAATGAGTGAAGCGATTAAAGAGTTTATTGGCAAACATGATTTTTTCGCTTTTGCGACATATGTTAAAGATAAACCAACAATTAAAGAAATCTATGAAGCAGACTTAACAGTTAAAGATAATGATATAATTTTAAGGTTTGTTGGGGATAGCTTTTTAAGACATATGATTAGAAGAATGGTAGGAACACTAATTTTAATTGGAAAAGGAAAAAAAGAGATTGGTGTGATTAAAGAAATACTAACAACGAAAGATAAAAGTTTATGTGGTAAAACAGCAGAACCAAATGGTCTATATTTAAACAAAGTATATTACTAAGAAGGAGAAAACTATGTTTATTACATTTGAAGGCGGAGAAGGATCAGGCAAAACTTCAGTTATAAAAGCAATCTCAAGTTTATTAACTGAAAAGAATATTGATCATGTTACAACAAGAGAGCCAGGGGGCTCTATTATTGCTGAGAAAATTAGAAAAGTTATTTTAGATACAGAAAACACGAACTTATCTGCTGAAGCGGAAGCATTATTATTTGCTGCTTCAAGAGTTCAGCATTTAGAAGAGGTGATTTTACCCGCTTTAAACGAAAATAAAATAGTTTTATGCGATCGATATTTAGATTCGAGTCTTGCCTATCAAGGTTATGCTAGGGGCTTAGGAATTGAAGATGTTTTAAAGATAAATCATTATGCAGCTAAAAGTCTGCCAGATTATACTATTTATATTGATGTTACGCCTGAGTTAGGTTTAAAGAGAGTTAGTACTCGCGGAGCAGCTAATCGTTTAGATTTAGAAACATTAGAGTTTCATAAAAAGGTAAGAGAAGGCTATTTAAAGTTGGCTGAGATGTATAAAGATAGATATATCATCATTGATGGAGATTGCGATTTAGAAACTTTAATAGAAAGAACATTAAAAAAAATAAAGGCTGTGTTAGCATGAAAGATGAAAGAGTCCAAAACAAACTCAATCTTTTCCAACAAGCCATTAAAAATAATCGTTTAAGTCACTTATACTTAATTAGCGGTCTAAAAGGTTCAGGGAAAAAGATGCTTGCATATAATGTTGCGGCAGTACTTTTAAATAGTGATGTAGAAACTATTAAAGAAGGACATATTAATTTATTTATTATAGAGCCTGAAGGCCAAAACATTAAAGTGAGCCAAGTTGAAAGTTTACAAGAAGAGTTTACAAAAACATCGCTAGTTGATGGTTATAGAGTGTTTATATTAAATCATGTTGACAGACTTAATCAGTCTTCAGCGAATAGATTATTAAAGTTTTTAGAAGAACCGGTCAACAAACAAACAATCGGCTTTTTATTAACTGAAAATATTGAACGTGTAATCCCGACAATTTTATCACGCTCACAAGTGGTATATTTAGCGGGACAAGACGAAGTAGAGTTAACGAAGAAGTTAAAAGAAAAAGGTGTTAGTAATTTAGCTAGCGAACTCTTACCGCTTTTAAGTAAAGACATTGATGAACTGCTTATATTAGCGGAAGATGAAAACATTAAAATGATAATTGATAAATTTAAAGGTTTTACTGATGCCATATTAGAAAGTGATAATTTATGGTTATATGTAGATGAACATTTAAAAGAGTTGGGTTATACGAGAGATAAAGATTTAGTTAAATATTTTCTACAGTTTTTAATTGCTTTTTATTTAGATGTTTTAAAAATAAAAAACAATCAAAGAGTTTTAATAGTTTCATTTATTGATAAGTATAATGAACTTAAAACTATGGATAGTAATATCATTCAAGAAAAATTAGAAAAGACACAAGAACTATTAGAAAAGATTAATTATAATGTAAATATTGAGATGGCTTTTAGCCAATTTATTATAGATATAAGTTAGGAGTTATTATTATGTATGCATGTGAAATAAGATTTCGTGATGCCGGAAAAAGATATTATTTTGATCCTTTGGATTTTAAAATAGAAGTTGGTATGCTTGTTGTTGTAGAAACTATTCGGGGAATTGAGATAGGCGAAATAGTTAATACGAATGTAGAAGTTGCTGAAGATTTTGGTGAGCGCGAAATTAAACCGATTATTAGAATCGCAACAGAAGAAGATATTCAAGCAGATTTAGAAAACCAACAAGAAGAAAAGGAAATAATTTTAACAACTAAACAATTAGCTAAAGAAAACGAATTGGAAATGAAGATTTTAGCTGCTGAATATACATTAGACAAAGATTGTTTAGTTATTTATTTTGAAGCAGAAGGTAGAGTAGATTTTAGACAGCTAGTTAGAGATTTAAATAGTGTGTATCGAACACGAATTGAACTTAGACAAGTAGGGCCAAGAGATGCTGCTAAGTTTATTGGTGGTTTAGGACCTTGTGGTTTAATGACATGCTGTTCAACATTTATTGGCACTTTTGAAAACATTTCAATCAAGATGGCTAAAAATCAAAACTTAAGTTTAAATCCGCGAAAGATTAGTGGCTCTTGCGGGAAACTTTTATGCTGCATTAAATATGAAGACGAACTATATGACGAGATGAGAGTTAATATGCCAGATATTGGTGATATGGTTGTAACGCCAGATGGCGAAGGAAAGGTTATCGCTATTCAAATAATTCGTCAAAAGGTTAGAGTTTTATTTGAAGAAGGCAATGCAGCTAATTATGAAGTGAAAGATGTCAAACGAAAAGAAACTTCTCAAACATGAGCTTTTAGGCTATCCTAGATTTATCATATATCAACAGAAAGAATTGTTTAGATTCACAATTGATTCTATGTTGTTATCTGGGTTCATAGAAGTAAAAGATGGTGTTAAAAGTATTGTTGATTTAGGTACAGGTAATGCAGTAATACCTATCTATTTAACATTAAAAACAGATGCTGAAATTTATGGAGTAGAAATTCAAAAAGAAGTCTATGATTTAGGTGCTAAAAGCGTTAAAGAAAACAATTTAGAAAATCAAATTAAACTATTTAATGAGGATATAAAAAACACACCAAAACTATTTAAAAATAAAGAGTTTGATATAGTTACTTGTAACCCACCTTTTTTCAAATATCAAGCATCATCAAAGATTAACAAAAATGACTTTTTAACAATCGCTAGACATGAGGTTAAAATAACGTTAGAAGAAATTATTAAAGTGAGTTATGAACTATTAAAAGACAAAGGTTCGTTATACTTGATTCATAGACCTGAAAGACTAGTTGATATTATTAGTTTAATGAGAGAGTATAAATTAGAACCAAAAATAGTTAGGTTCGTTTATCCCAACAAAGAAAAGAACGCTAATCATATTTTAATCAAAGGTGTTAAAAACGCTAATAAAGGATCATTAAAACTTTTAAAGCCTTTATACATATATGATGAAGATAATAAATTAACAGAAGAAGTGTTAGAAATATATAATTACGGGAGAGATTAAAATGCTATTAAGTGAATTAACACGCAAACAAAAATTAAAGTTTTTAGACTTAGCATTCCATATGGCTGCAGTTGATGGTGATCCATCAATTCAAGAGAAAAGAATGCTAAATGAAAAGCTAGCCGAAGTTGGCGATAATATTATTGCTGAATATAGTTTTTCGTTGTCAGATAATTTAGAAGAAACGGTTGAGTTTTTTATGAATGAAAATCACCGTGTTAGAAATATTGTTTATCTAAATTTAATTGAACTATTAATGATTGGTGGCTTTTATAATACGACTGAATATTTCTTTCTTGAAGACATTAGAAAAGCATTAAGAATTAGTGTTGAAAAACGAAAACAAATGATTGCCTTAATGTTTGATTATAAAGACTTAAGAGATAAGGCAGTAAGGCTTTGCGCGAAGTGATTAAGACGAGAGTTTCTTTCAAAGAAGAAAGGCCAACTTTATATTTAATTTCAACACCAATTGGGAACTTAAAAGATATCACTTTAAGAGCGCTTGAAGTATTAGAAAAAGTCGATTTAATTTATGCTGAAGATACGCGTGTAACACTTAAATTATTGAATCACTATGAGATAAATAAAAAGGTTGTTTCTTATCATTCTTTTAATGAAGAAGAAAGAGTAAAAGAAGTAATTAATAATTTGGAAAACGGCTTAAGTATAGGACTTTGCACAGATGCGGGCACGCCTGGAATAAGCGATCCAGGCTACTTGTTAGTAAGAGAAATTAAAGATCGTTTTCCTGTTGTTTCTGTGCCTGGGGCGAGTGCGGTTTTAGCAGCCGTTATCTCTTCAGGGCTTGTACCTGAACCATTTACTTTTGTTGGTTTTCCAGAAAGAAAAAAGGGTAAGAGAAACACACAATTAGAACAATATAAAACATATCCGCACACACTTGTTTTTTATGAGCGTGGAGAGAGAGTTTTAGACTTTGTAAATGATTTATTTTTGGTTTATGGAAAACGCAAATGTGTGCTCGCGAAAGAGTTAACAAAACTACATGAAACTTATTATGAATTTACTTTAGGAACCAACATTGAAAATTTAAATTTTAAAGGTGAATTTGTAGTGATGGTTTCAGGTTATGTGGAAGAAGAAACTACTGATAAAAAGATAATTGAAAAAGTAGAAGAATTTATTAATAAAGGTTATACAAAAAAAGATGCAATTAATTTAACAAGCGATGAACTTAATGTATCAAAAAACAAAGTTTATCAACTGTGTATAAATAGAAAAACGGAGGAAGAAAATGTCTAAAAAGTTTTATATTACAACTGCAATACCATATGTTTCAGGAGTTCCACATGTAGGTAATGTTTATGAAATGATTTTAGCTGACAGCATTGCAAGATATAAAAGGCTTGAAGGTTATGATGTGTTATTTCAAACAGGGACAGATGAACATGGATTAAAAATAGAAACAGCAGCAAAAGATAAAGGCGTTCCAACAAAAGAATATGTTGATGAAATTACTGCTAAGATTATTAAGATGTATGAAGAACTTGACATTGTCTATGATAAGTTTGTAAGAACTACCGATGAGATGCATATGAAAACAGTTCAAAGAATATTTGCAAGGCTTTACGAACAAGGGGATATATTTTTAGGAAAGTATGCTGGTTGGTATAGTGTGAGTGAAGAAGCATATATCTTTGATAAAGATGCAATTGAACAAGGTGTTGGACCAGCAGGAGATAAGCTCATTTGGATGGAAGAAGAAACTTATTTTTTAGACTTAAAGAAATACCAAAAAAGATTAGTTAATCACATAGAAAAAAATCCAGACTTTATTTTGCCTATTTCCAGAAAAAATGAAATGATAAATAACTTCTTGAAAGAACCATTACCAGATTTAAGTGTTACGCGTACAACACTTGAATGGGGTATTCCGGTTTTAGATGGAAAACATAAAGTTTATGTTTGGATAGATGCGTTAAGCAATTATATTACAGGCTTTGATTTAGATGAAAACTTTACTAGTAGAGAGATGGAAAGGTATTGGCCTGCTGATGTTCATGTTATCGGTAAAGATATTTTAAGATTTCATACTATTTATTGGCCAACAATTTTAATGTGTTTAGGAATTGAACTACCAAAAACTATTTTTGGTCATCCTTGGATCTTAGTCAATAAAGATAAAATGAGCAAGAGCACAGGTAATGTTTTATATACGACTGATATTTTAAAATATTTCAAAAAAGACACGTTAAGATATTATGTTTTACACGAAATACCTTATCAAGCTGATGGTAACTTAACGTATGAGTTATTAATTGAAAAACACAATAGTGATCTTGCGAACACTTTAGGAAATTTAGTTAATAGAACTTTAGGTATGATTAAAAAATATCAGGGTGGAGTAGTTAAAAAAGAATTTACTAAAGGTGAATACGGCTTAAGTTTAAAAGAAGATGCAGCAGGACTATTAAAACGCGTTACTCTTAAGATGAATGAATATCGCGTTGGCGATGCTTTAGATGAAGTAATGAAAACATTAAGAAACGCAAATAAATTCATCGATTTAACAGAACCATGGAATTTAAACAAAAAAGAAGAAACTAAAACAGAACTTGCTGGAGTTTTATACGAGATAATTGAAACAATCAGAATATGTGCAGTAATTCTTCAAGCATTCATTCCTGAATCTGCTCGTGAAATCTTAAAACAAATCAATACAGATTTAGATACATTTGTATCAATTGAAGAGTTTGGTGGTTATCCAAATAACAATAACATAGGTGAAGCTAAAGTACTCTTTGAAAGATACAATGTAGATGAAAAGATGGAAGAGATATTAAGAGAGCAAAAATAATAATATAAAAGGAAATAGAAAAAAGTTAATAAGGACCTCAATGGGGTACAAAACTTATAAATTGAATGTTGCAATAAAGACTTTGAAAAATAAAGGAAAATAATCAAAATAAAGTTGTTGACAAAAGGCCTTACTTATAGTAATATCTATACGGTACATTTTTTTAGAAAGCCATTTGGCCCTTATTAAAAGATTAAAAAAAATAAGGAGAATTTATTATGAGACAAACAGAAATGTTGAGAAAAGAAGATGTTGAACGTAAATGGTATGTTATCGATGCGGAAGATATCCCCCTAGGACGTTTAGCAACTAGAGTAGCATCTGTATTAAGCGGAAAACAAAATCCTTTTTATACACCACATATTGATTCAGGTGATTATGTAATCGTAATTAATGCAGATAAAATTAAATTAACAGGAAATAAGTGGGAAGATAAAAAGTATTATCGCCATAGTGGATATCCAGGTGGATTAAAAAGCAGAAATGCGAAAGAAGTTATGGAGAAGTTTCCAACGCGTATGGTTGAACAAGCAGTTAAAGGTATGCTTCCTAAAACAGCATTAGGAAGACAAATGTATCGTAAACTTTTTGTATATGCATCAGAGACACATCCACATGGAGCGCAAATGCCTGAAGTATTGGAGGTTAAATAAGTATGAGTCAAGTACAATATATGGCTACTGGTCGTAGAAAGAAAAGTGTTGCAAGAGTTATTTTAACTTCTGGTACAGGAAACATTATGGTTAACGATCGTGAATTTGAAGACTATATTCCATCAGCAGCAACACGTTTAGACGTTTTACAACCTCTAGAACTTACTGAAACAATGAGTAAATTTGATATTTCAGTTAATGTAAATGGTGGTGGAATTACTGGACAAGCAGGTGCGATTAGATTAGGTATCTCACGTGCACTTATAGAAATTAACCCGGATTACCGTAAAGTTCTTAAACAGGCAGGTATGCTAACAAGAGATGCAAGAGTTAAAGAAAGAAAAAAATACGGTCTCAAAAAAGCGAGAAAATCTGGACAATTCTCAAAACGTTAATTTATTCAAAGAAGAACCCACTTGTTGGGTTTTTTTATTTTATCTTTCATAAAATTAAAAATATTTGTGAAAAAGGGATAAATATAGTATAATTTTAATTGCGTATGAAAGGACTGTTTATATGAAAAAAATAAGAGTTAGATATGCTCCAAGTCCAACCGGATTACTTCACATTGGAAATGCTAGGACAGCTATTTTCAATTATTTGTTTGCAAGAAACAAAGGTGGAGAGTTTATCATCCGAATTGAAGATACAGATATTGAGAGAAATGTTGAGCACGGAGAAAAGTCACAATTAGATAATTTAAGTTGGTTAGGTGTAGATTGGGATGAATCACCAGATAAAGGTGGTCCATATGGTCCTTATCGCCAGCTTGAGAGATTAGATATATACAAAAAATATGCTGATGAGTTAGTTTTAAGAGGATTAGCTTATAAAGATTATAAAGAAGGCTCTGATAGTTATGGGCTGCGCTTTAAAGTGCCGAAAGGTAAAGTTTATGAGTTCAACGATTTAGTCAGAGGACCAACTAAGTTTTTAAGTGAAGATATTGAAGATTGGATTATTGTTAAAGATAACGGGATACCTACTTATAACTTTGCGGTTGTCATTGATGATCATTTAATGCATATTTCGCATGTCTTAAGAGGCGAAGAACACATTACAAATACACCTAAACAAATGATGGTTTATGAAGCGTTTGGTTGGGAGATACCAACTTTTGGACATATGACATTGATTGTTAACGAAGAAAGAAAGAAGCTTTCAAAAAGAGATGAATCAATTGTTCAGTTCATTAGTCAGTATAAAGATTTAGGTTACCTGCCAGAAGCATTACTTAACTTTATTGTTTTACTTGGCTGGTCTCCACCGGGGGAAAAAGAAATTCTTACAAAGGATGAAGCAATCAGCCTCTTTGATACAAACAGACTTTCTAAATCACCAAGTATGTTTGATAATAAGAAGTTAAAATATATTAACCATGAATATGTTAAAAAATTAAGTTTAGAAGACTTTATTGAGTTAATTAGGCCGTTCTTATTAGCCGCTAAAATAAATATTGAAAGCGAAGAGTGGTTAAGTAACTTTTCAGAACTATTAAAAGACAGATGTGAATATGGTGCGCAAATTGTTGAACTATATAATGAGTTTTTCAGTAAAGAATCTAAACTAGAAGTTGAAGCTAAAGAGTTTTTATTAAATGAAGAAAAATCTTTAGAAACAATTAAAGAATTTAAAAAGTTATTATTGGAAACTAATTTTACTAGCGCAGAGATTACAGAAGCAATTAATAATGCAGGGAAAAATACGAATGTTAAAGGGAAATCACTTTTTATGCCTTGTAGAGTTGCTACAACGGGTGCAATGCACGGTCCTGATTTACCAAAATCATTAGCGCTTTTAGGCAAAGAATTGGTGATTGAAAGAATAAATAACGTTATTACAATGTTGGAGGAAGAGAAATGAGAAATATACGTAAACTATTAGTGTTAGTAGTTATGTTAGCAGTTGGAGTTCTTCTAGTCGCATGCGGCGGTGAGAAAAAGAAAAATCCAACAGCAGAAGTAGATAGCCTTAAGATAACTAGAACATCATTTACCTTAGAATTTACCATTACGGACGAAGATGAAGTTCTTAATTATGGCACTTTAGAAGGAAAACTAACATATAAAGATAAAGTACACATTAATACTTATCAAGCAACTAAAGTAGAAGATAAAGAAAAGACTTATAAAATTATTGGAACGAACCTTTCAATAAACCATGAGTATACAATTAGAGTTACTGGGGTTGCGAATAAAAAAGTTTTAACATTAGTTGACGAAACATTTAGAACGAAGCACGAAGGTTCAAGTTCTGAAAACCCAATCTATATTGAAACAGTAGAACAATTTATGAATTTGGATGATGACTATAGTGCTTATTATAAATTAGTTAATGACTTAGACTTTAGTGAAGTAGAAGATTTTACACCGCTATTTTTATCAAGAGCATTCACTGGTAGTTTTGATGGCGATGGTAAAACTTTAAGTAATCTCACGATTAATGAACGACATACATATGTAGCAATTTTTGGTAGAAATTCTGGTACAGTTAAAAACTTAAATATTGATAATATGAATATCAGTTTAATCGGAAGTGCCCAATCAAGTCAGTATATTAGTTTAGTGGCAGCGAGAAATACTGGAACAGTTGAAAATGTCACAATTACAAACAGTAAAATTTCAACATATTTCCAACACAGTGGTCTTGTTAGAATTGGTGGAATAAGTGCTTATAGTGAGTCAGGCAGTAAAATTAACAATTCAACAGTTGATGTGACTTTTGATATAAAATCACTTAGCCGTACAGAATACAATATCGGCGGTCTTGCTGGGCAATTAAACGGTGCTTCAATGGTTGGTAACAAGGTTAAATTAAGTATAGAAATTAATAACTCAACAACCGCTTATATCGGTGGTGCGATAGGTTTAATGGATAGTTCATCATTAAATGATCCAAGCGCTAGAGAAACGGAAGCGGAATTAGATATTAATATTAATACTAAAGTTGAAAGAGTAGTTGCAAATGATCGAGCTGTAGCAATCTCAATTGGTGGATTTGTCGGTAAAGCAATTTCTGCAAAAATCACAGATGCTTACGCTAAAGCAAATATCGTTTATCCAACAGTTCATAATGTGGCTTCTGGTCAATCTTCTTCAGATAAAGTTGCCTTAGGCGGCTTTGCTGGCTCTGTTTCTAATAGAAGCGAGATGAGAAATATTTTAGCTGATTCGAACATTAGTTTAGGCTCAGTTTATGAACCAACAGAATTTAATGTAGTTGATGTTAAGTTTGAACTTGGATATGATAATGAGCGTTTAGAACCGGTTGAAACAAGAAAAGGAGAACCAGTTGCCGCTCCAGAAGATCCAGTAAGAGAAGGATATAATTTCTTAGGTTGGTATTTAGGTGATAATTTATATGACTTTAGTACGCCAGTTAACAATTCAATTAACCTAGTTGCACAGTGGGAAAATATAGATCCTGAAGCAACAGATTTATTAGTAGTTATTTTTGACCGCGGTTATAGTGGTTTATACTATAAAACAACTAACGTTATTAAAGGTGAAAGGGTTAATATGCCAGAAGACCCATTAAGAGACGGGCATAGATTCTTAGGTTGGTTTATTGATGGAGTAGAGTTCGATTCTACACAACCAATTAATCATTCAATTGCAGTTCAAGCGAAATGGGTTAAAATAGGTATTGATAGAATTGAGTTAATTTATCTTGGAGGTGTTGCCGGTGAATCATTTAGTTCAACACACGAGAAAAATTATGCAAGAAATCCTAATATAACTCTTCACACAGACGAAGGAAAATATGTAGTAGATCCAGTTGTTGCAGCTGAAGATTCAGATGAGAGTTTAGGAAGTTATAGTGGTTCAACAATTTTAATAGATGAAGTTAACTACGATAACGAACACTATCAATTGGTAGTAGATATCATAGAAACAATACCACTTACTCCAACAGAATTAGAAGGATACTTTGATAGCGTATATATTTTAGACATATTAAATAGATAAAAAATAAAACCTTGGTTAAGCGCCAAGGTTTTTCTTAAAAAAATTAAGAAGTGATAAAAAATAAAGTAAATCGTAAATGACTAAATCATAAATGAGTTAATTATACTAAAAAAAGAAACACACTTTAATTTTATAATTATTTATTATAATATTAAGTTGACAAAGGGTAATTTCAAATATATAATTAAATTAAAACAATAAAAGGATGGTGCATAATGAAAATTAGTAAAACAGGTTTTATTAACTTAATAAGATGTGATAGATTCGCAGCCTTAGAAGAGATTAATAGAAATAAGGAAGATAGTATAGTTACATTTAGTGAAAATCTAGACGATTTAATGACAACAGAAAATATCAATAAAAGAAACTTATTATTAGAAGAGATTAAAGCACAAGAAGATGAACCAACCAATTCTGATGTTATGCAACCTTATTACAATGAAGTAGAGTATTTAACAGCAAGAGCCGTTAAGCACTATTTTGATGGAGAGTTAATTTATGATGCTAATACATTCAAACAAGCGAGATATAATGCTGAGGTTGAAGGGTATCAGTTTTATTGTTTTTTAGACGGATTATTACACGCCGATGATGGCGTTAAAGTTTTTGAGACAAAAGCGACAACGACAAGAAAGTTTTTGGATATGGAAGTTAAAAAAGAACCTATCTTTATTAGAGATAGTGATGGGATATTAAAACTAAAAAGAGATTTAGGTTATGATGTTGATAAAGCGTACGATAAGAAAGAAGCGAGTTTCTTTGACCGTTATTCAGAGGTTGGTAGATATGTCTACGACTTAGCTTTTCAAAGATTCGTTATGGAACGCTCAAAAGGATTTGATAAGACTAAAAATAATCGTTATTATTTAGCCATATTAAGTTCTGAATATGTTTTTGATGGTAAATATGATGAGTATGGAAAAGCAGTTTATCCAATTGAAATAATTGATTTTATTGACTTTACTGAAATAACAGAAAGATATATGCCAATTATTGAAAATGATGCAAAAATAGTTACAAAAAGACTTAATACAATGAATGCTAATCCGACGCTTTTAGGCAAACACTGTCAAGTAAAGAAAAACAGAGAATGCAAGTATAAAGATATTTGTTTTAAGGCGTTGCCTGATAATGTTAGTCTTTTAAACTATATTGATAATCATTGTGGATTTAAAGCTGCTGATAAAAAACACGAGACATATGATTTATTAAATGCAGGTAAAGTTCATATGTTAGATATTCCAAGAGATTGGTTAAATAGAGAAAACAATCAAATTCAATATGATGTAGTTAAATATAAAGAACCATATTACAATAAAGAAAAAATGATAGCAGGAATTAATGAAATTAAGTATCCTATTTATCATTTAGACTTTGAGTCTTTCCCTTGCCCGCTTCCAAGGTTTAAAGGTGAAAAAGCTTATTCACAAAGTTTATTTCAGTTTTCCATTCATGTTGAAAGAGAACCAGGCGTGTGCGATAAAGAAAAGGATCATTACTCCTTTTTAGCAAAAGACCATAGCGATGTAAGAGAAGAGTTAATTAAAGAGATGTTAAATGTTATTAAGCCTGATGGTGGGACCATTCTTGTTTATAATATTTCTTTTGAAAAAACAAGAATAAGAGAGTTAGGAAACTTATATCCACAATACGCCGCTAGGTTAGAAGATATTTCTAATAGATTATTTGACTTAATCTATATCGTTAGAACAAACGGCCCTCTTTACCGAAGTTTAGGATATAGCGATAGAGATTCAAGAAACATAAATTATTATCATGAAAATTTAGGTGGCTCATATTCAATTAAAAAAGTATTACCTTTATTTACAAACTTATCTTATGCTAGTTTAAATATCGCAAACGGAGAAGAAGCATATGTTGCTTATGCAAACTTTCCAAAACTAGATGAAGAAACTTTTAAACAAACATATGACGATTTAGTTGAGTACTGCCAACAAGACACTTGGGCAATGGTAGAAGTATTAAATGGATTAAGAAAAAAGGTAGGCTTGTTGTAAAATAACCAATATTAAATTATAATAAATACAGTATTAATAAAGGATGTAGTTAAATGAAAATATATAATACTTTAACAAATAGAAAAGAAAAATTTACTCCGCAAAAAGAAAAAGAATTAAATATGTATGTTTGTGGACCAACTGTTTATAATTATATTCATATCGGTAATGCTAGACCGGTAGTGTTTTTTGATGTCGTGAGAAGATACTTTGCCTATTTAGGATATAAAGTAAATTATGTTTCAAACATCACTGATGTTGATGATAAAATTATTGCTGAAGCGAAACGTTTAAACTTAACAGAAAAAGAGTTATCAACGTACTTTACAGATAAGTTTTTTGAAGACACAATTAGACTTGGTAGTCTGCTTCCTACAGAGACTCCAAAAGCGACAGAATATGTCTCAGACATGATATTTTACATAGATGATTTAATCAATAAGGGTTATGCATATCATAGTGGAGATTCAGTTTATTTTCGCGTTGATAAAATTAAAGATTATGGTAAGTTATCCAATCAAGTTTTAGAAGATTTAGAGATTGGCGCAAGAATTGAAAAAGATACGCAAAAAGAAACCCCATTAGACTTTATGATTTGGCGAAAAACAGATGAAGGGATTTCGTTTAATTCTAAGTGGGGCAGTGGTAGGCCGGGTTGGCATACAGAGTGTGCAACGATGATTAACTCAATCTTCAAAGAAAAGATAGATATCCATGGTGGAGGAAATGATTTAATTTTCCCACATCATGAAAATGAGATGGCCCAATCAGAAGCGAAATCTAATCATAGTTTAGCCAATTACTGGATGCATGTAGGCAGATTAAGTTTGGATAATGTTAAGATGAGTAAAAGTCTTCAAAATGTTATATTAGTAAAAGACTTATTAAAAGACTATGAATATCAAGGTTTTAGATTGTTACTTTTAGCTCATCATTATAGACAGCCAGTAAATTTTTCATATGATTTGATGAATCAGTTTGATAATGAATGGCAAAAGATGAAAAGAACTCTTAAACTTGCCTTCGTAGAAATATCAATCAATTATTATCAACATGTAAGGTATAATGATTTCGCTTTAGATGATTTTAAACGAGCAATGAATGATGACTTTAATTGTGCAAATGCGATTACTGTTATTCATGAACAAATTAAAGAAATTAATAAGAGTAAAGAACTAGAAGATAAAGCAAGAGCTTATTATACAGCAACTTTAATGTTAAGTATTTTAGGAATTGATGCAGAGTTTAAAGAATTAACTACTAAACAAATTGATGATTATCACGCTTGGCAAAGAGCGAGAGAAGAAAAAAGATACCAAGATGCTGATGAGATTAGAATCCGTTTAACGGAGGCGGGAATATTATAATGAATCCTAAGCTATTAAACGGAAGTGTTTTAACTTATATCGGTGATAGTTATTATGAGCACGAGATAAGAAGTTATTTAGTTGGTGAGGGTTTAACAAAACTAAATGATCTTCACCAAGAAGCAATTAAATATACTAGTGGAAAAGCGCAAGCAAAAATTATAAAATATTTATTAGAAGACAATCTTCTAACAGAAGAAGAAATTAATATTTATAAAAGAGGCAGAAATATTACTATCACTACTAAAAAGAATTTTGAACTTAATGAAATACATGATTCAAATGGATTTGAAGCATTGATTGGATATTTAAGTTTAACAAATATAAATAGAGTTAAAGAAATAATTAATTATGCAATAGCTTATATAAAGGAGCATAATGGACAAAGAAAATAGTTTAATAAATATTGACCTAAGCGTAGGGTTAACTATTGAACAAGTTAACGAAAGAAAAGAAAAAGGGTTAGTAAATAAAACTAAAAAAGGTTCATCAAAAACATATACACGTATTATATCTTCAAATATATTTACGTTTTTTAACTTTGTAATAGGCGTTATTGCTGGAATGTTAATTGCCGTTCAAGCATATAAAGATTTATTTTTCGTTGTAATTGTTTTATTAAATATTATTATCGGTATTATCCAAGAGATAAAAGCGAAAAAAACAATCGATAAACTCTCACTCTTAAGTGCGCCTGTCGGCCGCGTTTTACGAGATGGCGAAATCGTTGAAATACCAATTGACGAGATTGTATTAGACGATATAATGAGTTTAAAAGCAGGCAATGAAATAAGTGCTGACGCAATATTAAAAGAAGGGTTTATTGAGGTGGATGAATCACTCTTAACGGGTGAGTCAGATGTTATTGATAAAAAGCCTGGAGACGTACTTTATTCTGGTAGTTTTGTAGTGAGTGGTCAGTGCTTGGCACAAACTACAAAAGTAGGTAGCGATTCATACATTGAAACACTAACTAGCAAGGCTAGACTTTATAAGAAACCACAGTCTAATTTAATGGGCTCATTAAAGATTATGATTAGGGTTATTGCGGTTTTAATAATACCGCTTGGCTATGCCCTTTTCAGAATGCACAGAGGACTGTTAGGAGAACCGTTTGACATCTCGATTCAACACACGGCTGGAGCGCTTGTAGGAATGATTCCTTCCGGCCTATTCTTACTCACGAGTGTAGCACTCGCAGTTGGTGTTATTAGGCTCGCTCAAAATAACACTTTAGTCCAAGAACTTTACTGTATAGAAATGCTTGCAAGAGTTGATACTTTATGTCTAGATAAAACAGGCACAATCACTGATGGATCAATGTCAGTGAAGGGGATAGTAAAAATAGATAAAGAAAGCATCGCAGCTCCTCAGAAAATGATTGCACAACTCTTATATGTTTTAAATGATTCTAACCAAACAAATGAAGCATTAGTCTCTGCCTTTGGAAAAATAGAACCAGAATATAAAGTTAGTCAAGTTGTTCCGTTTTCATCAAGAAGAAAACTCTCAGCAGCAAGCTTTGAAGGTTTAGGAACATTAATAATGGGAGCGCCTGAGTTTGTGTTAACTCCAACAGAACAAAAAAGAATAGAAACAAGATCAAGAGAATATTTAGAGCAAGGATTAAGAGTATTAGTATTTGCTCATTCTAAAAATGAAATAAAAGGCAAAAACTTACCAACAAGAGTTAAAGCAGTATCGCTTATTTTAATTGAAGATAATATTCGTAGAGATGCTATATATACAATTAATTTCTTTAAAGAAAACAATGTTGACTTAAAGGTTATCAGTGGTGATAACGCAGTTACTGTTTCGCATATTGCAGAACGGGCAGGCATTAGAGATGCTGATAAATATATTTCTTTAGAAGGCTTAACTGATAAGCAAGTAAGAGAAGCAGCTCCTAAATATAATGTATTTGGTAGAGTAAGTCCTGAACAAAAACAACTTTTAATTGAATCATTAAAAGAAAGCGGTAGAACTGTAGGGATGGTTGGAGATGGAGTAAACGATATTTTAGCGTTAAAAGAAGCTGATGCTTCAATTGCAATGGCTTCAGGTAGTGAAGCGACAAGAAACGTTAGCCATTTAGTTTTACTTGATTCATCATTCTCAAGCATGCCTAAAGTTGTGAGCGAAGGTAGAAGAGTTATTAATAACGTTCAAAACGTTGCGACAATCTTTTTAACTAAAACAATCTTTTCAATGTTGCTAACGCTGATTGTTTTAGCGTTAAACGTTACATATCCACTCACGCCTTCACAACTCTTTATCATTGACTTTTTAGCAATTGGTATACCATCATTCTTTATATCCTTGCAACCTAATAATAAATTGGTAAAAGGAACGTTTTTAAAGAACGTCTTAAAGTCTGCAACGCCTGGAGCGTTTGCGATGGTAGCACAAGTAGTTTTAATTATTACTTATCTTGACTATAAGTTAAATTTATCAATTCTTGAACAAAATGCTTTAGTTGTAATTACAGCATCATTTACAGCTATGGTAGTTTTATATAGAACATTAAAACCATTAAACACTTATAGAAGAACATTGTTTATTGTAATGTTTACGATTGCAACGCTTGCAGTATTTTTACTGCCAGAGTTTTTTAATTTTAGTGCTTTAACACCTTTTTATATAAGGATGGGTATGGCAGAAGTTGAACTAATTTCTTTCAGTTGCGCAACACTACTTTTAGTGATGTTATTGTCAAGCCCAATACTGATAAATTTATTTGAAAAAGTTCCGCACTGGATAAAAGTTGGGACAAGTTGGATTTTAAGAAAGTTAACGGGGATTTAAGTTATGGTTGAAAGACCAGAAAATGACAACTTAATCAATGTTGATTTAAAGACCGGTTTAACAACAGAAGAAGTTTCTTTAAGAAAAGATGCTGGACAAGTTAATAAAGTTTCACGCGGGTCTTCTAAAACATATACACGTATCATATTTTCTAATATATTTACGTTTTTTAATGCGATCATAGCTACTTTAGTATTTTTACTTATCTATGTAAAGGTCTACATGGATATATTGTTTGCTGGAGTAATAGTTATTAATACTTTAATCGGTATTATTCAAGAAATAAAAGCGAAAAGAACGATTGATAAACTATCTCTATTAACATCACCTGTATGTAATGTAATTAGAGACTCTGAAGAAAGAGAAATAAAAGTTAACGAAATAGTAATTAATGATCTTTTACTTTTAAATACAGGTAGACAAATAAGTGCTGATGCAATAGTTAGAGAAGGATTAATTGAAGTTGATGAAGCGTTACTAACTGGCGAATCAGATTTAATAGTTAAAAAAGAAGGAGACTACTTATATTCTGGTAGTTATGTGGCTAGTGGTGCTTGTAAGGCGGAAGTTATTAGGGTCGGTAAAGATGCTTATATTGAAAGCCTAACAAGCAAGGCTAAAAAATATCGCAAGCCTAACTCAGAATTAATGAACTCGTTAAAATATATCTTACGAACGATCACACTCTTTATTATTCCAATTGGCATCTTATTATTTAATATGCACTATACAACTTTAGGAGAATCTCTCCAAACATCAATTAGAAATACTGCAGGCGCACTTGTTGGAACGATTCCTTCAGGCTTATTCCTACTTACAAGTGTTGCGTTAGTGTTTGGGATTGTTAGACTTCTTAAGAAAAATACACTTGTTCAAGAGTTGTATTGTATAGAAATGCTAGCGAGAGTTGATACTCTTTGTTTAGATAAAACAGGAACAATCACCGATGGATCAATGGAGGTTCGCGGCATTATTGATATTGAAAACAATCATGAGTTAGCACCGAAAATAATTGTTCCGCAAATGATGAGTGCGTTTACTGACCATAACCAGACAAATAGAGCGTTAATTGAAAAATTTGGATTTGCCTTAGATGATCCTGAAGTTGTAGAAGTTATAAACTTTTCATCTGTAAATAGATATTCAGCGGTTGAATTAAATGGTTTAGGAACATTTTTAATCGGTTCACCTGAAACATCACTAGTTAAGACTGAATATAGTAGAATAAAAACGAGAGTTAATAAATATGCTGAACAAGGACTAAGAGTATTAGTATTCGCTCATAGTCCAAACCCAATTAATAATGGAAAAATCCCAGCAGGTCTTAAACCGATAAGTTTATTTTTATTAGAAGATAAAATTAGAGATGATGCACCGGCAACGATTGAGTACTTTAAAGCTCAAGGAGTTGATTTAAAAGTAATTAGTGGTGATAACCCTTTAACAGTTTCTAATATCGCAAAAAGAGCGGGAATCAATGATGCTGATAAATATATTTCTTTAGAAGGATTAACTAATAGTGAAGTTGTTGATGCGGCTTCTAAATATCAAATATTTGGTAGAGCTAATCCTGAACAAAAAGAAATATTGATAAAAGCTTTTAAAACTCAAGGTAGAACTGTAGCGATGGTTGGAGATGGCGTTAACGATATTTTAGCATTAAGAGAAGCAGATGCTTCAATTGCGATGGCTGCGGGTAGTGAAGCAGCAAGAAATGCGAGTCATATTGTAATGCTTGATTCTAACTTTTCAACGATGCCTAAAGTAGTTAATGAAGGAAGAAGAGTTATTAATAACGTTCAGATGGTTACATCTTTATTCTTAACTAAAACAATCTTCTCCATTTTATTAACATTAATAGTTTTGTTTGCCCAAATAAAATATCCATTTACGACAAGACAACTATTCTTAATTAATAATGCTGTAATTGGAGTCCCTTCTTTAATACTATCGCTTCAGCCTAACTTTGATATAGTCAAAGGGAACTTTTTAAGTAATGTCCTAAAAAGAGCTTTCCCAGGAGCATTAGCGATAGTTGCCCAAGTTTGTATAATTTTAATGGTATTTAAAACTAGAATGAATTTAACAGACATTGAAACATCAACATTAGTTGTAGTATCAGCAACATTTACTGGAGTGGTAATTTTATATCGACAATTAAAACCTTTTAATATTGTGAGGGGAATTATTTTTACTTGTACAATAATCTTTTCAGCGGCGGCCTTAATATTCGTTCCAGGCTTTTTCGATATAAATGCACTACTTCCTGCTTATATATCATTTGAAGGAGCAATAATTTCTAGACCAAGTTTTGATGTTACGATAGTGTTATTTTTAATGCTTTTCTCAAGTCATTTATTTGTTGAGTTTTTTGATAAGACACCAGGAATTATTAATAGAAGTGTAAGATGGTTCTTCAAGCGACTATCAGGGGTATAAAATGATTATTTACGGAAAAAACACAGTTAAAGAAGCAATTTTAGCAGGTAGACTTGTACATATTATATACATAGACTCTAAATTTACCGATAGAGCTATTTTAAACTTAATAGATGAAAATAAATTAAAAGTCATAGAGACTAACAAACACGAACTTAACACATTAACAGATAACGGACTTCATCAAGGGATTGTTGCCGATGTTAAAGATTATGAAAGTTACTCTTTAGACATTTTGTTTGATGAGAAAAATAAAAATGTTGTAATACTAGATAAGATAGTTGATCCGCACAACTTTGGGGCAGTTATTAGAACTGCAGAAGCAGCAGGGATTGATGCACTAATTGTAGGTTCACGCGGACAAGCAAAAATAACACCGCTTGTTGCGAAGATTTCTTCAGGTGCTTTAGAATATTTACCGATAATAGAAGTGAAAAATTTAAATAATGCAGTTAAAGAACTTCAAAGACATAACTTTCAAGTTATTGGGGCAACTTTAGATGGAAAAGAAAACTTTAACTTAATTAATAAAGAAGCGTCAAAAGCCCTAATTATCGGTAATGAAGGAGTAGGCATTAGTTATCTTTTAAAACAAAACTGTGATTATTTAGTTAAAATACCGATGAAAGGCCAAACAAACTCATTAAACGCTAGCGTGGCAGCTGGGATATTAATATATGAAATGATAGGTTTATTTAAGAAGGAGTAAAAATGAGTTATAAAGCTTATAATGATTATGAATTACTTTATTTATTTAAAGAAAAGCATAATCAAAAAGCTTTAGAGATATTGATAAAAAAATATGAAAAGTTTATTTATAAAAAGGTCATTTCCTTCTTTCCTAGGAAAAGAGATATTGAAGATTATTTTCAAGAAGGCTTGCTTTGTTTATATCGAGCAATAAACTCTTTTAATGATAAATACAACAAAACATTTATGCGTTACTTTGAAGTAATCTTAGATCGGCATTTAATTAATCTCTACCACAAAAATAAACGTGAAGACGAAAAGACTTTAATGCTTATCAATGAAGCAACAGTAAACGAACAAATAGCCTATGAAGAACCAAAAGAAGAAACGAAAATAGATGTAAAGTTAGGTTCAAAACTAGAAGAGTTAATCTACTTGTATTATTATATAGAAGGCAAGAGCGTTAACTATTTAAGTAAGAAACTTAAACTATCAAAAAAACAAGTTTATAATGGTATATATCGTGTTAAGCGAAAGTTATCTGAACAATTAAAAGAGGAAGATAAAAATCTTTTAATTAAAAAATAATTGTTGTATAATATATTGACTAATAAATAGCCATTTGTTAAAATAAGATTACTAATGGCCACTGGAGTGGTTTTTTTATGCGAAAAAAAATAATTTTAATTTGTGAAGAATGTCTGTCAAGAAATTACACAACAACTAAAAATGTTGTTAAAAACAAAGAAAGACTTGAGTTAAAAAAATATTGTAAGCACTGCAATAAATCAACGCTTCACAAAGAAACAAAATAGGAGATGAGTTTTCATGGCAATTAAAGAGAAAAAAGAAAGAAAAGGTAAATTGTTAGACGTTTTAAGAACGGAATATAAATGGGAAAACATTGTTTTAGCGATTTTAGCGAGTTTAGCGTTAGCTTTTTCATTAATGATTATTAATGGTACGTTAACAGTAAGAGCTGATTTTCCAATTATTGGTAAATATCCAAAAGTTTTTGCGTGGATTTTATTTTCGGTTGCGGTTGTTGGGATATTATTAGTTATTGCCCCATTCTTTATTCAAGCATTACCAGAAATTAAGAAAATATCATGGGCAGACTTTAAAACAACCCTAGATGCAGTTATTAAAGTATTTGTATTCGTAATTATTTTAGCGTTCTTATTTATCGGTTTTGATTATATTATCGGATTAGTAATAGGAAGATTAACATGAGTTTAAAGAAAAGATGGTATGTTGTTCAAACTTATTCGGGTTCTGAAGATTCAGTAAAAAAAGATATTGAAAGAAGAATCGAATCGATGGGGATGACAGAGTTAATCTTTGATGTAATTATTCCTGAAGAGACGATTGTTGAGAAAAAAGTTAACTCGAAAGGTGAAGAAGAAACAGTCGAAAAAATTAAAAAGATTTTCCCTGGGTATGTTTTCGTACATATGATCATTACTGATGAATCATGGCACGTAATTAGAAACACGCCACAAGTAACAGGATTCTTAGGCTCATCAGGCGGAAGAACTAAACCTGTTCCTGTGGAAACAGAAGAAATGAACAAGATTTTACTTAATATTGGTGTAATAGAATTACCTAAATTTAAATATAATATTGGCGATGTTGTTGAGATTGCAAGAGGACCATTTGAAGGTCAAACAGGCGAAGTTCTTTCTTTTGATAATCATCAACAAAAAGCGGTTGTTAATATTGAGGTTTTTGGGAGAGGTACACCAACAGAATTTGATTTTATTGACATAAAAGAAGAGGAATAAAAAACTCTTTCTTTTTTTATGGTGACTAACTATGAAAAGAATTGAAAAGATTAAAGAATTAAATCTAACAAACTCAGGCAATCTATTTTTAATTGAACTTATACCTAATGATGGTAATATTTATGAGGGGATAGGAGAAGCAGTAATTACTTATAACGAAGAATGTTTCAATCTTCATATTTTTGAAGGCATCTTTAAAAAGCAATACATTAAAAGTTTAGAATATAAATTTGCGGATATAAAAGATGTTGAATTTGGTAAATATGGATTTAAACATCCATATGTACAAATATATTTTGAAGAAGACTTATACTTAGTATTTAGTTACTATCTCAAAATTAAGAATTTTTCTAATCAAGAAGAAAACATTAAACACTTCTTTAATATATTAGGAGAAATAGAAGTACAATTATAAGTTGGATATGATACTTTCAAAGTAGAAATATGAAATAATGCCTGACTCTAAAAGAATCGAGTTGGGCATTTTTAATTAAATTTTAATAAATTTACTAAGTTCTCTTGACAAACAAAAAATAGTTTGTTATTATTTATAAGCGTGTGTAGATGCACCGTAGTGGGAGGAGAAATCCAAGAACCACATACTGAAGATAAAAAGGAGGTTGTGTCTAATGGATAAAAAGGTTGCCAAACTTGTAAAATTGCAAATTCCCGCTGGAAGAGCTACTCCAGCACCACCAATCGGTCCAGCTTTAGGACAAGCAGGAGTTAATATTCCTCAGTTTGTACAGCAGTTCAATGAAAGAACTAAAGATCAAATGGGTTATATAGTTCCAGTTGTAATAAGCGTTTATGAAGACCGTACATTTTCGTTTGTAACGAAAACACCACCAGCAAGTGATTTAATTAAAAAAGCGGCTGGTATTAATAAAGGATCAGGTTCTCCACATGCTGATAAAGTAGGAAGCATCACTACTGAACAGTTAAGAGAAATTGCAACAATGAAGTTACCTGATTTAAATGCGTATGATGTAGAAGCGGCTATGGAAATTATTAGAGGAACATGCCGTAATATGGGAATTACAATTAGAGATTAATTTAATTAATGTATCTAATTTGTGGGAGGTAATTATCCCGATTACCACATTTTAGGAGGAAAGAAATGAAAAGAGGAAAAAGATATCAAGAGGTTGTTAAACTCGTTGATAAGCAGAAAAGATATCCAGTTGAAGAAGCTTTTGAACTTCTTTTAAAAACTGCCTCAGCTAAGTTTGATGAAACAGTTGAAATAGCTTTCCGTTTAAACATTAACCCACGCTATGCTGACCAAAACTTAAGAGGAGCGATTGTTCTTCCTCACGGTACTGGTAAAACAAAAACAGTTGTTGTTATTGCTAAAGGTGAAAAAGCAACTGAAGCAAAAGAAGCGGGCGCTGATTATGTAGGAGACCAAGATATTCTAGCTAAAATCGAAGGCGGTTGGTTAGATTTCGATACAATGGTAGCTACACCAGATATGATGGGTCAATTAGGAAAACTTGGTAGAGTTTTAGGTCCTAGAGGTTTAATGCCAAACCCTAAAACAGGAACAGTTACAATGGACGTAGCAAAAGCAGTAAAAGATATTAAAGCCGGTAAAATTGAATATAAAACAGATCGTATTGGAAATATTCAAGGCTCAATTGGTAAAGTATCATTTGGTACTCAAAAATTGGTAGAAAACGCAAAAGAGTTCTATCAAAGATTAGTCCAAGTAAGACCTTCAACAGTTAAGGGAGTATATATGAAGAATGTTACTATCTCAACTGCAATGGGTCCAGGAATTCGTCTTGACGTTGAATCGTTCAAGTCGTAAAATAGTATTAAAGAAAACTTAAAAGCCAAAGACAGTAGGTGGATAATCCTTAATAATGCCTACCGAGGAGATGAAAATAAAAAGAAACCCTCTTTGTCTATGGCTTATGAGGGTTTTAAATTTATTTAGGAGGAAGCAAAAGTGAGAAAATCGGTTTTGTTAAAAAAGGAACAAGTTGCTGAACTTAAAGAAAGACTTTTAGCAGCAAAAACGGTTGTTATATTTGATGAATTAGGTTTGACAGTAGATGAATCTACAAAGTTAAGAGTAGAATTAAATCAAGCAAATTGTCAAATGCAATTTTACAAAAACAATATTACAAGACGCGCTTTAATTGACGCAGGCTATGAAAAGTTAGCTGAAAAAATCGTTGATAGAAAAGTTTTAGCGTTTAGTAATGATGATGTAGTTGCACCTGCAAGAATCATTTATAACTTCGCAAAAACAAACAAAAGAGTAGTATTACAAGCGGGTATCATTGAAGGTAAAGCGGCTTCAGAAAGCGACATACTTGCATTAGCAACATTACCATCATATGAGACATTATTGACACAAATTGCAGCAGGACTACTTATGCCACTCAAAGAATTGGCTATTGGTCTAAATATGTTAGCTGAACAAAAAGAACAAACACAAGCATAAGAAAAGGAGTATATGAAAATGGCAAAACTTACTAAAGAACAATTTGTTGAAGCATTAAAAGAAATGACTATTTTAGAAATTAAAGAATTAGTCGATGGATTAAAAGAAGAATTTGGAATAGATCCTACAGCAGTAGCAGTAGCTGCGGGTCCGGTTGAAGCTACAGCAGCTGAAGAAAAATCAACATTTGACGTTATTTTAAAATCATTTGGAGATAAGAAAATTGCTGTTATTAAAGTTGTTAGAGAATTAACTTCTTTAGGATTAGCTGAAGCTAAGACATTAACAGAAACTCCAGACGGAGTAATCAAACAAAACGTTAGTAAAGACGACGCTGAAGCTGCTAAACAAGCATTAGAAGAAGCTGGCGCAGTAGTTGAACTTAAGTAATAAAAACTGCATAAGATAGACCTGAGTTAAACTCGGGTTTTTCTCGTGCTTAAAAAGGTGAAGATGGTAAAACACTATTTTACAAACGATTCTAATTTAAGTGATGAACTTAATATTATCAAAGAAGAAATTAACGGTATTTCATACCGTTTTTACACTGATAGTGGTGTTTTTTCAAAAAGTAGAGTTGATTTTGGATCAGTTTTACTGATAAAGGTACTAATTGAACATTTAGATGGTGAAGGAACTTTTCTTGATTTAGGTTCGGGTTATGGGCCGATTGGAATAGTGGTGAAGAGAAATTTTCCGAAAATAACTGTTCATCAAACTGATATTAACGAAAAAGCCGTGATTTTAGCTAGTAAAAATAGCGAGTTAAATAAAGTTACTACTAAATGTTATCAATCTGATGGATTTTCTAATATAAAAGAAGCGTTTGATGTTATCTCGCTTAACCCACCTATAAGAATAGGTAAACAAGGGGTTTTTGCGCTTTATGACGGTGTTTATAATAATTTAAAAGAAGGTGGTAAATGCTTTATAGTTATTAGAAAACAACAAGGCGCATTAAGCCATTTAGAATATCTTAAAAAGCTGTTTAAAACAACTGAAGTTGTTAGGAAAAGCAAAGGATATTATGTAATATTTATGCAAAAATAATATTTTGCATTGACATATTGACAAACTTAATATATAATATTAAAATGCGTATATGTGGACTTTTTTTGTAAAAAAGTTACATTAATTCGTTGAAGGGGGCAAATGAATGGCATTTAAAGATGTAAACTATGGGAAAAAAGCGAAAAGAAGAAATTATAGTCAGATGCACTATAACGTCGAGTTGCCAAACTTGATTGAAATTCAAACAGAATCTTTTAAGAAATTTGTTAATGAAGGCTTAAGAGAACTATTTGAAGAATTTTCGCCAGTTGTATCATACAATGGTGAATATCGCTTATATTTTTCCGATCATCGATTTAAAGATTTTAAATATTCTGTTATGGAAGCGAAAAGAAGAGATGTTAGTTATGGCAGACCTCTTTTTGTGACAGTACAACTTGAAAAGGTTCGTACAGGTGAAATTATCGAGAAAGAAATATTTATGGGTGATTTACAGTGGATGACTCCTGTTGGAACATATATTGTTAATGGTGCTGAACGCGTAGTGGTAAGCCAAATCGTTCGTTCAAGTGGCATTTACTTTACTACTGAAATCGATAAAGGCACTAACCTACCTAAATATGCTTCACAAGTTATACCTACTCGTGGAGCTTGGTTAGAGTATGAGTTAGGTGCTAGAAACATTTTCTATGGTAAATTAGACCGTTCTAAAAAAGTAACACTAACTTCAATGATACACACACTTGGATTTAGTGGTTTAGATGAAATTAAATCCCTCATTCCTTATTATAACGACATGTTAGATGAAACTTATAAGAAAGATGAGAAAGATGGAATAATTACTGCAGATTCAGCAATTGAAGAATTATATTCAAAAATGCGTCAAGGAGATAGAATCCCAATTGAAGCAGCAAAAGAATATATTCGTTCAAGAATGTTTGAAGAGCGCAGATATGATCTTGAAGAAGTTGGACGCTACAAGTTTAATGAAAAACTTGATGTTACTCAGCGTTTAACATCAATTGCTCAAGGCGTTCCTTATGTATCAAATCCAACAATCTATCGTTTTGCAACAGATATTGTTAACCCTAATACTGGTGAGGTTGTAATTGCAAAAGATAGTATTGTTAATGTTGAAAACATTGAAATATTAAAAGAAAATAGAGATGCAATTAGAAAGACTGTTTTAGAAAAGGAAAGATCAATTCAAAACTTACCTGAACATAATATTTTTGGTGTTAAAACAAACGATTTAAATGAACAGTATGCTCATGAAACCATTTACGCGTTTTATACTGAGGAAAACAATTTAGTTTCTTTAGTTGAAAAAGGAACTAAAATAACACCTGAAATTAGAGAAAGACTTTTCCAAAATAAAGCATTTATTGTGTTCCTTGAATATAACGAGCATGGGCAAGTTGAACATATTCAAGATGATGCAAGAACAAGTATTTTACTTGAACTTTATGGAAATATAGATAATGTTGAACCTTTAGCATATGCTAGAAAAGTTGTTGTTGAAGAAAACATTGAAAACTTATTAACTGGCGAGATTATTGTTGAAAAAGGGACAGAGTTAACGCCAGAAGTTAGACAAACATTAATGGAAAACAGAGAAGGTTTAACTTACAAGTCGCTTCGTTATTTAACTCCGTATATTAAAGCGGATGTTAATTTAAGCGATGGTACGCTTCTTTACAAAGAAGGAACACTAGTTGATAACGAAGTTTATTTTAATATTTATAAAAACCGCAATAATTTAATGAACTTTGAAGATTATAAGTATGCAACAGTATATGCAAAATCAAATATTGGCATTTTAGATGGTAAAAATAAAAAGGCAGAACCTTTAATTTATGCAGGTAGAGAAATTACGGATAGCGATTTATTAAATCTTCAAAATAACCGCAATAAGTTAGATGAACATGTAATTACCTATTTCTTAGAGCCAGGTAAAAAAGGAGAATTCTACTATAGAGAAGCTAATAGAAGAGATGTTTTTGTTGAAGAAGTATTAGTTAAAGCTGATGCAAGAAATGAAGAGGCGGTTGAAAGAGTAATTGGTATTATCGGAAATGATTCTCGTGAAGATAGATTAATTATTACTGTTTCAGATATTTTAGCTTCAATTAGTTATTACTTAAATCTTTATGATGAGATTGGTGATATTGTTGATATTGACCATTTATCAAATAGAAGATTAAGATTAATTGGCGAATTACTTAAAAACCAGTTTAGAATTGGTTTATCAAAATTAGAGAAAAATATTAAAGACCGCATGTCAACTGCTGATGAAAATGATGTAACTCCACAGAGTTTAATAAATGTTAGACCTTTAACAGCTTCATTAAAAGAGTTCTTTGGTAGTTCACAATTATCACAGTTTATGGACCAAGTTAACCCACTATCAGAATTAACACAGAAAAGAAGAATTTCTGCGTTAGGTACTGGTGGTTTAGCAAGAGATAGAGCGGGGGTAGAAGTTAGAGACGTTCATGAGTCACACTACGGCAGAATTTGTCCGATTGAAACTCCAGAAGGTCCATCTATTGGTTTAATTAGCTCGCTTGCTAGTTATTCAAAAGTGGATGAGTTTGGGTTTATTAAAACACCATACTTAAAAGTTGTTAGAAATGATCAAAATGTACCGGTTGTTACTGATGAATATATTTATTTAACAGCTGGCGAAGAAGAAAAATATGTTATTGCATCTGCGAACAGCCCAATTAACGATGATGCAACATTTAAAGAAGAAACTGTAATTGGTCGTGTAAGAGGCGAAACGAAAGTATTTTCAGTTGAAGAAGTTCAATTAATGGACGTTAGCCCACAACAGATTGTCTCAGTTGGTACGGCAACAATTCCGTTTTTAGAGCACGATGATGCTTCTAGAGCGTTAATGGGTGCTAACATGCAACGACAAGCAGTGCCACTATTAGTCCCAGAATCACCAATTGTTGGTACAGGTGTTGAATACCGTGTTGCAAAAGATTCAGGTGCTGTAATTGTTAGTGATGTTGATGGTATCGTTACATATGTTGATGCAAATAGAATTGAAGTAGCAATTAAGCCAGAAGAAGATATAAAAACAACAAGAGGAAAAGTTATTTATAGCGTAGAAGATGAATTTAACTTAGAAGCATTAGAAGAAATTCAAAATTCGAGTCAGAAAAATAAACTTGAAACAAAAACATTTGAATTAATTACTTTCTTAAGAAGTAACCAAGATACACTAATCTTGCAAAAACCATTAGTTGAAATTGGTGAAAAGATTAAAAAAGGTGACGTTATTACTGATGGAGCTGCAACTGATAAAGGAGAACTAGCTTTAGGTAGAAACGTAACTGTTGCGTTTATGACTTGGGAAGGTTATAACTACGAGGATGCCATCGTAATGAGCGAAAAATTAGTAATTGATGATGTTTATACATCAATTCACATTGACGAATTACAAATAGAATCTCGTGATACAAAATTAGGTAAAGA
Source organism: Acholeplasma sp. (assembly GCA_012839355.1). GTDB lineage: Bacteria > Bacillota_I > Bacilli_A > Acholeplasmatales > UBA5453 > UBA5453. Next base: position 56,506 of record DUNK01000033.1, read on the forward strand.
AACAATTACTAGAGAAGTTCCAGGAGCGCCAACAAATCAACTAAAATATTTAGATGAAAGAGGAATTATTATCCCTGGTACAGAAGTTTATGAAGGACAAATACTAGTAGGTAAAATTACACCTAAAGGTCATACAGATCCAACGCCTGAAGAAAGACTCTTACAAGCAATCTTTAATGAAAAAGCGCAAGAAGTTAGAGATACAAGCTTAAAAGTTCCTCACGGCGGTGGTGGTATCGTTCACTCAGTCAGACATTATACAAAAGCTAACGGCGATGAACTTCCACCAGGAGTTAACGAAGTTGTTAGAGTGTATATCATTAAGAAAAGAAAGATTAGTGAAGGCGATAAGATGGCTGGTAGACATGGTAATAAAGGTGTTATTTCTAAGATATTACCAGTTGAAGATATGCCTTATATGGAAGATGGAACACCGATTGATATTATGCTTAACCCATTAGGAGTTCCAAGCAGAATGAATATCGGACAAGTTTTAGAAGTTCATTTAGGTATGGCAGCGAAGAAATTAGGAATCAAAATCGCTACACCGGTATTTGATGGATTATCAGCCGGAGATTTAGCAAAGATATTAGAAGAAGCAGACATGCCTGAAGATGGTAAGCAAGTTTTATATGATGGTAGAACTGGTGAACCATTTGAAAGCAGAGTTAATGTGGGCGTTATGTATATGATTAAATTAAGTCATATGGTAGAAGATAAACTACACGCTAGAAACGTTGGTCCTTACACATTAGTAACTCAACAACCTATGGGTGGTAAAGCTCAAAAAGGTGGACAAAGATTTGGTGAGATGGAAGTTTGGGCGCTTTATGCTTATGGAGCAGCTCATACATTAAAAGAATTATTAACTGTTAAATCAGATGATATTATCGGACGTAATAGAGTTTATAGTGCAATCACTGATGGTAAACAAATTCCACAATCACACCTACCTGAATCATTTAGAGTTTTAACTAGAGAACTTCAAGCCTTAGGTTTACACGTTGAACTTATTGATGCAGATACAGGCGAAAACGAAGTTAATAAATCGTTAGTCGATCATACGAGTTCATTTGGCAGAAGGAGGTTTTTCTAATGTTAAATAAAGAAGTTGGTAAATTAAAATTAAAAGATTTAAAATTATCTGAAGATATAGTTACAGTTCTCCACTTAAATGGGATTGATACTTTAGAAGACTTAAATGGGTTTTCATTACTTCAACTTAGAAAATACGTTTTTAGAGAAGAAGAAGAACAGTTTGAAAAACTTGTTCCATTATTAAAGAAATATGAAATACCGACAGAAGTTAGAAACTTATCTTTATCAAAGGAATTAACAGATCATTTAGAAACTAAAAACATCACTGAAACATACGACTTAATTAATATTAAGAGAGAAGTTTATGCTGAGTTAGTTTTAAACGATGAGTTTATTGCGCAAGAATTATCACAAATTTTTAAAATTTATGGTGTTAATGTTGAAGAATTAGAAATTCATGAAGAACCAGAGGTTGATGTTGGCGAGTATGTAAGATTACAAAAAGCAAAAACAAAACCACGAAAAAGAGGATCAAAAGAGTTTTCACATTTAAGTATTAGACTTGCGAGTCCAGAAGAAATTAGAATGTGGAGTTATGGTGAAGTTTTAAACCATGAAACGATTAACTATCGTAGTTTAAAACCAGAAGATGGTGGATTATTCTGCGAAAAGATCTTTGGACCTTATAAAGATTATCAATGTCAGTGTGGTAAAAAGCGAAACATAGAAAAAGGTCAAGTCTGCGATAAGTGTGGAGTTGAAATTACAGAAGCAAAAGTTCGTCGCGAAAGAATGGGACATATTGAGTTAGAAGCCCCAGTCGTTCATACATGGTATTTAAAAAATACTCCTTCAAGATTAGCTTTATTGTTAGACATTAAAGCCAAAGACTTAGAAGAAGTAGTTTACCTTGCTAGTTATATCGTTACTAATCCTGGTGCGCCAGGTGAAACTGAACTAGTTAAAAAACAAATTTTATCAGAAATGGAATACTCACAGTATTTTGAAAAATATGGAAACAGATTTACTGCTGAAACTGGCGCAGAAGCTGTTAAACGTTTATTGATGGATTTAGATTTAGAAGAAGAAGCTAGAAAAATTCGTAGAAAACTAAAATCTACATCTAAACAAAAACGCGAAAGAGCGATTAAACGTTTAGAAGTTGTTGAGGCGTTTTTAAATAGCGATAATAAACCAGAATGGATGGTGCTTGATGTACTACCAGTTATTCCGCCTGATTTAAGACCGATGGTTGCACTTGATGGTGGTAGATTCGCAACAACAGATTTAAACGATTTATATCGCAGAATTATTAATAGAAACAACAGATTAAAGAAACAAAAAGAACAATTCGTTCCCCGTTTAATTATTAAAAACGAAAAACGTCTTTTACAAGAATCTGTTGACGCTTTAATTGATAATGCTAAGAGAGGTAAAAAAGCGAGCGTTGAACGTAACAGACAATTAAAATCATTAAGTGATATGCTCCGCGGTAAGCAAGGAAGGTTCCGTCAAAACCTATTAGGTAAACGTGTTGACTTTAGTGCTCGTAGTGTTATTATTGTTGGTCCGGACTTAGAGATGTATCAGTGTGGTATTCCTAGAGAGATGGCACTAACATTATTTAAACCTTTCGTTATTAAAGAACTAACAGACCATTTTGGTAACTTACAAGAAGCAAAAAGATCTTATGATAATAAAGACCCTGAAGCGTGGGATGCATTAGAAGAAATAGTTGTTGAACACCCAGTATTATTAAACCGTGCTCCAACTCTTCACCGTTTAGGTATTCAAGCCTTCCAACCAAAATTAATTGATGGTAAAGCGATTAGATTACACCCACTTGTAACAACAGCATTTAACGCTGACTTTGACGGTGACCAAATGGCTGTACACGTACCTTTAAGTCACGAAGCACAAGCAGAAGCGAGACTTTTAATGTTAGGTTCTAACAACATTCTTTCACCTAAAAACGGAAGACCGGTTGTTACACCTTCACAAGATATGGTTTTAGGAAACTATTACTTAACAATGAGTAAAAAAGGATTAAAGAATGAAGGTAGTTTTTATATTAGTATGGATGAAGCATACTTAGCTTATAAAAATGGTGAAATTGAACTTCACACATTAATTATTTTAAATCCAAACTCAATTAATAAGAAGTTTTCTGAAAGTCAAAAAGACAAGTATTTAATTACAACTTTAGGTAAATTAATATTTAACGATATTTTACCAGGGTCATTCCCATATTTAAACGAACCGACAAGAGATAATTTGGTTGGTTATACAGATGATAGATTTTTCTTTGAAAAAGGAACAGATGCAAGAAAAGCGATTAAAAAACTAGAAAATCCTGATCCGTTTGGAGTTAAATATTTATCGCAAGTTATTGCGGAAGTATTTAAACAATTTGAAATTAATGAAACTTCAAAAATCTTAGACAAATTAAAGGATTTAGGTTTCAAATATTCAACAGTTTCAGGAATTACAGTATCGCACTCAGACATGCAAGTTTATTCAGGTAAAGCAGCGAGAGTTAAAGAGACAGAAGAAAGAGTTGCGGCACTTGAAGAAAACTATGAAGATGGTTTATTAACAGATGAAGAAAGATACCGTTTAGTAATTCAAGAATGGGAAAAAGCCGGAGAAGATATCCAAAAAGGTGTTATGGGTGACTTTGAGTATGATAACCATATTTATATGATGTTCCACTCAGGAGCTCGTGCTAACCCATCTAACTTCGCACAGATGTTAGGCATGCGCGGACTGATGAGAAACCCAACCGGTGAAATTATTGAAGTTCCTGTTAAGGCAAGTTTTAAAGAAGGTTTAACAGTTTCTGAGTTCTTTATTTCGACTCACGGAGCGAGAAAAGGATCTACAGATACAGCCTTAAAGACTGCTGAATCAGGATACTTAACAAGAAGATTAGTTGATGTAGCGCAAGATGTGATTGTTGATGCAGAAGATTGCGGAACAGATAAAACAGTTTTAGTTGAACCACTTTACTCAGTTGAAAAAGACGAAGTAAAAGAAACAATTCCACTATACGATAGAATTGTTGGTAGATTTGCAGGTGAACCAGTATTCCATCCAAAGACTGGAGAAATGCTTGTTGATCGCGATGAATTAATTACTAATGAAATTGCTGAAGAAATAACTAACTTAGGTATTAAGGCAGTTCGTATCCGCAGTGTATTTACATGTAATAGCTATACGGGCGTGTGCATGAAGTGTTATGGTAGAAACTTAGCGACTAACAAGATAGTTGAAATGGGCGAAGCGGTTGGAGTTATTGCTGCACAATCAATTGGTGAGCCTGGTACACAGTTAACGATGCGTACATTCCACACAGGTGGGGTTGCATCAAGTACAGATATTACTGCTGGTTTACCACGTGTTCAAGAGTTGTTTGAGGCAAGAAAGCCAAAAGGTAAAGCGACAATTGTTGAAGAAAGATCTAAGGTTAAGAAAATCGAAAACAAAGCTCATGAGATTATCGTTACAATAACTGAGTTAGGTAAAGAAGAAGCAAAAGAGAAGAAAATCACATTAGATCCAAACTCACAATTATTAGTTAAAGAAGGCGACATCTTAAAGCCGGGCGATAGAATTAATAAAGGTTCAATTGATCCAAAAGAACTCTTAAGAGCTACAGATGTTAGAACTGTTGAAAAATATTTACTTGAAGAAATTCAAAAAGTATATAGAATTACCGGTGAAGAAATTTCTGATAAGCACATTGAAATAATTATTAGACAAATGCTTAAGAAAGTAAGAATTATTTATGAAGCAGAAACTGATTTATTACCGGGTTCAGAAGTATCAATTAGAGATTTCTATGAAGCCAATGAAGCGGCAATTAAAGAAGGAAAACGACCAGCGATTGGCCAAACAATTTTATTAGGAATCGCTAAAGCCGCTTTACAAAGCGAATCATTCTTATCAGCGGCATCATTCCAAGAAACAACAAGAGTCTTAACAGATGCAGCTGTTCATGGTAAATCTGATGAGTTACACGGATTAAAAGAAAACGTAATTATCGGCGGATTAATCCCAGCTGGTACAGGTATTTTAAAAGAAAAATCCTATACATATTTAGGTGAAGATTTAGAGGAAGAAGAAATAAGTGAAGAGGGCTCTTTTTAAGGGTCCTCTCCTAATTTCTTTAAAAAGATTGACAACAACTTTTAAAAGTTGTATAATAATATCGCTGTCAAAAGCAAACAACAAATATTTTGGCTTAGTAATGCCAAAATAATATTTTGAAAAAGAAATGGAACACTTGGCCATGTGGCCAGTAGAAAGGAGAACATATGCCAACGATTTCCCAATTAGTTAGAAAAGGAAGACAAAGTAAGACAACAAAATCAAAATCACCTTATTTAGGCTTAGGCTATAATAGTATCAAAAAACATCATACAAATTATGATAGCCCACAAAAACGTGGAGTATGTGTTAGGGTTACTACAATGACACCTAGAAAACCAAACTCTGCATTAAGAAAATATGCACGTGTTAGATTGTCTAATGGAATTGAAGTTAACGCTTATATTCCAGGTGAAGGTCACGCATTACAAGAGCACAGTGTTGTTTTAGTTCGCGGTGGACGTGTAAAAGACTTACCGGGTGTTAGATATCATATCGTTAGAGGAACTCTTGACGCATCAGGTGTTGAAAAACGCAGGCAGTCACGTTCTAAATATGGTACACCACGCCCAAGCAAATAATTAATAGTATAAGAAGATTTTAAAAGGTTTATTTTGAAAGGAGGATACATATGCCAAGAAAAGGACATGTTCCGAAGCGAGATGTATTGCCTGACCCGATTTATAACTCAAAATTAGTAACGAAATTAATTAATGCGATAATGCTTGATGGTAAAAAAGGTACTGCTCAATCAATTTTATATGGTGCTTTTAGACTTGTTGAAAAAACAACAGGTGAAGAAGCGATGGCTGTATTTAATCAAGCGTTGGAAAACATTATGCCGATATTAGAAACGAGATCAAGAAGAATAGGTGGTCAAAACTACCAAGTTCCAACTGAAGTTCGTCCAGAAAGAAAAGAGGTATTAGGGTTAAGATGGTTAGTGCAATATGCAAGACTAAGACATGAAAAAACAATGGAAGAAAGATTAGCAAAAGAAATAATCGATGCTTCTAAAGGTACTGGTGCAGCTGTTAAGAAACGCGAAGACACTCATAGAATGGCAGAGGCTAACAAAGCATTTGCTCATTACAGGTGGTAATTTATGTCTAGAGAATATCCATTAGACAAAACCCGCAACATTGGTATTATGGCACACATTGATGCCGGCAAGACGACAACGACTGAAAGAATTTTGTTTCATACAAATAAAATTCACCGCTTAGGTGAAACACATGATGGTGCTAGCCAAATGGATTGGATGGAACAAGAACAAGAACGTGGGATTACAATTACTAGTGCGGCAACTACGGCTTATTGGAAAGAGTATAAATTAAATATAATTGATACTCCAGGGCATGTAGACTTTACAGTTGAAGTTTCTAGAAGTTTAAGAGTTTTAGATGGAGCGATTACACTTTTAGATGCACAAGCAGGAGTAGAACCACAAACTGAAACGGTTTGGCGTCAAGCAACTGAGTATAAAGTCCCAAGAATTATTTTAATTAACAAGATGGATAAAACAGGTGCAGACTTTGCCTATTCAATTAATTCAATTCATGAAAGATTAGGAGTTAAGGCATCTGCAGTTCAGTTGCCAATTGGTGCGGAAAGCAAATTTAACGGAATAATTGATTTAGTAGAATTAAAAGCGTATGAGTATGATGGCGAACCAGAAGAAAACCCAAAACTAATTGAAATTCCGAGCGAGTTAAAAGATTTAGTATTAGAAAAAAGAAATGAATTAATCGAAACATTAGCTGATTTCGATGAAGAATTAATGGTTGCTTATTTAGAAGGTGAAGAGATATCACCAAAACTTATTAAAAGAGCAATCCGTAAAGGTACACTATCTGTTGAGTTTTTCCCAGTATTTTGTGGAACGGCTTTCCGTAATAAAGGGATTAAGTTTGTTTTAGATGCGATTATTGATTACTTACCTTCACCGCTCGATGTAGCAGGAGTTAAAGGAATTAATTCTAAAGATGAAGAAGTGTTAATAATACCGGCTGATGATGAACCATTCGTCGCTTTAGCATTTAAAGTTATGACAGATCCGTTTGTTGGAAGATTAACATTCTTTAGAGTGTATTCAGGAAAACTAAAAACGGGATCATATATTTATAATACAAACAAAGAAAACCGTGAAAGAATAGGTAGATTACTAATAATGCACGCAAATCACCGAGAGGAAACTGATGAAGTTTATACAGGCGATATTGCGGCAGCAATCGGTTTAAGACAAACAACAACTGGTGATACACTAGCATCAGTGGGACAAAGTGTTATTTTAGAATCAATGAATTTCCCAGAACCAGTTATTAGTGTAGCGATTGAACCAAAAACTCAGCAAGACCAAGAAAAAATTGCGCAAGCACTAATTAAACTTGCAGAGGAAGACCCGACATTTAAAACTAGACATGATAAAGAAACGGGTCAAACATTAATTTCGGGAATGGGAGAGTTACATTTAGATATTATTGTTGACCGTCTTAAAAGAGAGTTTAGAGTTGGAGCTAATGTTGGTAAACCGGAAGTGTCATATAGAGAGACAATTACGAAACCAGCAGAAATAGAAGGAAAGTTTATTCGTCAATCTGGTGGTAGAGGTCAATATGGACATGTTAATATTAGGTTTGAACCAAACCCAGGTGGAGGCTTTAAATTCGTTGATAAAATAGTCGGTGGAGTTATTCCTAAAGAATATATAAAACCGATTGAAAAAGGCTTAGAAGAAGCCTTAGAAACAGGAATAGTTGCTGGTTATCCAGTGATGGACATTAAAGCAACTTTATATGATGGTTCATATCATGAAGTTGATTCAAGTGAGTTAGCGTTTAGAATAGCAGCTAGCGACGCTCTTAGAAAAACAAGAGAGTTATGTGCTCCAACATTATTAGAACCTATAATGAAGTTGGATGTTACTACACCAAATGATTATGTAGGAAACGTAATTGGTGATATTACCTCAAGAAGAGGAAGATTAGAAAGCCAAGAGATGAAAGGTGCGAATTTAATAAGCGTATCAGCGTTTGTCCCACTGGCAGAATTATTTGGTTATGCAACAGCGTTAAGAAGCGTAACACAAGGAAGAGCAACATTTGTAATGCAATTTGATAGATATGAAAAAGCACCTAAAGAGATCGCTGATGAGATAATAACAAAGAGAAACGGTTAAAAACTTGCAAAAGCAGCGATGATAGGTTAAAATTATAATTAGTTAAAAAGTTAATTTACAATTAACTATATTAAAATATATAAATAGTAAGGAGAAAGTATAATGGCAAAACAAAAATTTGAAAGAACGAAACCACACGTAAACGTTGGTACAATCGGTCACGTAGACCACGGTAAAACAACTTTAACAGCGGCGATTACAGTTGTATTAGCTAAAAAAGGATTTGCAGAATTTAAAGACTATGCGTCTATTGATAAAGCACCCGAAGAAAGAGAAAGAGGAATTACAATTAGCACATCGCACGTTGAATATGAAACAGAAACGCGTCACTACGCACACGTTGACTGCCCAGGACACGCAGACTATGTTAAAAACATGATTACTGGTGCTGCACAAATGGACGGCGGTATCTTAGTAGTTTCTGCAGCTGATGGCCCAATGCCTCAAACAAGAGAACACATCTTATTAGCACGTCAAGTTGGCGTACCTAAGTTAGTTGTATTCTTAAACAAAGCAGACTTAGTAGATGACGAAGAGTTAATCGAGTTAGTTGAAATGGAAGTTAGAGAATTATTAAGCGAATATGACTTCCCTGGCGATGAAATTCCGATTATTGCAGGATCAGCTTTAAAAGCTTTAGATGGTGATGAAGCTGCACAAGAAAAGATTTTAGAATTAATGCAAGCTGTTGATGACTACATTGACACTCCGTTAAGAGATACTGATAAACCATTCTTAATGCCAGTTGAGGACGTATTTACGATTACTGGTCGTGGTACAGTTGCTACAGGTAGAGTTGAACGTGGAACAGTTAAAGTTAACGAACCAGTTGAAATTGTCGGTTTAAGACCAACTCGTCAAACAGTTGTTACTGGAGTAGAAATGTTTAGAAAATTACTAGACAGAGCTGAAGCAGGAGACAACATTGGTGCACTTTTAAGAGGAGTATCAAGAACTGAAGTTGAACGTGGTCAAGTATTAGCTAAACCAGGTTCAGTTAAACCGCATAAAAAGTTTGAAGCTCAAGTTTACGTTTTAAGTAAAGAAGAAGGTGGAAGACACACTCCATTCTTCGCAAACTATAGACCTCAGTTTTATTTCCGTACAACAGACGTTACAGGTATTATTCAATTACCAGCAGGCGTTGAAATGATTATGCCTGGCGATAATACAGCAATGGTAGTTGAATTAATTAGCCCAATCGCAATTGAAGAAGGAACTAAATTCTCAATTCGTGAAGGTGGAAAAACTGTAGGAGCAGGTTCAGTTACTAAGATTTTAGCTTAATATTAAAATTAATTAAAAACCATATCTTAGCGGATATGGTTTTTTTCTTATCATTCTATGATAAAATATACTTACTACTTGAAAAAGGAAGAAGAATAATGATTGATACACACGCTCATTTGACTGAAAAAGTTTTATATGAAGATTTAGATAATATCATTAAAAAGGCTAAAGAATTTGGTGTTAATGATATCATTTCTGTTGGAATGACAAATACTCATAATATAAGAGCGATTAAGATTGCTGAAAAATATGAAAATGTTTATGCAACTGTAGGTATTCATCCAAATGAGGCAACAAGAGAAAAGTTAGATTTAAACTTGTTAAGAGAACAAGCCAATCATAAAAAAGTTATCGCAATCGGGGAGATTGGGATAGATTTATATAGAAACAAAGAAACTTTAGAAATTCAAAAAAAATACTTTATTAAACAAATAAAGTTAGCAATGGAACTTGATCTACCTATTATTGTTCACTCAAGAAACTCAGCAGAAGTTATTTATGATATATTAAAAGATTATAAAGGTGTAAAAGGTGTTATGCATTGTTATAGCGAACATCCTGAACTGGTTAGTAAGTTTATCGATTTAGGCTTTTATATAAGCGTTGGTGGTATAGTGACATTTAAAAGCGCAGAAGTAGTCAGAGATATTGCTAAAATGATACCGATAGATAGATTATTAATTGAGACCGATGCGCCTTATTTGGCGCCGATGCCTTATCGAGGCAAAAGAAATGAACCTGCTTATGTAAAATATACAATGTTAAAACTAGCAGAAGTTAAAAATATTAACGAAAAAGAACTAGTTAATATTATGAGAGAAAATACATACCGTCTATTTTCAAAAATGAAGCGAAAAAGTTAATGTTTTATGGTAAAATAGATATGTTGAGGTGTAAGAGTAAATGTTATTTAATAGTTTATTATTAAAAATTGAAACAGGCCAGGAGTTAACAAAACAACAAGAAAAAAGATTAGCGAGATCTTTAATGTTAATTCCGTCTTTACTTAGAATGACTATTTATGTCATAATTGCTGTTGCAGTAATTTTATTGCTGTATGTTGGGTTTATTGGTGGATATCCACCAATAGGAGCAAGTTTAGCATTTATTCTTGCTGGTGTTTTACTTTTACTTATGGGAATGTTAATGATTGTCCCAAAAGTTATAAGAATTAAAAAATATTTGGATACTGTTAATAAATATTATGAGATTAGATTTAAAGATTATAAAGACTTAGATTTATATTATATAGATCAACATGTAAGTCCGTATATAAAGCCATTAAGCACGAAAAAGATTTATGTTTTAACTGATGGTTATCATTTTCTCTTTATGTCTGACCCTTTTAAAAATACTGAATATAAAATGCCAAAACTATTTAATGCAAATAAAGAAGATAGTTACTTAAGAGTAATTAATAAAGAAGTAAGTGAACACTCACAAATAATGGTAAGGTTAGAAGATGTAGAAAACTTCTACATAACATCTAATAATATTCCTGAAGAAAAACCAATTAAGCAAGTAAGATTAGCTAAATATATTAAATATTTCTTTAATCAAACATCTAATTATGTTGAAAGTTGTATAGTTGTATTAAAGTTAAAGTCTGGAGTTATTTTACGCTTATCACATGAAATATATCCAGTCTTAAAAAACTTAATGATACACAAAGAAAGAAAAGATGAATTCTAAAGACGTTTTAAACTTATTAAAAGAGAAAAAAATGACAATTTCTTTTGCAGAATCCATTACTGGTGGCAAGTTAGCAAGCGAGTTTGTTGGTAATGAAGGTGCATCAGAAGTGTTTAGTTTGGGTCTGGTTACATACTCAAATAAAATGAAGACCAAACTATTAAATGTGAGCGAAGAAACGCTTGAAAAACACGGAGTTGTTTCTGCTGAGGTTGTTAGGATAATGGCTTTAAATGCACAAAAACTGGCTAATGCTGATATTAGTGTAGCGACTAGCGGAAACGCTGGGCCAACAGTTTTAGGTGATACAAATGTTGGTGATGTTTATGTAGGAATTATTGTTAAAGGAAACATCAACACTTATAAGTTAATTATCAAAGAAAAAACAAGAAAGAAAATTATAAATGAAGTAGTAAAAGAAGTTTGGAATTTAATATACAAAACATTAAAAGAATGTTAAACAATTAATGCGGGAAAAAAGAATTGTATATTACTATTCTTTATGTTATAATAACAAAGCGTAGTTATTAAGAACTATCCTTGTCATATTATATTAATATGACCAAATAGACCAGAAGGAGGAATAAAAATGAAAAAGTACGAAATAATGTATATTGTTAAACCTGATGTTGAATCGGAAAGACTTAACAATGTTATTGAGAGACTAAGCAAAACAATTACAGACTTTGATTCAACTATTCTTGAACACAAAGAAATGGGTTTAAAAGAACTAGCTTATGAAATCCAACACTACAGAAAAGGTTACTATATCTGGCAGTCTGTAGAAGCAACTAATGAAGCAGTTGCTGAGTTCAATAGAATTGCAAGAATTACTGAAGATGTTATTCGTTTCATCGTATTAAAAGACGAAAGATAAGGGGGAGTATTCATGATGAATAGAGTCGTATTAGTAGGAAGAATTACTCATGATTTAGAATTAGCATACACAACTGCTGGAGTTGCGGTTATGAGTTTTTCACTCGCCGTTAATCGTAATTATGTAAATGAACAAGGCGAAAGAGATGCAGATTTCATTAGATGTGTTGTGTGGCGTGGCCAAGCAGAAAACATGGCTAAATACGTTGGCAAAGGTTCTTTAATCGGAGTTGATGGAAGAATCCAAAGCAGAAATTATGAAACCCCACAAGGCGAAAAAAGAACAGCCGTTGAAGTTATCGCAGATCAAGTTATATTTTTAGAACCGAAAAGTGCTCGTGAAGGATATGAGTATGATCAAGGTTTTGAAGAAGATGATGAGTTATACGAATCAGCTTTGGATATAGCTAGCGATGATGATTTACCATTTTAAAAAGGAGTAGAAAAATGCAAAGAAGATTTAGAAGAAAAAAGAGTTGTTACTTTACTGATAATAAAATCACACATATAGATTTCAAAGACGTTGATTTATTAAAAAGATTTATATCTGATCGCGGAAAAATTTTACCTAGAAGAGTTACAGGTACAAGCGCAAAGTGGCAAAGAAAACTTGCGGTAGCTATTAAAAACGCAAGACACATGGCATTATTACCATTTGTTAATGATTGATAATAAAAAAAAGTGATTGATAAATCTTACAATCACTTTTCTTTTAAATAACGTTATTTAGTTGATAAAGTTTTACTTTAAACATGTTATAATTGTAAGTAGGTGAAGAAAATGAGAAGAATGATTGCCTTTTTTACAACTTTAGGTGTCTTTATAATAGTACTCGTTTATGGTGCAATAAACGGTCTTCTTTTCATTGAACAGTTATCGCTTTATCACTTACTGCTCGTTATAGTAATATTGGCATTAATGGCGATGATAATCGTAATTATTAATTATGATAGTCAAGAAAAAATTAAAGTTTTAGAAAATAGGCTATCTGTTTGGAGCAACTTATCTTACTATGTTAATAAGATAGGGGATGAGGCGTTTTATAAACTTCCAATAGGTATTCTTTTATATGATGAAGAAACATATAAAGTAACTTGGAATAACCCTTATTTAGAAACGATATTTAAAGATAAGGCATTAGCAGACAAACACTTAAATGAACTTCATCCTGACATTATTCCTTTAATTAAGAGCGAAGAATTAAAATCAACTGTTAGTTTGTTTGGACGTAAGTATGATATGTATCATAACGAAGAAAACTTTGTTGTATATTTATTTGATGTAACAGAAAGAGAAGAACTTAAAGATCGTTATATAAACCGTCAACCAGCGTTAGGTATTGTTCATATTGATAATATTGAAGAAGCGCTTCAAAACTTTGATGTTTATGAGAAAAACAATATTAAAGGCGAATACTTAGCTGTAATAAATGATTGGATTTATGAACATGGTGGTTTTTTAAGAATGTTTACGGATGATAAAATGTTTTTCATGTTAACATATGAAGAATTAGAAAAAATTTTGGAAACTAAGTTTGATGTTTTAAATAAAATTAAAAATATTTCGATGAGACACCAAGTTAGAATTTCTGTCTCTATCGGTATTGCATCGTGGGATGTTAGTTATGAAGAGTTAGAACAATTAGCTCAAAACGCAATTGAACTTGCTGAAAAGCGAGGAGGAGATCAAGCTGTTGTTAATATTCAAAACCAGGCGATTGCCTATTTTGGTGGTAAGACAGATGCGAGTGAAAAGAGTAGTAGAGTTACAGCAAGACTAAGAACTCAACACTTTAAAGATTTAGTTGAAAAATCAAAAAATGTTTTAGTTATGGGTCATAAGAGTTTTGATATTGATGCATTAGGTGCGATGATTGGTGTTTTAAAAGCAGTTGAATCTAGTGATATTCCTTGCCGTATTGTCGGCGATGAAGCGGAGATGGACGATACTGTTAAGAAAATAGTAAAAGATTTAGAAAAAGAAGCGCCAAAAACATATAGATCAATCATTGATACAGCAGAAGCATTAAAGATGATTGATGAGGAATCTTTAGTTGTAGTAGTAGATACACAATCACCAAAAATTGTTGCCTCACCAGAGGTTTATAGTAAGGCAACGAGAATAGCTGTTATTGATCACCATAGACATGGTGAAGAAACGTTTCCAGCTGACTTTTCATATGTTGAACCATATGCTTCAAGTAGTGTAGAGTTAGTTGCAGAAATGATTCAGTTTTATAATGAAGATATTGATTTACTACCAATTGAAGCAACAATTATGTATGGCGGGATTGTTGTTGATACAAACGACTTTTCTTATCGCGCTGGAACAAGAACATTTAGTGCGGCAGCATTTTTAAGAGAACACGAAGCATCTACATCTAAAGTTAAAACGTGGTTAAGATTACCAAAAGAAGATCTCCAAACAATTGATGATATGTTTGGTAAACTAACGAAAATAACTGCTGGTTATGCGGCAATTGTTGATAATACAAGAAAGAGCCGCAGTAGAATTTTAATTGCGAAAGCAAGCGAAAAAATAATTGAAATTGATGGTATAAACGCAGGCTTTACAATTGCTTATGTTGATGAAAACACAGTTGGAGTTAGTGCGAGAAGTGTTGGTCAGATAAATGTGCAAATTATTTTAGAAGAGATGGGTGGAGGCGGACATTTAAACAGCGCCGCAGTTCAAATAAAAAATCGTACGGTTGAAGAAGTATACGCACAGTTAAAAGCGATAATTTTACGTGATACTGCCGAAGGAGGAGAAAGCATGAAAGTTATTTTATTAGAAGACTTAAAAGGTAAAGGTAAAAAAGATGAAATCATTGACGTGCCAATGGGTTATGCAAGATATTTAATTTCTAGTAAGACTGCAATTGAAGCAAATGCAGAAAACTTAAAAGAATTGGAAGAGAAGCGCAAACTAGAAATTGAAAAAGAACGACAACATATTGCCTTAATGAAAAAGTTAAAAGAAGAAATTGAGTCTAAAAGTGTTAATATCTTTATTAAGATGGGTGAAGATGGAAAACTATTTGGTAGTGTTACACCAAAAATGGTTGCCGATGCCTTTAAAGAGCAAAATGGCATTGAGTTTGATCGTAAAAAATTAGAGTTCACAAGCGAAATTAACTCAATTGGTATTTATACAGCAAAAGTCAATTTAACAAAGGATATTAAAGCGACATTTGAGATTAACGTGTTAGAACAGTAGGAGGGAAATTGTGAAAGATACAAAAACAATGCCCCATAATATTGAGGCTGAAAAATCTGTTTTAGGTGCAATCTTTTTATCACCTGAAACTCTCGCAACAATTGCAGATGAACTTAGTGTTGAAGATTTCTATGAGGAAAGAAACCGAAGTGTTTTTTATGCGCTTACGAGACTATTAGAGAAAAACGAAAAAATCGATTTAACTACAGTATCAACTGAATTAGCTCAAATAAACATGATGAGTAAAGTTGGCGGTAACTATTTAGCTGAATTAATTGATTTTACGCCGACTCTAGCCAATTTAGAATCTTATATTGAAATAGTTAAGGATTATTCTTTAAAACGCGCTATGATTGAATTAAGCGGTGATATTTATGCGCGTGGGTTTGATTCAGAACTTACGGCAACTGAATATGTTGATGAAGCAGAAGAGAAAATATTTAAACTGATTAAAAGAAGAAGAGCAGGCGAGTTTATTACAATTAATGAAGTTTTAGATACTGTTAAATCAAAAGCGGAAGTTAAACGTAGTGAAGGCGATGTAACAGGTTTAAATACAGGAATAGGACGTTTAAATTTCCTTACAAGCGGATTTCAAAAACAAGAATTAATAATTTTAGCAGCTAGACCATCTGTTGGTAAATCTGCTTTAGCAATGAACCTAGCAATTCAAGCAGCTAAAAATAATAAAGAAGGTAATGCGTGCGTGGCATTATTCTCACTAGAAATGTCTAATGAACAATTAGGAAGCAGAATGTTATCTTATGAAAGTTTAGTTGACAATAAGAGTATTCGTAATGGTAGATTAACAGCCAACGACTGGAGTGATATTAATGCAGCGATGGCAGTATTAAACTCATTAAATATTTATTTTGATGATACAGCGGGTATTAGAGTTCAAGATTTAAGAGCTAAATGTCGTAAACTTAAACAAGAAAACAGATTAGATTTCGTCGTAATAGACTATTTACAATTAATTCAAGAATCAGGGAGTTCACGTAGAAATAGACAAGAAAATGTTGCAGAAATTTCTAGAGGGTTAAAATTAATGGCTAGAGAACTTGAAGTTCCAGTATTAGCGTTATCGCAATTATCTAGAAACGTTGAAAAAGATGATCGAGCACCAAGATTAGCAGACTTAAGAGAATCAGGTGCAATTGAACAAGATGCGGATATCGTAATGTTTATGTATGAACCAGACAAAGAAAGTGATAACATTGAAATTATTGTAGCGAAAAACCGTCAAGGTGCAACTGGCTCATTTATGTTAAGATTCCAAAAAGAACATTCAAGATTTTATCCATTAAAAGAAAGAGACGAACGAGAAGCACAATAAAAAGAAAAGCTAATTCCATGCGAATTAGCTTTTATTTAGGAAAATTAAGGTTTTTATTTTAATAGTGCATTTAACATCCAAATGTGCTTTTGGAAAACTGCACGATTAGATGTCATAATGTCTTGTGTTACATCATCGTTTGCTTCTTCAGCAAGAACTAGCAATTCTTTAAAACTAGCATCTAATTGTTTATAATCATTTAAAACTTGTTGAATCATTTCTTTAGTAGTTTCATTTCCAGTAGCTTCTTTTAAAGTAGCAACAGCTAGTGAATCTTTTAAAGTAGCAACAGGCTTCATATTTAACATTAGCATTCTTTCAGCTATTACATCATAAGTTTCAGTGATTTCATCATACATTTGTTCAAATAGGTTATGTAGACGATAAAATTGATTGCCTTTTACAAACCAATGATAGTTATGTAACTTTACATAAAATAAAATTAAGTTTCCAACGGCTTCGTTTAATTTGTTTTGTAATTTCATAATTTTTACCTCCCTTTGTAATTCACCTATATAATAACAAAAATTATAGATATATTCAATTTGTTTGCTCAATATTTAAAAAAAGATAAAAAGGTGTTATTTTTTACACATTAAAGCAAATAATTTGCATGTTAACTTTAGTTAATAATAAACTTTGGGAGAGAAAATCAATGTAATCATATGTGGAAATGAGACTTAATCTATGTTAAAATAATTAAGATGTAGGAAGTGAGATATTAATGTTTGATAGATTACAATTAATGCAAGACAGATACAATGAAATAACAAATCTCTTAACACAACAAGAAATAATTAGCGATATCAAAGAGATGACAAAACTTTTAAAAGAACAAAAAGGCTTAGAAAAGCCTGTTTTATTGTATAAAAAATATAAAGAAACTTTAGAAACGCTAGATGAATTAGAAGTTTTAATGGATGATAAAGATAAAGATATTCAAGCGATGGCTCAAGCGGAATATGAAGATTTGAAAGAAACAGTTGAGCCGATGGTAGAAGAATTAAAGATATTATTGTTACCAACTGATCCTCATGATGATAAAAACGTTATTTTTGAAATTAAAGGGGCAACAGGTGGAGATGAAGCGAATATTTTTGCTGGCGATTTGTTTAGAATGTATACACGTTATGCTGAATCTAATGGTTGGACAGTAGAACTTTTAAACGTGCAAGAAGGTACTATGGGTGGGTTTACTTCGGTTGAGTTTTTAGTAAACGGAGAAGGGGCATACTCAAAATTAAAATATGAAGCTGGCGTTCATAGAGTTCAAAGAGTGCCTTTAACAGAATCGCAAGGTAGAATCCATACTTCAACTGCGACTGTAATTGTGATGCCAGAGGTTGAAGAACTTGATATAGAGTTGTCATGGAATGATATTAAAGTTGATGTGTTTTTCTCTAGTGGTCCAGGTGGTCAATCAGTTAACACTACAGCATCAGCTGTAAGACTAACGCATTTACCTACAGGAATAGTAGTTAGTTGTCAAGAAGGTAAAAGTCAACACGGCAACAAAGAAAAAGCGTATAAAATACTTGCGGCAAGAGTTTATGATAAGTTTCAGTCAGAGTTAGATGAAAAACTAGGCGAAGAACGTTTAGCGATGGTTGGGAGAGGTAAAAGAAGTGAAAAAATCAGAACATACAACTATCCGCAAAATAGAGTTTCTGATCATAGAATCAATTTAACTATTCAAAGACTAGATGCGATTATGGATGGTAAACTTGATTTAGTTATTGAACCACTAATTAATGAAGATCAAAAAAGATTATTGCAAAAATCAGGGAATTAATAATGACTTATAAACAATTATTAGATGAAGCAATTAAAAAAATTAAAAAAGCGAAATTAGAAGAAGTTGTCGCAAAGTTATTATTAATTCATTACACAGAAGAAGAACTCGCAAACATTTACGCTAATTTAAATAAAGAAGCAAGCCAAGAAGTTATTAAAAAGTATAATGAAGCAATTAGAAAGTATGTAGAAGAAGAAATGCCTTTTCAATATATAACAGGAATACAAAATTTTTTCGGATATGATTTTAAAGTAAATGAAAGTGTCTTAATTCCTAGAAGAGAAACAGAAGAATTAGTAGAAAGAGTAATTTATTATATTGAAGATAATTTTGGTGATAGAAAAATAGATGTTTTAGATATAGGTACAGGTTCAGGTTGTATAGCCATAACATTAGATAAAGAGTTAGATAATGTTTCAGTTACAGCAGTAGATATTAGTAATGAAGCATTAGAAGTTGCTAAAGAAAATAATCAAAAACTAAGCGCTAATGTTAAGTTTAAATTAGGAGATTTATATGAACCTGTTAAAGGTGAAAAATATGATGTTATAGTTTCTAATCCACCTTATATTGTAGATTATGGTTATATCGGCAAAACAGTTAAACATGAACCAAAAGTTTCTTTATATGGTGGTGCCGATGGACTTAACTTTTATAGAAGAATAATTAGTGAGTCTAGAGATTATTTAAAAGAAAATGGTGTGATTGCGTTTGAACACGCTTATGATACCGCTAAGGAATTAGAAAAAATTATATTAGGCGTTTATCCAAATGCGAAAGTAACGCTCTATCAAGATTTAAGCGGATATGATAGAATTACATTTATTGAAGTAGGGGAAATAGATGGAAAATTATAGTTTACAACAAGGTTTTTTAAGTGAAGGGTCAGTAGTTATTTTTCCAACAGATACAGTTTTTGGAATAGGCTGTAGGCTTTATGATGATGAAGCGATTGGGAAAATATTTAAAATAAAAAACAGGCCAGTTGAAAAAAAGTTACCAGTCCTATGTGATATTTTAGTTACTGTTAATGATTTAGCAGTTTTAGATGCAAGAGCATTAAAGTTAGCTCATGCTTTTTGGCCAGGACCACTGACGATAATTCTTCCTTCATCTTTGAAATATTACGAGAAGACAGGAAATAAAACTATCGGTGTAAGAATACCAGACCATCCAGGAGTAGTTAGATTAATTAGACAAAACGGACCACTCGTAACAACATCGGTAAATATTAGCGGAGAAAAAGAGTTAACTAATTATGATGAAATAAAAAAACTTTTTAGTAATAAAGTTGACTATATTTATCACGATGAAAAAAGCGTATATTTAAATATTGCATCAACAACTGTTGACTTAACAAATAATGAAGTTAAAATTTTAAGAGAAGGAACAATTACAAAAGAAGAAATAGAAGAAGTTTTAAACAAAGATTAAAGGATGTGAAGTTAATGATAGTTATAGCATCAGATCATGCAGGTTTTAAATTAAAAGAAGGACTTATAAAATATTTTAATGAAAATCAAATTGCCTACAAAGATTTAGGAACAAATAACGAAGAATCTGTTGATTATCCAGACTATGGAATTAAACTTGCCGAAGAGTTTATTAAGGGCGGATATGAACTAGGTATAGTTATTTGCGGAACAGGTATTGGTATTTCAATTGCAGCAAATAAAGTTAAAGGTATTAGAGCAGCTTTAATTTATAGTTTAGAGACTGCTGAGTTAGCCAAAAAACATAACGACGCAAATGTTATAAGTTTTGGTGGAAGAACAACTAAACTTGAAGATGCAATTAAATATTTAGAAGTTTATAGACAAACAAAATTTGAAAAAAGACATCAAAAAAGAATAGACAAAATAAATGAATATGAGGTGAAATAATGGGCTATTTAAAAGTATTAGATCATCCTTTGATTGACCATAAAATGGCAATCATCAGAAACAAAAACACCGGGCCAAAAGAGTTTAGAGAAAGTGTTTTCGAGATAGGAATGTTGCTTACCTATGAGCTTTCCAAGAACTTCAAGAGTGTTCCGGTTGAGGTGGAAACACCGATGGAAAAGACGACTTGTTATGTTTTAGAAAAACCAGTAGTTATTGTTCCAATCTTAAGAGCAGGTCT
Organism: Acholeplasma sp.; assembly: GCA_012839355.1. Lineage (GTDB taxonomy): Bacteria > Bacillota_I > Bacilli_A > Acholeplasmatales > UBA5453 > UBA5453. The sequence goes on from DUNK01000033.1 coordinate 77,203, forward strand.
TGGAATGGTTGAAGGAATTCATACGATAATTCCACAAGCAAAAATTGGTCATGTTGGACTTTACCGAGATGAAAAAACATTTGAACCAGTTTGGTATTTTTGTAAACTACCTCCTAACATTACTGAAGCAGTGGTTTTAGTAGTGGATCCAATGTTAGCGACAGGTGGTTCAGCAAGTGTTACAATTTCAATGCTCAAAGAAAAAGGAGTAACTGACATTAGATTTATCGGTATCGTTGGTTGTCCAGAAGGAGTTAAAAGACTTGCTACTGATCATCCTGATGTTGCTATTTATTTAGCAGCTATGGATAGTCACTTAAACGAGGATGCTTATATCGTACCTGGATTAGGAGATTGCGGAGACCGTTTATTCGGAACAAAATAATGAACGACTATTTTTATTTTGGTGGTTTGTTAATTGGTTTTATTTGGACTTTCAAAACTCTTCAATCAACTGAGATTGAAAAAATATTTAAAAAAGGCCACGTTTGGCAAATAAGAAGTGCGTACACTTTATTAGCGCTTTTAGGTGGCCATGTTTTTGGTTCAGTTTTTGAAAGAATATATTTACTTATTCTAAGGGCGTTTGAGCTTTAATAATTTCTTTTTTAGCAAACTCTAATTGTCCATTGAATTGATTTTCTAATTCAGAAATTTCGATATCTAATAAGTAAAACTCAATGGTTACATTAACCGCAAAGTCTTCTTTTAAGACTATCGCTTTATCTTTGATGAAGTGAGAAAAAGTATCATAGATTGTATATGGGACTATTGTTTCATATACTTGTTTGGCTTCCTCTTTATAGAAAGAAGCCTTTTTTATTGCCTCTAAAGTTGTGTTTTTATAGGCTCTAATTAATCCGCCTTTTCCTAACTTAATACCACCAAAGTAGCGTGTTACAACACATAAAACATTGTCTAAGTTGTTGTTTAATAAAGTATCTAAAATTGGAAAACCTGCAGTTCTTGAAGGTTCTCCATCATCACTCATCTTTTGATTGTTTTGCTCGTTAACGACATATGCATAACAATTATGCGTTGCATCATAATGTTTCTTTTTGATTAACGCAAGTTCATTTTCCGCATCTGTAACAGAACGAACGGGGATTAAATTGGCAATAAATTTTGATTTTCTTATTTCGATTTCTACGACAACATGTTCTTTAACCTGTTTCATCTTATCACCGTAATTATTATAACATGTCTTTAAAAGATTATTTCTCATAAGCATAAAATTAGTAGAAATTGTTTAGTTTGTTTGAATATATCAAACAATACATGTTATAATTAATCTTGGTGATGATGTGAAATCAATTGATAATGGCAAATTTGTAGTAAGAAAACTTAAACACAACGGATTTAAAGCTTTTTTTGTCGGTGGTTGTGTAAGAGATTATTTGCTGAAGGAAGAAGTTAACGATATTGATATAACTACAGATGCTACACCAAATGAAGTGATGCGTCTATTTAATAAAGCAGTTCCAACAGGATTAAAATATGGAACAGTCACCGTTGTCCACGAACATAATAAAATCGAAGTGACAACTTTTAGACTTGATGGAAATTATTCAGATTTTAGAAGACCAGATGAAGTAGAACTGACAAACTTAGAAACTATAGATGTTAAAAGAAGAGACTTTACTGTTAATGGTTTATTGATGGATGAAAATTATAAAGTCTATGATTATGTTGGTGGAATGGAAGATTTAAACAATAAAGTTATTAGAGCGATCGGTAATCCAAATGAAAGATTTAACGAAGACGCTTTAAGGATGTTAAGAGCGATTTATTTTGAGTCAAAGTTAGGTTTTGAAATTGAAAAAGAAACTTTAGAAGCGATTAAAGAAAACGCAAGTAAAATTAAACTCTTACCAAACGAAAGAGTAATGACAGAAATGCAAAAAGCATTAACTGGTAAACATCAAAATGAAGCTATCAAGAGTTTATACAGAAGTGATTTATATAAATACTTACCAGGTTTAGAAAAGGGGATAGAGTTTATCTACAAAAATATTAATCAAAATATTTCTGTTGAAGTATTTTATAGTTTATGTTTCTATTTAAATGGTAAAGTAGATACAAAGTGGAAGTTTTCTAACATTGATAAAAATAAATATCAAAAAGTTTTAGAGTTATTAGAAAAAGGGAAAGAATTTAATTATTTTACATTATATGATTATGGTATAGAAATTAATGTGTTAGCCAATCTAGTTTTATATTATTTAGGTGAAACTGATAATAAAATAAAAGATATCCGTTATAAATTTGAAACTATGCCTTTAAGAAGTTTAACTGATTTAAAAGTTAGAGGTAATGATATATTAAAATTAACGGATAAAAAGCGAGGAGCATGGCTCAATAAAATTTTAAATGAATTGGCATTTAAAGTTTTAAACGGAGAACTTAAAAACGATAAGAAAAGCTTATTAAAATATTGTGAGGCATATTTAAATGAAGAATGATTTTTATTCATATTTAGATGGTTTTAATGAAATAACTTTAATCGTCCCAAATAGTATATATAAAGACCATAAAAGGTTTCATTTAGAGGCGGAAAATTTTACTACTGAACTTATTATCTATGCTATAATTCCGCTTGGCAATGAAACTAAATACCAATGTGGTATTGATGATACTATTTTGTTAAATGAATCTTATGTTGTAGTGGATGAGGATGATAATCGCTCGTTTTTAAGGATGGGTAAAGTTGTTAGGACTGAACTATTTGATATGCTGTATGTTAGTGATGGGAACGATTATGGTTTTGTTTATTCAAAAGAAAAAACGAAGTTTAAGGTTTGGAGTCCTGTTGCGAAAGAAATAGAATTAGAGTTAGTAAAAAAAGATGGAAGTCGTGAGTTTATTGATTTACGCTATTTAACTACTGGTAATTGGCAAGCAGTTGTTTATGAAGACTTAGAAGGCGTTAAGTATCGTTATCGAGTTAGAGTTAATGAATCGTTTAAAACTACTACAGATCCTTACGCGATTGCTTCAACTGCAAATGGCGAATATAACTATGTTGTAGATAAGAAGAAGTTTAGAAAGTTTAAACATCCAAAACCAGAGTTTAGCGGTAAGTCAGTGGATGCAATTATTTATGAAGCCTCAATTAGAGATTTAACTAGTTCTAAAACATCTAAAGCAGTTAATAAGGGTAAGTTTAAAGGTTTATTAGAAAATCATAAAAATGAAGGAATTAATTATATTGCTTCACTTGGTGTAACCCATATTCAGTTATTACCAATTTATGATTTTGAAGGTGTTGATGAAAAAGATCAATTTAAAAGATATAACTGGGGTTATAACCCAAGTCAATATAATGTTGTTGAAGGTTCATTTGCGACTGATCCAGATGATCCATATAAGAGAATTAATGAGTTAATTGAATTAATTGATTATATTCACTCAAAAGGAATGAGAGTGAGCATGGATGTTGTTTATAACCATGTTTATAATGTCAAAACATTTTCTATGGAAGCTTTCGTGCCAGGCTATACTTTTAGATATGATGAAAGTGGTATGCGAACTACTATTAGCGGTTGTAATAATGATGTTGCAACTGAAAGAGGGAAAATACATAGATTTATTGTTAATTCAGTCAAACATTGGATGGAAACATATAACATCTCAGCCTTTAGATTTGATTTAATGGGATTAATTGATATAGAAACGATGAATAAAGTTGTTACTGAAGCGAAAGCTATTGACCCTGATGTTTTAATTTATGGTGAAGGTTGGAATATGCCAAGCAATATTCCAAAAAGCCATCGCGCTAATATGACTAATTCAAGATTTATGCCTAACATTGCCTTCTTTAATGATAGATTTAGAGAGTTAATTAAAGGTGGTACATTTAATAATATTTTAGGTTATGCGATGGGCGGGCAAGTTAAGAGAAGCGATTTATATTATTTATATACAGGTAGTTCATTGGATAAATATTTATTATCTAGTCCAACTCAATCGTTGAACTATGTTGAGTGTCACGATAATCATACATTTTATGATAGAATTAAATTATTAAATAAAGATTTAACAGAAGAACAGATTAAAGATTATGCAAGACTAGCGATGGGAGTTGTGATACTTTCACAAGGCATGCCGTTTATCCACGCAGGTCAAGAGTTTTTAAGAACTAAACAAGGAGTTGAAAACTCATACCGTCATCCAGACTCAATTAATGAGATTGACTGGGAGTTAAGAGACAAACATCAAGATTTAGTTAATACAACAAAAGATTTAATTACTTTAAGAAAGACATATAAAGTCTTTAGATTAGATACTAACGCAAGAATTAGAAAACAAATAAAAATAGTTGATACACATGCATATGAGAAAACAAGTCAATTTATTTTAAGTGATTTAAATAAAGAAATTAGGTTGTTTTTTAAAAACGATTATGTAAAAGAATTGTTAACAGTTGAAAGAGACTATAAACTTATTTTTGATGGTTATAAGATAGTTGAATCAACTGAACATGAACTTTATGTAGAAAAACCTGGAACATATATATTTTTAAAGGAGTAAGGAAATGAAACTAGAAGGTAAAGTAGAAAATATGAATATTGGCGAAGACTTTTTTAATTGTAATATTAGTACTGCAGATGGTACAAAATACAATATTAAACTGACAAAAGAACAAGCCGCAGAAATTAAAATAAACAAAGTTTATCTTTTTGAGGTAGAAGAAACTCTTAATCATAATAATAAGACTCAATATATTTTAAATGACTTTCAGGATTTAATTGAAAGTATTGATGATTTTTTAGAGATTAAAGAAAAACTGAGAAATTATTATAATTTTTCTGAACTACCAGTTAAAGATATTAAAAAGAAAATAGAATCGTATTTAAACCAAATCGAAAACAAAATAATTAAAGAAATAACAACTAATCTTTATAATCGTCATCAAAAGAACTTTTACATATATCCTGCAGCAGTAAGGTTTCATCATGCATATATAGGTGGATTAAGCCATCACACGAAAACGATGTTAAGAATTGCCGAAGGGATATTAGAAGTTTATGATTTTATCAATAAAGATTTAGTTTATGCAGGAATTATTTTACATGATTTATGTAAAGTAGTTGAACTTGGTGGTTTTGAAGCGGAAGAATATTCAGTAGAAGGTCAATTAATTGGTCATTTAGTAATGATTAGTCAAGAGTTAGTAGTAGAAGCCGCGCGACTTGGCTATGAAGATAGCGAAGAAGTATTAATGCTTAATCATATATTATTAAGCCATCACGGACTACCTAATTTTGGTTCAGCAAGAAGACCTCAAACAGCAGAAGCACTTCTCGTTTGGTACATTGATACAATAGATTCAAAATTTGCGGTCATCGGTGAAGAGTTAAAAGAAATAAAAGAAGGCGAGTTTACTGGTAATATTAGTGTAGCAGACAGAATGAAGTTTTATAAAAATAAAATTAAGTAAAATAAAAATAAAAAAACTTGGAATTTGCGTTCCAAGTTTTTTATTATTATCAATTATTATTAACCAAATAGGTCAAACCAATCTGCGTAAATTTCTAAGAATAATTCGTTGTCTTCGTTATATTCTAAGAATTGTCTCATGTTGACATCTAATACACCGTCTAATTTAACAGTTGATTGTGGGTTTGCGTAAGTATAGTTTGTTTCTTTAAGTAATTTATATAGTAAGAACATCTTAGTGTAATTACTTTCATACTTAGTTTTAATAGGTGTTAAATAATTGTTTAATGCAGATAGTACATCGTTAGGGAGTGATACAACACCACGATCTGTAGTAGATTCATACATGAATATTCTTGCTTGGTTAACTGAGATGTCATCATCAGCGCTATAAGCATCTAAGATAACTTCGTTACCTTCTCGGTCTTTAACCTTAATTTCTTCAAAGATCTTTAAGCTCTCTTCATCTTCACTATCAATATAAGTATCATCTTCATAAGTGAACTTAGCGCTCTTCGCAACATCTCCACCTGTAACTAAGATTAAGTGCCATCCGAAGGATGTTTCTAATACGCCTAAGTTTTCTTCGTCACCATCATAACTAAGTGGTTTATCATCTAATAATTGTGTTGGGAATTTTTTATCAACATCATAATATTCCGCTTTAATTTCTCCGTGTAAGTGGTGTAAGCGAGCGAAGAAATCTTTATCCCAGCCACTGTCACTATCAGGATAGTTAGCTGTATGGTTAATATCACCTAAGTCTTCAAATTTTAAGAAGAATCCATAACGCTTATATTTTGCCCATGTGCATTCTGGTCTATATTCGATGTTTTCATCAGCATCGCATAAGTCAGTTCTAAACTTAGTAGAATCATTGAAGTCACTTACAACGCTTCTTAATCCTGCCGCGAAGCTTGAATGCTTACTAGCTCTATCGTGGATTAGTTGCATTAATTCAACAACCATTTCTTTATAAGTTGCGATTTGAACTTCTGTTAATGTTTTAAAGAAATCTTCAGGATTATCTGGTTCATCATCTTCATCCATATCAACATAGATTAATAAGTGAGAAGAAGAGATTGTGAAGAATTGATTTCTTAATCTATTAGCCACTGCGGCAAATTTTTCATAAGCAACATCTCCATAAAATCTTTCATAATCCATATAGAATAAACGTTCTAGTTCGTTTCTAATATAAACTCTTTCAACTGCTTCCTCGATAGTTTCGCTATTGAATGACAAACGTAAGAAGTTTTTTCTACCCATACTTGCAGGCATACCGCTTTGTTCATAACCGTTTTGGCTAAATTCTCTAATGACGTTCTCAACGTTATCTTTATATTCTTTCTTCATTTCATCAGTGATTTTTTCCATATAATCACTATTAAGTAGAATCTGTCTAACTGCCATATCCATAGCGATGTTTGGGCCAATCTTAGCTTCTAACTCTTCGTATAAGTCATCAACTAAAATTTCTTTATCATCAACTTTTACAACTACAGTATTACTATTTTTCTTACTTAAAGTTGCAGGAACTTCTTCACGTTTAAGGTGTAAATAAAGAACCTCATCATAAACAACAATTTTAGCTTCTTTTAATAAATCTTTAAATTTAGTTGAAATATAAGTGCTTGATAATTTTGATTTTGCGATTTCATCATAATATTCTTGAGCATAGTCAGTTAAAGTTTCTTCAGTTTCATCTGTATAAATAATCAACTCATCATCTTCGTTTAAATATGCTTTGATATCTTCGTTATGATCCTTAAGTTTAAATGAAAGGAAATAATAGTTTCCATAGTTACGAGGAGAAGCAGTATATCTTGTACCATCTTCCTCTGTGCTTAAAGTGTCATAGATATATGTTCTTAATGAACTTTGAGCACTTGGATAATCATCATAAAGTTTTGTAAATTGACCTAAATTTTCTTCATCATCATTAACTAATTCAGGAGCATTTAACACATCTTCAACTGTTGAGTATAAATTAGTATCAACTTCTGCTTTATAAGGATAAACGAAGTTATAAATTTCAAAGAATTTAACAAGTACTTCATCAAGTGTTAATGAAACATCAGCGTGTTCAACTGGTTCTCTAGTTGGGTTTACAACATACTTGTCATAGTATTCTTGGTGTTCAGATTCTGATAAACTACCATTTTTATCTTCTAAGTCAAGTTCTACTAAAACATCTCTTGCATAACCTTCAACAACATCAACTCTTGGGTTTGGAACTAAATACCATTTTGAACGATATGATTTTAAGTTAAAATGTCTTAATGTTTGGTTTGCTTCATAACTATTAGTAAAGCGAATATTAATTGAACTTAAAGGATATTTCTTTTCTACTTCATTTTTGTAGTAGTTTTGAAGAGCATCTTTAACATCAATATAATAATCTGATTTTTCATCTAAAATTTCTTCATCCAATAATTTTTGAGCATGAATCTTTTTCGCAACATCGATAATATAGAAATCAAGAATTACTTGACTATGTTCAGTAAAATTAACCGTATCAACATCAGTTGGGTTAATAACTACTCCTTCTAAGTACAATAAGTCAACGAATTTCGCAACAAGTTTGTTGATGTCTTCGTCTTTCATTTCTTTTAATTCATCGATATCATCTTCAAAAAAGATTTTATCATTAACGATATCAACAAAATCATCTTTATAGTTAGCTTTGTTTTCGTTAATTGTTTCAATTTCATCAGCCAAAATTAGGCGATAAATCATTTTTTCGAGAACGCTTATTTCGTTTGTTCTCATTTCCTTGTATAGCTCTTTTTTAGTGATCTTATAACCATCGCCTGATAGATATACAGTCTCATCTAAAGATCCATAAGGAATTTTTTTCGTGCTACCCTTACAAGCTGCTAATGCAAATCCTGCTATTAGTACAATAATAAGAGCTACAACTTTCTTCAATAAATATTTTGTTTTCACCTTTTTCACTCCTTGATAAAAAAATTACAGCATTTATAATATAACATAGTTATAATATGAATGCAACGCTTTCTTTCTACTTTTCTAGATGAATTTTAAAACTTCATCCAAACTATATGATACCAAATTTCTTAATCTTTATCAAAACAATAAGTAATATGTTAGAATATTTATAGGTGGTTTTATGAAATTTTATGTAATTGCATCTAGTTCTAAAGGAAATGTAAGTTATTTAGAGACGGGCAATAAAAAGATTTTAATTGATGCAGGAATCAGTTATACAAAAATTAAAAAAGCATTAAAAGATATAGGCGTAAATATAAAACATGTTACAGATATTTTTATTACACATGAACATAGTGATCATGTTAAGGGTTTAAAGGTGTTAATGAGATATATAAGTCCTAAACTTCATATGTCATTAGGAACGAAAGAAGCACTACAACTATCTGATGATGAAGTTAATGTGATAGGCGCATTTGAAGAGTTTATAATAGAAGATTTGAATGTTTTACCACTACCTTTATCTCATGATGCACGTGAGCCGTTAGGTTTTTTATTTTCTAATGCTAAATCTAAAATTGTTTATATAACTGATACAGGTTATTTAAGTAAAGGAGTTTTAGAAAGAATAGAAAACGCAACCTTATATTATTTAGAAACTAATCATGACCCATATTTATTAACGAATTCTACTAGACCTTATTATTTAATTAATAGAATATTAAATGAAAAAGGGCATTTATCTAATTATGATGCGGCTTATTATTTTTCAAAACTTATCGGTAAAGAGACAACGCACTTAATCCACGCTCATGTGAGTGAAGAGTGTAATACGAGTGAGCATATAGAAAAAACATATATTGAAGTTTTAAAAGCGCAAAAAGTAGATTTTTCTAATGTAACATTTATTGAAGCTAAGCCAGATGAACCGTTAGAGGTAATAGAGTTATGAAAATATATATAATTGCAGTTGGTAAAGTTAAAAATAAAAGTTATCTTGAAGAAATTGATAATTATATTAAACAGCTTCCATACCCTTTTATAATACATGAGGTAAAAGATGAGCCGGTCAAAGAAGGTATGGTAAGAGAAAAAGATAATATAATAAAGAAGATACCTAAAGATAGTTATGTAATTTGTCTAGATAGAAAAGGAAAAGAATTTGATTCAATTAAGTTTGCAAGCCATTTAGAAAACTTAATTACAACAAGTAAGAAAGATATAGTATTTATTATTGGTGGATCATATGGCATTCATAAAGACTTGTTAAATGCTGCTGATGAGAAACTTTCTTTTTCTAAATTCACTTTTCCACATCAATTGATGAGATTAATATTAGTTGAACAAATTTATCGTGCGTTTAAAATAATGGAAAATCATCCATATCATAAGTGAGGTTATAATGATTAAATATGTTTTTTGGGACTTTAATGGGACCATTTTAGATGATAGAATTCTTTGTTGGGAACTATTAAATGAACTTTTAAAAATGGAAAATAAAGAAGAGATAAGTTATGAAAAATATTTAGATGTGTTTGGTTTTCCGATTAAAGAATATTATAAAAAAGCAGGGATTGAATTTAAGCATCAAACATTTGAAGAAATGGGCGATTATTTTATTAGAAAATATCAACCATTAAGTCTCGAACAATCGCTCTATGAAGGTGTTGAAAAGACGCTTAAAACACTAAAAGAAATGGGAGTCAGCAATATCTGTTTATCCGCTTCACAAACCGATAATTTAAAAGAACAGTTAAGGCATTTTAAGATTGATAAATACTTTACTGAAATACTTGGTACAGATAATGTTTTAGCGGTTGGAAAAAGAGATGTGGCGAAGAGTTATATTTTAGAAAACAAGATTGAAAATAGTGAGTGTTTGTTAGTTGGAGATACAGACGCTGATTATAATCTCGCGAAGAGTTTAGGGTTTGTTCCGGTTTTATTTCTTAATGGTCATCAGTCAAAAAACAAACTAGAAAAATTAGATACGACGACTATTAATAAAATAGAAGAAATAATAAAGATAGTAGAAGGGAAGGAAGCAAGAAAATGAGAATGTTTTTTAAAGATTTTAAAGCGTTTATTATGAGAGGAAATGTTTTGGATTTAGCTGTTGGTATGATTATTGGTGCAGCTTTCAATGCGATTGTTAAAAGTTTAGTTAACGACATTCTAATGCCTGTAATTGGTCTTGCATATCAAGGAGATGTGTCAAGTCAATATTGGGTTTTAAGAGGAACGGCAGCGGTTGATGGTGCTGGTAATTTAGTATTATCTGATGGTGCAGTTTTAATGTACTGGGGAAGATTTCTTCAAAACATCATTGATTTTTTAATTATTGGTTTAACATTATTTATTATTGTTAGATTAGCAGTAAGATTCCAAAAACTCCGTGAAGAAAAGAGAAAGGAACTTTTAAGAAAAATCCGTGCTGGCGAAGAGTTAACAGAAGCTGAAGAAAAAGAAACTGAAGAAACAATCCTAGAAGTGAGCGAAGAGATTTTACTTTTAAGAGAGATTAGAGACAGTCTACAAAAAGACAAAGCAGTTCAAAAAGAGTAATTAGTTTTAAATTGTATTAAGTGTTTTAATGTGATAAAATAAACGAAAGTTTATTTGATAAAACAAGTAGTTGAGGAGCGACTTTTTTATGATTGTACAAATGAAAAAATATGCAACTGAAAAAGAAATTAAAAAATTAGTTGATTTTTTAACTGAAAGAGGTTTTAGTGTGAAAGATATCTCAAGCGAAGAAATTAAGATGTTTGGGGTAGTTGGCGATACTATGAATCTCAATGTTTCGCATATTGAAGCATTTGAAGGAGTTTATAAAGTTCACAAAATTCAAAAAACATATAGACTTGCAAGTAGAGATTATAAAAAAGAAGACACAATCATTAAAGTAAAAGAAGGCTTAACTATCGGTGGTGGATCTTTTCAAATAATTGCTGGGCCTTGTGCGGTTGAAGATAAAGAGACTATGATTGAAATCGCTGAAAATCTTAGAGATAATAATGTAAAAATGATTAGAGGCGGTGTTTTTAAACCAAGAACTTCACCTTACTCATTCCAAGGTTTAGGAATTGCGGGATTAAAGATGTTAAAAGAAGTAGCAGACAAGTATAATTTAGTTGTTGTTACAGAAGTGATTAGTCCTGAACAAGTAGATTTGATTAAAGATTATGTAGATATTTATCAGGTTGGGACAAGAAACATGCAAAACTATCCACTTTTAAAAGTTTTAGGTGCACAGAAAAAACCTGTAATTATTAAAAGAGGAATGTCGGCAACAATCGAAGAATGGCTTTTAAGCGCAGAGTATGTTTTAGAAGGCGGGAACCCGAATGTTATTCTTTGCGAAAGAGGAATTAGAACCTTTGAAAGATATACGAGAAACACGCTTGATATTACCGCCGTCTTAGCGGTTAAAGAATTATCACATTTACCAGTGATGGTTGATCCATCTCACGCTAGTGGTAAATATGAGATGATTGAAAAACTAAGTTTGGCTAGTTTAGTCGTTGGTGCTGATGGAATAATGGTTGAGATTCATCCTCATCCAGAAAAAGCCTATTCTGATGGTGCACAATCTTTAAAATTGCATAAGTTTAACAGTCTTGTAAAAGAAGTAAACAGATTAAAAAAAGTTCTTTGATAAAGGAGGAGTTACAATTAAAAAGTTAAGTATTGAAACTAAATTTTATAAATACGATATTTTTATGGGTAACTCTTTAAAAATTGAAGAGTTTTTTTTAAATTATAAAAAGAACACTTTATTTATTATCACAGATAAAAACATTTATGAAATATACGAAAACTATTTAAAAGAAAGATTTAAAGAATTTAAATTTCATTTAATAGTTATTGAACCAGGTGAACAATCAAAAACATTAACTGTTTATGAAAAAACTATTAATGAATTAATGAAAAAAGAAATGAAAAAAACAGATTTAATAATCGCTTTTGGTGGAGGAGTAGTTGGAGATTTAGCAGGTTTTATTGCGGGGACTATTTTTAGAGGCGTGAGATTCGTTAATATACCTACAACATTATTATCAATGTGTGATAGTTCTATAGGTGGTAAAACAGGGATAGATTTAACTTATGGGAAAAACTTGTTAGGAGTTTATAAACAGCCTGAGTTTGTTCTTATTGATACAAGATATTTAGAAACACTTAAAAGAGAAGAATATGAAAGTGCGATGGCAGAAGTTATTAAAGTAGGTTTAATTAAATCAAAAGAATTAATAGATTATTTATTAGAAGAAAAGATAGATAATTTAAAGATGATTCAAATGGCTGTAAAGATTAAAAAAGAAATTGTCGAAGAAGATCCATATGAAGAAAATAAAAGAATGCTACTTAACTTTGGTCATACATTTGGCCATGCAATAGAAAGTTATCACAACTATGAAATTAAGCATGGGTACTCTGTCGCAAAAGGGATGGACTTAGCAATCAAGTATGGAATTAAAATAAACAAAACAAATAAAGAAGTAGAAGTTGTTTTAAATAAGTTATATAAAAAGTTTAAGTTAGAAAAATTCACAGGAGATTCCAATAAATATTTAAGTAAAATAAAGTATGATAAAAAGAATAAAGATGATGATTTAAACTTTGTTGTAATTGCCGAATTGGGCAGAGCGAAAATAATAAAAATAAAGGAGGAGGATTTAAATGATTTATCAAGTTAAAGAATCAAAATTGAGTGGTTCGATTTATATTGTTCCATCTAAAAGTTTGATGCATAGAGCACTAATTGCCGCAAGCTTAGCAGATGGCGAATCAACCATTTATAATCCTCTATATGCAATAGATACTTTGCAGACAATTGAAGGTTTAAAAGGGCTAGGAGTCTTATTTGAAACACGGTTAGATAAGATTGGTGTTTTAGGTGGAGAAATAAGACACATCGGCAAACAAATTAACGCACGAGAGTCTGGCTCTACTTTAAGGTTTTTAATTCCGGTTTCAACAATTACCGGAGAAAAGGAAACCTTTTTGTTAGGCGATTCTCTGGCGAGAAGGCCAATGAAACCTTTTGAAGATATCTTTAAAGAAAAAGGCCTTTTTTACGAACAAAAAGACAACACAATCACTTGTAAAGGACCACTTATTCCTGGTGATTATATTGTCCCTGGTGATGTTTCAAGCCAATTTATAAGTGGTCTTTTATTTGCGTTACCTTTACTGAAAGATGATTCAAAAATTGTTATAAAAGGTGACTATGAATCTAAGAGTTATGTCGATATGACAATTGATGTTTTAAAAAGATTTAATATTAAGATTGAAGAGAGAAAAAAAGTGTTATATATAAGAGGAAATCAAAAATATATTCCAACTGATTTCGTTATTGAAGGTGATTATTCTCAGGCAGCATCTTTCTTAGTTGCAAACGCTCTTGGACATGAAATAAAATTAAAAGGTTTACCAGAAAAATCACTTCAAGGAGATAAGGCGATTTTAGGTTTTTTAAAAGATTATGGTTGCGATATTTCTATTGGTGATTCTATAACGTTAAAAAAAGTTAGACCGACACCAGAGAACCTTGTTTTTGATATTTCTAACTCGCCTGATTTAGGGCCGATTTTATTTGCTCTAGCAGCATTGAGCGATGAAAAAATAATCATTAAAGGAATTAAACGATTAAGATATAAAGAATCAGACAGAGTTAAAGCGATGACAGATAATTTAGAACTTTTAGGAAGCAAATTTGAAGTAGAAGATAATCAAATTACATTTTATCCTTCAGTATTAAAGGGTGGAATAACAGTTAACTCTTTTAATGATCATAGAATCGCGATGAGTTTAGCAATTATCGCAACTGTTTTAGAGGATGGGTTAATTATTGAAGGCGCAGATGCGGTTAGTAAAAGTTATCCTACATTCTTTGAAGATATGAGACACTTTGGGGGTAAGACAAATGAAGTTAAAAAATAAGAGAGCCCAAATAGATGAAATAGACAAAAAGATAGCTATCCTTTTAAATGAAAGGTTTTTAATTATTGAAGAAATTAAAAAGATTAAAGAGGAAGAAAATTTGTTAGTAGAAGATAAAAATCGTGAAAGTGAAGTTATAGTTAATAATAGTAAATATATAGAAACTAAATATCACAATTACTACAAAAAGATTTATGAAGTTATCTTTTCATCTTCAAAAGACATTCAGCAACATGAATAAGTATGGTTTAATCGGTAAAAAAATTTCTTATTCAATGAGTCCTAAACTCCATCATTTGATTGGCAAACGATTAGGTTGTGAATTGGTTTATGAATTAATTGATATTGATGAAGAAGAAATAATTAAATACTTAAACTTATTAAAAGAGAAAAAGTATCAAGGATTTAATGTAACAATTCCTTATAAAGAAAAAGTGATTAAGTATTTAGATGTAGTTACTATTTCAGCAAATAAAATAGGGGCAGTAAATACTATTTATTTAAATGATGAAGGTTTAATAGTGGGAGATAATACTGATTATTATGGTTTTTTAAAACTAGTTGAAAGAAACAATGTTTTAGCAGATGTTCAAAGAGCGTATGTTTTAGGTACTGGTGGAAGTGCTAAAACAGTCTTTCATGTTTTAAATGATAAAAATATAGAAGTGATTAATGTTTCAAGAAATAAAAAAGATAAAAAAGGATTTAAAGACGTTATTAGTTATGAAGAGATAAAAGAAGTTAAAGAAATAGATTTATTAATTAACTGTACACCTATTGGTAATATTTTAAATGAAGGAATTCCAATTAAAAAAAGCAATCAAAAAATTAATAAGATTATAGACTTAACTTACAATCCTTTAACAACAAAATTAATGAGCCTTGCTGAAAAATCATATAACGGGCTTGAAATGTTAATCTTTCAAGGGATTAAGAGTCAGTCTATTTGGAATAAAAAGAAGATAGATGATGAAAAACTTTTTAAATTAATTAAGGAGGCGTTTGAAGATGAACTCATTCGGTAAATTATTTAGCGTTAGTCTATATGGTGAATCACATGGTTCATCTGTTGGCGTGTTAATTACTGGTGCTAGAGCAGGAATTAAAATTGATTATGATTTAATTAATGAAATGCTGGAAAGAAGAAAACCTAATTATCTTGGTTCAACGGAAAGAAAAGAAAAAGATGAGTATATAATTGAATCGGGCGTTTATGATGGTTTTACGACCGGAACTCCCATTTTAGTTAGAGTTCCCAACAGAGATATTAAAAAAACCGACTACGACGAATTTAAAGATGTTTTTAGACCATCTCATACCGACTTTGTCGCCCACAAAAAATATAAGGGTTATAATAACCTCTCTGGCAGCGGGCATTTTTCTGGTAGGCTTACAGTTGGTTTAGTTATTGCTGGAGCGATTGCGAAAATGCATACTAACTATAAAATAGATACAGAGTTTAGCTGTGTTGGTAATTTAAAAGAATTATCGAAACTAGATAGTTATATTGAAGAAGTTAGTGAAAAGGGCGACTCTATTGGTGCTGTTATCAAACTGACAATTAAAAATGTTGAAGCGGGACTGGGGGAACCGTTTTTTGGTGGCGTAGAATCAGTTCTTTCTAGTATTCTCTATAGTGTGCCAGCAGTTAAAGGTGTTAGTTTTGGTGTGGGTTTTAAAGGTGTTAAAATGTTAGGCAGTGAATATAATGATATTTATGTTAATGAAGAAGGTAAGACACTAACTAATAATTCAGGCGGAATTAATGGTGGAATTACTAATGGTAATGATTTAATAGTAAATGTCTTTGTTAGACCTGCTTCTTCAATTAATATTGAACAAGAAACATTTAATTTTAAAACTAATAAAATGGATAAATTAAAAATTAAAGGAAGACATGACAGTTTTATAGCTAAAAGAGTTATGGTAGTTTTAGAAAGTGCAGTGCATATTGCTTTATGTGATTTATTGATGCAAAAAAGAAGTAGAGAGTAGTTTATGGAACCTATTGGTAACGTTAAAGGTGTAGGTAAAAAAACTGAAGAGATATTAAATAATAACGGCATATATACGGTTAGTGATATGCTTTTTAATTATCCAAAAAAATATGATTCTTTTAAGGAAGATAATTTACTATTTGCAGTAGATAAGACTGATGTTACTACAGTTGGAATAGTAGCAACACTACCAATAGTAGTTGACCATAGAGGTTCTTTAAAAAGTTTACAGTTTAAACTTTTAGTTGATCATGAATTATATAAAGTAATAGCTTTTAGAAGAGAGTTTTTAAAAGATCAATTAAAAGAAAATATGACTATTCAAGTTAAAGGGAGATTTAATAAAAAAAGAAAAGAAATCAATGCCTCGCAAATTATATTAAAACCGATTAAAAGTGAGTTTAAAGCTGTTTATAATATTGAAGGAATTTATGATTCAAATATAAGTAAGATAGTTAGAAACATCTTTGCAGAGAGGCTAGTTAAAATAAATGAAACACTACCAAGAACACTGATGAATAAACATAAATTAGTTGATAGATATAAGATGGTTTATCATCTTCACTTTCCTTATAGCGAAAATGATTTAAGCGAAGCATTAAGAAGATTAAAATATGAAGAAGCTTTAAATTATCAGTTTAATATAATGAACGAAAGAAGAAAGGTTGATTCAGTTTATAAAGAACGAAAAATATATGATTTAAAGAAAATAAAAGAGTTTATTAAAACTATTCCTTATGAACTAACAAAAGATCAAAAAGATGCAGTTAATGATATCTTTCGAGATTTTAAAAAGACACATGCGGTTAAAAGATTAATTCAAGGTGATGTTGGTTCGGGTAAAACAATAGTTGTAGCGATTGCGATTTATGGTGCGAAGACTGCTGGCTTTCAAAGCGCAATAATGGCACCGACAGAAGTGCTTGCGAATCAGCACTATGAAACATTTGTTAATAATCATCCTGAAATTAAAACATGCTTATTAACAGGTTCAACAAAAAACAAAGAAAAATTAAAAGAAAAAATTAAAAGTAATGAATATGATTTAATTATTGGAACACACGCATTAATAACTGATGATACTGAGTTTCATAAGTTAGGATTTGTTGTAATAGATGAGCAGCATAGGTTTGGAGTTCTTGCAAGAGAAAAACTTGAAACTAAAGGTAATCCTGATATATGTTATTTAACTGCAACGCCTATTCCAAGAACGTTAGCGATAGTTGTTTTTGGCGATATGGAAATATCCAACATCTATGAAAAACCAGAAGGTAGATTAGAGGTTATTACGAAGTATTTCACAACTGAACAAGAACATAGCGTTTTTGAGCATGTTAAAAAGGAATTAGAAAAAGGTAATCAAGCATACTTTGTTGCGCCAGCGATTGATAGCGAACATAGAGGCGAAACAGTCTTAAATTTATATGAAAGAGTTAAAGAAATATTTACTGAACCTATCTTTGTCTTACACGGACAATTATCAAGCGCTGAAAAACAATCAGTTATGGAAAAGTTTAGCGAGACAAAAGGAGCAATTTTAATTTCCACAACAGTTGTTGAGGTTGGGTTAGATATTAAAGATGCAACGATGATGATTATCTTTGATGGTAAATATTTTGGGTTAAGTCAACTTCATCAGTTAAGAGGTAGAGTTGGTAGAAGCGATAAACAAAGTTATTGTTATGTTATAAGCGATGAAGCAGATATTGAAAGACTGCAAATATTTGAAAAGAATAACGACGGGTTTGTTTTATCAGAGTATGATTTAGAAAACAGAGGTCCAGGCGAAGTATTAGGAGTTAGACAAAGCGGAATGATTGATTTTAAATATTTAGATATTAATCAAGATTTTAATTTGTTTTTAGAAACTAAAAAGGATGCAGCATACTTATTTACTAACGAAAGCGACTTTAATTATTATTTAGTTCAAAATGTAAATAATAATAAAAATTAACTTAAAATAATGAATCAATAATTAAAAGTGTTATAATGATTTATACTAATAATAAGTTTATTGGAGGTTTTAAAGATGATTAAAATTGCATTGGATGCGATGGGTGGAGATTTTGGTCCTGAGGTAACAGTTTTAGGTGCAATGGCTGCTGTAAAGGAACTTTCTAATGTTGAAATAACATTATATGGAAAAGAAGAAGAAATCTTAAAATATTTAACTAATAATGAAAGAATTAAAGTTGTGCACTGTGAATCTGTAATAGATATGGGTGAAACCGATCCAATTAGAGCGATTAGAAAAGAAAAAGATTCAAGTTTAGTTAAGGCTCTAGAAAGTGTAAAGAATAACGAAAACCAAGCGATAGTTTCAGCTGGTGCTACACAAGCTTTAGTAGTAGGTGCACATTTAATTATTCGTAGAATGAAAAACATGCATAGAGTAGCATTAGCACCAATTATGCCGACATTAGACAAAAGAGGATTAATCTTATTAGATGTTGGAGCGAATGTAGAACTGAGACCTGAACATTTATATGAACTAGCAGTCTACGCAACAATTGTTGCAAAACTTTATTTGAAACGTGAAAACCCTAAAGTGGGACTATTAAATATCGGTTCTGAAAAAGGTAAAGGTAGAGAAGTAGATAATGAAGTTTATGAGTTGTTAGAAAATTCAGAATTAATTAATTTTATCGGTAATGTTGAAGGCGTTGATATATTTACAACTGAAGCAGACATTGTAGTTACTGATGGTTTTTCAGGGAACTTGGTATTAAAGACAATTGAAGGTACTGCAAAAGCAATGGGTGAAATGTTGAAAGAAGAAATAGCAGCTAGCCTTGGTGGAAAGATTGGATATCTTTTCATGAAAAAGAATCTTAGAAACTTTAAGAAAAGATTGAGTTCAAGTGAGGTTGGTGGAACACTCGTTTACGGATTAAATTCACCGGTCATCAAAGCACATGGATCATCAGATGCAAGAGCAATATATAATGCGATTAGACAAGCAGTATTATTTACCGAAGCAAACATTATAGAAAACGTTAATAAAGAGTTAGAAAAGATAGTTCAAAAATAGTAGGGAGATTTAATGATTAATAAGTTAGAAAAGAAATTAAAAATTAAATTCTACAACAAAGATTTATTGTTAAGAGCACTGACTCACTCTAGTTATAAAAATGAAAATCCGACCGAAGATGATAATGAAAGATTAGAGTTTTTAGGAGATGCCGTAATTGAATTATTAATTTCAAATTACTTGTATGATTTAGGTATAAAAGAGGAAGGCGAACTCACTAAAAGAAGAGCTCAGGCGGTTTGTGAAGAAGCGCTTGCGATATATGCAAAACACTTAGGATTATCACAATTTCTAAGAGTAGGAAAAGGCTTAGATGCGGCAAATTACAGAACAAACCCAACGATTAATGCTGACGCTTTTGAGGCGGTTTTTGCGGCAGTTTATTTAGATCAAGGTTATGAAAAAGTTAAAGAGGTTTTTAATAATTTAATTGTTCCTCATTTAGATGAAGTTAAAAATATTAAAGACTATAAATCTACACTTCAAGAGTTAGTTCAAACTGATAGGAAAAATGTTGTTTATGAGTTAACAAATGAAACCGGTCCATCACACAATAAAAGATTTACAATTGTTGTAAAATTAGAAGACAAAGTGTTAGGAACAGGCACCGCAGGGACTAAAAAAGAAGCCGAACAAAGAGCTGCCAAAGAAGCTCTTAAAAAGGTAAAAAAGGAGTAAAGGAAATGATTGGGAAATTATTTGATAAAGGACTCATAAATTATCATCAATTAATATTTGAATATCAATCAAAATTAGAGTTAACTTCTGATGAGGTTGTTGTCTTAATGCAACTATTAAATTTAGCTCAAAGAAAAAGATACAGTTTATCAACATTGACGTTAGCAAGAATGACATCTTTAAAAACGAATGTTGTTGGCGAGATTGTCAATTCTCTTTTCGAAAAGGATATTATAAGCATTCAGTTTGAAAGAAAAACATCTAATGAGAAACTTAAAGAGGTCTTTGATTTAAAACCTTTATTTGCGAAAATTTTAGACTTTCTAGAAGAAGACATTGAAAGGGATAAAGAAATCAAAAGTATTACTGATATTGAGTATGTAATAAGAGTTTTAGAAAAGACATTTGACAAACCACTAACACCTAGATATTTAGAAATAGTTAAACAATGGTTTACTGATGAATATACAAAAGAAGAGATTGATCAGGCAATCGAAACAACAAAAGAACACGGTAGAAAAAGTGTCAATTATGTTGATAAGATTTTAAGAAGTGAAACATTTGCTCAGGAAACAAACATTGATGAAAAAACAGCTGATTTTTTAAGGAAGTTAGTAGGTAAATGATAAAAAAAGCGGAGTGGATAGTTGAAACATTAGAAGCGATGTTTCCTAATGCGAAAGCAGAGTTAGACTTCACTAATAATTTTGAACTTTTGGTTGCGGTTGTACTATCAGCTCAGACAACGGATGTAGCAGTTAATAAAGTAACGCCAACACTTTTTAAAAGTTATCCGAACCCTAATGTTTTAAGCAATGCCAAACAAGAAGATGTTGAAAATCATATAAAGTCTATTGGACTATACAGAAACAAAGCTAAACATTTAATTGGCTTATCAAAAAAAATAGTAGAAGAACATAATGGTATTGTCCCTAACACAAGAAAAGAATTAGAAGCATTACCGGGCGTTGGTAGAAAAACAGCTAATGTTGTTTTAGCGAACGCTTTTAATAAACCAACGATTGCTGTTGATACGCATGTCCAAAGAGTTTCAATTAGGTTAGGATTAGCAAAGAAGAATTCAAGCCCACTTCAAGTTGAAAATAGTTTGTATAAGATTTTCCCTAAAGACACATGGATTAAGTTGCATCACCAATTAATATTTTTTGGTAGATATCAATGTTTAGCGAGAAACCCTAGATGTCACAATTGTCCATTTTTTGATATATGCAAGTTTCCACTGAAAGAACAATATAGATAGGTTTATCAATAAATAATAAAAACACAGCAATTTTGGTGTGTTTTTTTATGCGTAAAATGAAAATTAAAATAATATAAAAAATAAAGTATATACAAAAAAAGTTAAAGAAAATTAACTGCGCTATTAAAAGGTTAAAAACGAATAGAAGTAATTAAAAGATATATTTGATGTTTTTGTATAAAAAAGCGATTTGACAAAAGATAAATCTTTGACTAATATATAAAATTGTGTACCTAAAAAAAACAAAAAAGTAAACAAAAGAATTGAAAATGTATATATTAATTAAATGAAAGACATACTAATGTAATCCAATAAAACATATATTTAGGAGGAATTATATGAAAACAACTGAAATTGCAAGGTTAATAAAAAAGAGACAAGAAGAAGAAAGGACAATTGTCGGTAAAATTGGAGCAAACATTAAGTTGAAAAGAAAGGGAAAAAAGCGAACATTGAACCATTTGAGTGAGTTGTCGGGAGTTTCTATTTCGTATTTATCAAAAATAGAAAATAATCTTTTAAAACCTAACTTAGATTATTTAAGTAATGTTTTGGAGGATTTAGAAATTAATGAAGAATTTCTAGCGCAATCAACGATAATGAATGAATGGTATTTAATGACCATTAAAGATTTTTTAAATATTCGCAGTTATGAAACAGAGCTAAAGACTTTTGTTAGTGAAAGAAACGATTTTCAATCTAATCTAATTGAGTTTTGCATGATGGTTAAAGAAAACAAACTTTCAAACATCCCTAAACTTGTTAAGTTGTTACTCCAAAACATTAATGTAATGCATACTGCTGAAATGCATATTTTCATGTTAGCTTTATGTCAATATTACATTAAAACTGAAAATCATTTTTCAGCTGGAGAAATTTTAAAACAATTTAATAATGAATTCGAAGATGCTAGTTTATTAAAGTTGTGGTATTTAGAATTAAGGCATGAATTAGCTTTATACCAAAGTTCATTTACATATTATAATAATGCGGTGAGTGAACTATTAAAAAATTATTTTCTATTTAATTTAGAAGATAAAATAAAAGAATTAAAAGCTAGATCAACTGCAGCGTTAGCATACTTTTTAGAACCTGATAATTTTAAAGATTATTTGGATGATGAAGAAATGTATAAGAGCTATAGATTAAGCCATGTTTATTTTAAGAGATATGAAAACTTTGAAAGTTTAGAGAAGAAAAATGATTTAGCGCAACTTTTAATTGATGAATTAAATGGGCGAGAAGATTTAGTTTTAAAGAGATGGTCAAAAGTAGAATATCGCGAAGACCCTTTTGAGTTAGCATTAAAAGAATACTTTAAGTATAAGTATGATCAAAATAACGCAAATCTTTTCTTGCAAGAAACATTGTTTGCGGGTACGGGTTCAATTCAACACCACTATGTGAGTTTGTTTGTTAGCGAAAGGTTAATGGAAAACTATAGTAGCGAACACAAGTATAAGCAGTGTTATCTTGTAAGCGAAAGAATGAGAAATCTAAATGAATCAAGAAGAATATATTTAAAGTTTTAAATATTAAAGTAATTTAATAAATACCAATGTAAGTATTAATTGGTGAAGAAAATGAAACGATTACTATTAGTATGGATTTTAATAATATGTTTTAATGGTTTTTTAATATTGGCAACAGATGAAGATATCTTTGTTTGGGGCGAGTTTAATGTGAAGGTAGAACTTGGTGAAGATATACAAGTAGTCTTAGCGAGAGTTAAGTCTAACATAAAATTAAAAGAGGGTTATGAAGACCCTGACTTTTTTGTGGAAAATAACTATGTTAATTACACAACTCAAAGTGTGATAAACACCAACAATGTAAGAACATATAGATTAGATCATAGAGCGGTCTCACCCAAATATAATAAAAAAGAAATTAGATCATACTACTTTCATGTTGTAGATTTAACTGCACCAGAAGTTATATCCTCATCTAGTTTTAAAATTGCTTATGGCCAAGACGAACCAGACTATTTAATAGGTTTAGTAGTTAGTGATAACTATACACAAAAAGACCAAATAGAAATAATAGTTGATAGTAGCAATGTAGATTACAGCAGGATAGGAGTTTATGAAATTTTATATACGATAAGTGATTGTTCTGGTAATAAGACTTTTCACACTGAAACCTTAGAAATTGTGGATTTAATTAAACCGACTATTACGAAATTAAAAGATTTAACTATTCAAGTTGGTGATGCTTTTTTAGTAGAAGAGTATTTTTTGATAGAAGATAATTATGATCCGAATCCAACAATTATTTATGAAATAATAGGTGGCACAAACGAGTTAGGAGATAAAGAAATTAATATAAGAGTTATCGATCAAAGCGGCAACGAAACTATTTATAATGATATGGTTACAATTGTTGATAATATACCGCCAACAATAACTTTAAGTAAAGATGTAGTTGAAGTTAATGTTAATGAAGAAATTGACTTATACTCGTTTGTAGAAGTTAGTGATAATTATGACGAAGTTACTTTAGATAATTTAGTAATAACAAATAATATTAATTATGCGTTGGTAGGTTCGTATGAAGTAATTTATACACTAACAGATAGTTCAGGTAATGAAAGTGTAGAGATATTAACTGTTGTAGTAAGGGACTTAATAAAACCAACTATTCATGCTAATGATATGGAAATAAATAAAGGTGAAGATGTTAACTTTTTAATGTATGCAAGGGTGACAGATAATTTATCAGAACCAGGTGAGATTAGTTTAAAAATTATTTATAACGATGTGAATATCAATAAACCTGGGATATATTCAGTTACTTTTGAAGCAGTAGATCAGTTTGGCAATCATGCATATAAAACAATTAATGTGACTGTTTTAGGTTCGACAGAAGAGCAGAAAATCTTTTATTTTCTCTTAGCTATAGGAGGCGCTACATTAGTAGGTTTAACAACTATAATTGTTATTAAAAAAAGAAAAAAGGCTTATTAATTTATGTTATACTTATATAGAGGTGTTAACATTGATAGGAGCTTTTGGTTTTTTAAGTGAATATAATCTTTTAAATAGCACTTACAAGTTAAAAGATATAATAAACGACGCGAAAAGCGAAGATTATCCGTTTAGCGCATTAAATGACACAAATAACTTATACGGTTCATATAAGTTGTTTAAGCATGCTTTAACGCCTTATATCATTGGGATGAAATTAGATATTATCCATTTAGGTTATGAATGTTCGGTTATTGCTTATGCGATGGATAAAGAAGGTTATCAAAACTTAAATATTTTATCTTCAACAATTCAGTTAGGAGAAACTAAAAGATTGGAACTTAATGATATATTACCTTTCCAAAAAGGCCTATATTTTATATCTTCTGGACACGAATCAAACATTGATAAAACAATCATCAATGATAATTTGAACGAGACTAGAAACATCTTAATTGACTATAAAGAAAAGCTAAATCATTTTTCAATTGGTTTAAGCCTTCAGAGTTATGTTCAAGAAAGAAAGGTAGCACCTAAGTTAAAGGAACTTGCTGATGAGTTTAAGATATTATTGGTGCCACTTAACTATATGGCATATAGAAAAGAAGACAAAGAAACATTTAATTTAATTATTAAAATTCAAAAAGAAGATAACGACTTTAGCGATTATGATTTTAGTTTTCAAACTTTAAAAGAATTAGAAAAAAGATATGCGTTATATCCTGAAGTCTTTAGTAATTTAAAAAGAATATATCCATTATTTAAGTTTCAATATGAGAAACCTAAGTTTAATTTACCTAAAGTAAAGGGTGTTAAAAACAGTAAAAATGCTTTAATCACTTTAACTAAAAAAGGATTAGAAAAGTATTTGAGAGAAGAAAGAATAAAAGATAAAATAGTTTATTATGAAAGATTAAAAAAAGAATTAACAGTTATTGATAGTTTAGGTTATAATGATTATTTTTTAATTGTTTGGGATTTTGTTAAATATGCGAAGGATAATGATATTTTAGTTGGGCCGGGTAGAGGTTCTGCTGCAGGCAGTTTAGTTAGTTTCGCATTAAATATCACCGATGTTGATCCGATTAAGTATGGTCTTTTATTTGAAAGATTTTTAAACAAAGAAAGAAAAACAATGCCTGATATCGATATGGATTTTCCTGATGATAGAAGAGAAGAGGTTATTGAATATATTAAAAACAGATATGGATCAAATCGTGTTTTATCAATTAATACTTTTAGTAAGTTTTCAGATAAAAGTTCAATTCGTGATGTTTGCAGGGTAAAAGGATATTCACCCGATAGAACAAATCAAATCGTAAAAATCTTAACGGAGCAAAAAGAAAATTTGAGCACTGAATTAGCTGAGGTTAAAAGACTCGCAGAAGGTTTAGATGGTCTACCAAGACAGACCGGGACTCATGCTGCAGGAATTATACTGGCGGAAGAAGACTTAAGATATTATCTACCTTTACAACAAGGACCAACAATCTACCAAGCACAGTTTGAGCATGAAGATTTAGTTGATATGGGTCTTTTAAAGATTGACCTTTTAGGAATTAGAAACTTAACAATTATTAAAAGAACATTAGAAATAATTAAAGAAAAAAGAAACATTGATATAAATATAAATAAATTATCGTTAAATGATAAAAAGACATATGAACTTTTATCTGCCGGTGACACTTTAGGAATATTTCAGTTAGAATCTCAAGGAATGAGAAATGTTTTAAGAAAATTAAAGCCGAACAAGTTTAATGACCTTGTAGCTCTTTTAGCGTTATATAGACCAGGGCCAATGGAAAACATCGATGTTTATATCAATAGAAGAAATGGTGAAAAGTTTAGTTATATTGATAATAGTTTAGCAAAAATCTTAAAAGAAACTTATGGCATTATTGTCTACCAGGAACAAATAATTTTAATTGCAGAAGAGTTTGCTGGTTATACTTTAAGTGAAGCAGATATGCTAAGAGTTGGAATATCTAAAAAAGATAAAAAGATTTTAAACGAAGAAAGAAAAATCTTTGTTGAAAAGAGTATTAAAAATAATAGACCGAAAGAATTGGCTGAAAAGATTTATGATTATATTGTTAGATTTGCTGATTATGGATTTAATAAGTCACACTCGGTTGCTTATGCCTTAGTTGCTTATCAAATGGCATATTTAAAGGCTAATTATTATGATGTTTTTATGGCGGTGTTACTATCAAAAATGGTTAATGATACAAACATCTTTTATAGCATTAATGATTTAAGAAAACGGGGAATAATTGTTTATCCGCCAAACATCAATATTTCAACAGATGAATATTTAGTGGCAGAAAAAGGAATATATTATCCGCTTTTAGGCATTAAAGGTATTGGCACACAAATAGTTAAGAGAATAATTGAAGAAAGAGAAAAGAATGGTCTATTTAAAAACTATGATGATTTTAAATTAAGATTAAATGGTGTTTTAAGCGATAAAATGTTAGAAAACTTAATCTTTAGCGGAGCGCTGAATTGTTTTAAACTAACGAAACATCAAATGTATGAAGAAAGATCAGCTTCAACTATTTTATATGAAGATTTAATTGTTGATATAATAGAAAAAGTTTATGAAGAATATGATTTAGAATACTTAGCAGAAAAAGAAAAAGAAGCGCTTGGGTTTAATTTAGATGTAAGCCCATTAACGGACATAATAAAATATGAAAAAGAACATAAGCTCACAAGTATTAAAAACTTAACATTTAAAAAGAGTTCTGAAAGGGTAGTTGGACTAGTTAAAAGGGTTTCTGAAATTACAACTAAGTCAGGCGAGAAAATGGCTTTTATTACTATGACTGATTATTTGGGTGATGTAGAAATTACTGTCTTTCCAGAAGTCTATGAAAAGCATAAAGAAATTTTAGTAGAAAACGAAAAAATTGTAGTAAATATTCAAAGTCAAAAATATGGTGGCGGCTCTTGGATATTAAAAGATGCGACAGTAATGCGATAAATAAAAAAGTCGTAATAAATTGTTTTAAAAACCAAAAAATATAAACAACTATTTTGTTGATGTACGATTGACTTTTAAGCAAAAAAAAAGAGTACGCTATACGTATAGTTTTGTTACCCTAAAAATTTTTGCTATTTGAAAACTTGGATTAATTGGATTTATACCGGCAATATGTTTTGTTACCCTAAAAATTTTTAGATTTGCGTTTTGAAAAGGAAGTTCCTGAAACAAGAACATTAGAGGTAAATGCAAATATTGTTGAATGTAATGCATATATTATTCATTTTTCAAATAATGAAGTTTATAGCATTAGCAGCAAAAAGTTCTTTGAGTTAGGTGGCACATATACTGTCACATTCAAGAATTTAGAATATGTCAAAATCAGTTATGACAACAAACATATGATTTATCATTATAAGACAGCTAAACTCTTATATACACTTGATATAGATCCTAATGTTAGATACACTTTTGAACGATATACGATTACAGTTGAAGATCTTGTTGAGGGTGAATATGAACTTAGAAAGGTTTATCGTTTTGATGATTATGAACCAATTGAAGAAGATTTAGAATTCAAACCAATTGATTTATCAAACTATCGAACAATTAAAGAATATGCTTATAAGACAGATACTGATGGTATTACAGTTTATAAAAACGGAAAGTTTTATGCGTACTATTATTATGAAGAAAATCATACAAGAACTTTCTATTTGCCAAACGGAAACATGTTGTTTTATCATGAAGAAGAATTAGATGCTGACGCAGAAGAGTATGATTTTAACGATGGATATGATAAATATAACTATTATTATTTACTATACGATCTAGCAGCTAAAAAGATTAAAAAGGTTGCATTACCAATTATTATTAACAATATAGTTCTATATGATGATGCGTTTGGTTTTATTAAAGTAGATGCAGGGCTTGATTTCAATGCGATTGATCCAAAGACTAAAATGCTTACGCGCGATAGAATAGGTTCAATCAATAATGATTTAAAAATTAAGGAAATCAATTTTGAGTTTGGTGAAATGGATGACTTCTATGCATATCATAATAATCGTTTCTTAATCATAAGTAGAGAAGCAGGCGCTTTCTTAGTTGATGGTAAAAACAATAAAATAATTAGTTCATTTGAATATGATAAGTATCTTCAATTGACACCATTACCAGGCGAAACAGTTGCACTATATGATGATTATAATGAAAAAATACACATCTATAGTTTAGAAACTGGCAAATCTATTCATAGTGAATATGACTTATTAGGTATTATTGACACTAATATTTTACTACTTGAAAAAGATGATAAGTATTATCGTTATGATGGAAGTTTACATTTATTAGATGGAAAGCCAATTGTATTAGAATATGGAAATGTTCCAATGTATATTATTGAAAGAGATGATGGATATGATTATTATATGTCTAATGGAGTAAAACTTTTCAAAGCGGCAGATGCTAATGCACTTGTTAAAAGAGACTATATCTTTGAAGATATGAAAACATTCTATATATTCTCATATACAGTTGATGGAGTAATTAAACATTGTATAGTTGAACGTAGCCAATTTCTTATGGTTATGTAAGGTTTTGTTACCCTAAAAATTTTTGATACAATAGTGATTTAAATAGAGTTTAATAAGAAATAAAAAAGCGGCAATTCAAAAAAGGGCTATTTTATGGTAGAATAAGATAAATGCGAGGTGAAAAATAAATGAACAAGAAAATTTTGGGTGTTGATATTGGAGTTGCCTCTGTTGGTTGGGGAATTATTGACCAAGATAATAATGTTGTTGCCACAGGGGTAAGGCTGTTTCAAGAGGCTGATAATAGTTCCAATGAAGAAAGACGCAATTTTAGAGGAAATAGAAGGTTAAAATCAAGACGAAAAATTAGAATAAAAGATATGCGCGATTTATTAGTAGAATATAACATCATCGGTAAAGATGAGGATGTTAGTTCTATTAATCCGTATGAAGCACGATATAAGGGCTTAACGCAAAAACTAACTAACAAAGAGTTAGCTTCTGCGCTTTTACATATTGCCAAGAGACGCGGTTCAAGCTTGGAAGTAGCTGAAGAAGAATCAACAAACAAGGATGTTAGTCCAAAAAAGATTTTGGCAGATAACAAATTAGAATTAATGGATAAGTATGTTGTTGAAGTCCAGTTAGAAAGATTAGAAAAAGGAAAAATAAGAAATCAAAAAAACATTTTTAAAACAGAAGATTATGTTAAAGAAGTTAAACAAATATTTAAAAATCAAAATTTATCTGAACCATTTAAAGAAGAAGCAATTGCAATAATTGAAAGAAGAAGACACTTTTCAGAAGGGCCAGGTTCAGAAAAAAGTCCGACGCCTTACGGAAGATGGAGAGTTATTGAAGAAGATTTAAAAAATAAAATTGTTAAAAACTTTTCTAAAGAAGAAAAGAATAATTTTGGAGCAAAGAAGTTTGTAACAAATTATGATGATGTTTCATATGTTGTATTAAAAAACAAAACGATAATTAATAAAAAGCCATTAAACTTAATTGATTTAATGAGGGGCAAATGTAGTGTTTATAGTGATGAATTAAGGGCGCCCAAAAATAGTTATTCTGCACTAATTTATAATCTATTAGATGAAATAAATAATATGACCATTGTAAGTAGAGAAAATGGTAAGTTTACAAAAGAAGAAAAGGAAAAAGCAATTCAAGTTATAAAAGAGAATGGAAGATTTAAACCAAATAACATAGATGGGTTTTTAAAATTATTTGATTTAACAATTGAAGATATAGTGGGTTATCGAATTAATGCTAATGAAAAACCGATAATAACAGAATTTAAAACATTTAAAGAGTTATTAGATATATTTAAAGATGAAGGTGTTGAACTTACAGAACAAAAAGCAGATAGCATTGCTGATATTTTAACTAAAACTCAAGTTGTTGAAGAAAGAAAAGATGAAGTGGTTAAAATAGTAAACAATGAAAATTTAGCATTAAAGATTGCTAATTTAAAAGGTTACAATGGATATCATGCTTTTTCATTTAAAGCACTTAAATTATTAAAAGAAGAACTATTGAATACAAATTTAAATCAACAGCAAATTTTATCTGCTCAATCTCTTCGAGAAGAAAAACCAATAACAAAATTAATTTTAGATGAAACATTAATTCTTTCTGCTGTGGCTAGAAGAGCTCATAGAGAAGCATTAAAAGTTATAAACGAACTTATTGGAGAGTTTGGTAATTTTGATAGAATAGTTATTGAAACAACAAGAGAGAAAAACTCTAAGGAAGCAACAGCAAGACACACGAAAAATCAAAAACGTTTCATAGAACAAAAAACTGAGGCAATAGAATTATTAAAAGAGGCGGGTTTTTCAGATAATGATTATTCCAATCAAACAGCACTTAAAGTTAGATTGTATAACGAGCAAAATGGTAAATGTGCATATTCTGGGATGCCGCTTGAACTTGTAAAAGTTGTAACAGATCCCAAAGCATATGAAATAGATCATATTATTCCTAGAAGTATTTCACAAGATAATAGTTTAAATAATAAAGTGTTAGTTTTACATGAAGTTAATCAAGCAAAAGGCAATAGAACGCCATTTCAATATTTTAGCAGTGGACTAGCAAAAAAGAGTTATCCAATAAACAATTATAATGCGTTTAAAGAATATGTGAATGGAAATGTCAATTATCAAAAAAATGCATTTAAGAGAAGAAATCTTTTAAATGAAGAAGACATAACAAAATATGATGTACTAAGAGAATTTTCAAATAGAAATTTAATAGATACAAGTTATGCTGCGCGAAGTTTAATGACGACTATTAAAAATTATTTTAAAGCAAATAACATAGAAACGACTGTTCTAACTATTAGAGGTAAACAAACGGATATGTTTAGAGGAATCGCAAGAGGTTTGTGGAATCAAGAACATCGCCATATCAGCCCAGAGTTTAATCCGTTTAATAAAGATAGAAATTACTATAATCATCACGCTTTAGATGCGTTAATTATTGCTGGACTTAGCAACCAAAAGACATTAAAGTATTTATTTGATTTAGAAACAACAAAAAAAGAAACTTATGTGACAAAAAAAGATACTGGTGAAGTGTTTGACCTTGACCCGGCAGAAGATTCTTCACTGCTTAAGTTTTTAAAGAATGTTGGTAATTTAGATGATAAAGATATAAGATTTTCTTGGAAGGTAGATAAAAAGATAAACCGAAGTTTTTCAAACCAAACAATCTATTCAACTAGAAAGTATGATAACGACGAGTATTTAATCCAAACACATAAAAACATCTATGAAATGAAACAAGAAGATTTAAGTAAGATTTTCGAAGATGAAAAAGAGAGTGAAAAACTTTTAATTTATCAACACGACCGAGGCACTTTTGATTTAATTAAAAAGGCATATTTACAATACAAACACGAAAAGTTTCCTTTAAAAGCCTATATGGAACAGCATGGTAAAATTAAGAAAAATGGTGTTGGTCCTTATGTGACAAATTTAAAATATCGCAAAGAAAAACTTGGTAATCATATTGATATTACAAAATCAACAACCAAAAATAAAAAAGAAGTCTTACTACAAATTCGTCCTTATAGAACAGATATATATAAAGATTCTAATGATAATTATAAATTTGTAACAATTAGATATGCCGACTTTTCAAGTGATGCAAAAGGATATTATATTGATAAGAATTTATATGCTGAAAAACTTCAACAAAAAGGTATAAGTGAAAACTTTAAATTTACTAATAGTTTCCACACAAATGAAATAATTGCATTTAAGCAAAAAGATGAAGAATTTGGTTATTATAGGTTTGTAGGAACTAATAACGATGTAACAAATAAAATAGAAATTAAATCAATCAATAAAAAAGATAACAAACGAAACACGCCAGCTATAGGGAAAAAAATTGAAAAAATTTATAAATATGCTGTATCACCTGCGGGAAGAATTAAACGAGTTGAAAACGAAAGATTGACATTAGTAAGATAAAAATATATAATATTTATGTATCCAATAAAGGATACTCAAATAGCAAAGGTTTTTAGGACCTAACAAAACAAGGGATTATTCCCGAAATCGAGCCCGCATTATTGCGGGTTCTTTCTTTATGTAAATGAGTTGGAGAGTATTGTATATTGAGGAGTCGGATAAATTATCTTTATATTTAGATAACATAAAAGTTATTAAAAATGATGAGGAAATATTAGTACCGATTAAAGATATCCACTCCTTGATTGTAGACAACTATAAGATTTTATTGTCAGTTCATTTATTGAATGCATTATCTCACGCAAATGTAAATGTAGTTTTATGCGGAGTAGATCATTTGCCTCAAACGATATTCTTTCCTTTGTTTGGAAATAGTAATGCTGCAGCAAGTTTAAAGAAACAATTAAAATGGGATGGACTGAGAAAAAAGATATTACATCAAGAGATTGTTAGAAGAAAAATTAAACATCAAAAAGAGTTGTTAATGGCGGTAGATAAACATAATCCGGAAATTGAAATTTTATCAAAATATGAAAAAGAAGTGGAGTTAGGAGATGAAACTAATAGAGAAGGATTAGCAGCTAAACAATACTTTAAAGGCTTGTTTGGGGATGAGTTTAAAAGGTTTGAAAACGACATTATTAACGCGGGGTTAAATTATGGATATGCTATTCTTCGTTCACAAATTAGTAAAACATTAGTTTCTAAAGGACTGAACACAACGATTGGAATATTTCATAAAAACCCTACCAACAACTTTAACCTTAGCGATGATATAATTGAACCATTTAGACCTATTATCGATTATTGGGTTTATAAAAATTTAATGGAAGAAGAGATTTTTCTTAGAGATCATCGATTAGAGTTAATTAACCAAACAACTAAAGATGTATATTTTAAAAACACGAGACAAACAATCTTTAACGCAATATCTATGTATGTTGATTCGATATTAACATTTTTAGATACTGGAGATGTAGATAAATTATTCCATCCAGAAATCAAATACGATGAGCTATAAAATAATGCGACTAATGTTGTTTTTCGACTTGCCGGTTAAAACTAAGAAGGATAGAAGAGCGTATGCAAATTTTAGAAAAGATTTAATAAGAAAAGGTTATATGATGATTCAATACTCCGTTTACGTAAAAATATTTGCAAATAGAGATTCAGCAACCAACCACATTAAGATACTAAAAAGAGACTTGCCAAAAAAAGGACAAATAAGAATAATGTTAGTAACAGAAAAACAGTATGCAAAAATGGAAATAATATTAGGCGGAATTTCAATGCAAGAACAACATTTAACAAGTGAAGTTCTTACAGTGTTATAGGAGGTCAGATTGATAAATTTAAGCATACGAAATGGTAGTGAAAGAATTTCTTTTCCTTTAAGTACAGTAACATATTTTCATGGTAAAAATTACCCATTAAAGTATGAGTACATAAAGGTTATAAGGAAACATTTTAATAAAATAAATCATTCAGACTATGATTTAGAAAACAATACAACAACTAATATCTATATAGATAATGATGAAATTAATTTAAGAAATTGGAATTATTTTGAAATTGATACCAAATTTGATTTTGATTCACAATTTAAATTAAGATCAAAATCATTAATGCTTCAGTATTTAGAATCAGTATTGGTAAATATTGAATATGATGATACGGTATCAACAATTAATATTCTATTTGATGATTTAACAAAAGTTATTAATGAAAAAATTGAATTAGGGAACAGTGAGTTTTCCATTGATGCAAAACTAGAAGAACTAACATTAAAAAGTTTATTAAAACTTATTGAATTAAATATTATAAAAGAAGAATCTTTGGCAACAGAATATAATTTGACTTACACCGAATATGTTTTAACACAAATAAGACTAATAAAGAAAGTTGCTAAAACCAATGAATTAAAAAACAATTTAGTGCTTGTGCAACTTCCATATTATGATGAAACAATAATTGATGAATTAAAGTGCGATTTAGAAAACTTATATTTTATTGTTGTAAATGAAGATAATGAAATAGATGCTAAAAGAGAAGAAGTAATTTATTTTGGCAAACAAATTACTCCCTTATATGATGATGTGGAACTTTACAATAAAATAATGTTAGAACACGGCGTAATAACAACATTAGAAGAATTAAATAGTGTGGTAAACGACTTTTTAAAAAATATTGACAATGAAATCACGAAAATTTTAAAAGAAAACTTATAGTATAGCGACAAAGTCAAAAATGTGCTATAATACTTTTGAGGTTTTGTTACCCTAAAAATTTTTGCTATTTGAAAACAAGATATTGTTATTATCGGTGCTGGTCGGTGTTTTGTTACCCTAAAAATTTTTGCTATTTGAAAACAAATAAACGAAATAAAACTTAAATATCAACGTTTTGTTACCCTAAAAATTTTTGCTATTTGAAAACTAGTGTTATATGGAACTTGCCACGAACATTGTTTTGTTACCCTAAAAATTTTTGCTATTTGAAAACAAGAAAGGGTGAGAAAATGAAAGATAAAAGGTTTTGTTACCCTAAAAATTTTTGCTATTTGAAAACCGCTTGGGCAGAATATAAAAGATTACCAAGGTTTTGTTACCGTCATAACCTAAATCAGTTTTCAAATAGCAAAAATTTTTAGGGTAACAAAACCTTGGTAATCTTTTATATTCTGCCCAAGCGGTTTTCAAATAGCAAAAATTTTTAGGGTAACAAAACCTTTTATCTTTCA
>DUNK01000034.1 GCA_012839355.1 Acholeplasma sp.
CTGTCACCAAATGAAGTTAGGTACCAGACTTTAAATGAAAATTCAATATTTAATTATTTTTAATATTACGTGTCTACTTGACAAGGGTCAGTTCACATTTTGAGTGTTGCCTTTTTTATTTAAGAAAAGAAAGCAATAAGATATAATATTTATGGAACATTTAATACTATTTGGAGATGTTAAAAGATAAATGTTATAATAAAAGAGTAAGTGATGGTGATAATTTGAAGGCCGTATTAAAGTTAAAATTAATTAATGTCATTAAATTAAAACGAACAAGTTTATTATTACTTTTAAGCATAGTATCTATTATTAGTTGTTTTATTTTAGAAAAAGCACTAAATAGCTATTCACATATCTATACAGTTATAGCTATTTTAATAATTGTTAGTTCAATTAGTTATTTGAGTAGCCTTTTAATGGCTAAAGAACCAAATAATGATTTATTAACATTTTTAAAGATAAACAAAAGAAAACATCAATTCTTTTTAGGGACTATTTTATTAATTGCGTTTTTTCTTATAATAGGTTTTTTACTGGCACTATTTATTTTAGTAAAGGCATTTATTGATTATTATTTCTATATTTTAATAAGTTTAGTTATTGGTATGTTTGGGAGTTTATTATCACTAGTTATTAAAAAAATAAAAGAAGGTGAATAAGTTGGATATTAAAAAAGAAGCATTAAAGTTGCATGAAGAAAAAAGAGGAAAGGTCGAAATCAAGAGTAAGGTTAGATTAGAAAATAGAGAAGATCTTTCTTTAGCATACACACCTGGTGTTGGTGAAGTATGCAAAAAGATTTCTGAAAATAAAGATGATGTTTATCGTTATACGAATAAAGGAAATACTGTTGCGATTATTAGCGATGGTACAGCTGTGTTAGGTTTAGGAGATATTGGACCAGAAGCGGCAATGCCAGTAATGGAAGGTAAAGCGGTTATTTTTAAAGAGTTTGCGGGAATTGATGCGATACCAATCGTTTTAGATAGTACGGATATTGATGAGATTGTAACAGTAATTAAAAGTATTGCCCCATCCTTTGGGGGAATTAACTTAGAAGACATTAAAGCTCCTAAATGTTTCGTTATTGAAAAAAGATTAAAAGAAGAATTAAATATTCCTGTTTTTCATGATGATCAACATGGAACCGCAGTTGTTGTAGGAGCCGCTTTAATAAATGCACTTAAGATAGTTAACAAGAAAATTGATAAAATTAAAATAGTTGTTAATGGTGCAGGATCAGCTGGGGTTGCGATAGTTAAATTTTTGCTTAATTTAGGGGCTAAAAATATAACTGTTTGCGATATAGAGGGAATATTACACAGCAATTATCCAAATATTAATGATGCCCAAAAAGAATTAGTTAAACTAACTAAATCAGAAAACAAACATGGAAATTTAACCGATGCACTTAAAGGGGCAGACCTTTTTATCGGAGTAAGTGTTGGTAATATTGTTACTAAAGAGATGTTAAAAAACATGAATAAAGATTTTATTTGTTTCCCTTTAGCGAATCCAGTTCCAGAAATTCATCCTGAACTTGCAAAAGAAGCAGGTGCTAAGGTTGTCGGCTCAGGTTTATCTAACTTACCAAACCAAATCAATAATGCTTTAGCATTTCCTGGCTTATTTAAAGGAATATTAAAACATAAAAATGTTCAGTTCGATTATGAGATGTTAACTGCTGCAGCAGAGGCTTTAGCGAGTGTAGTTAAAGATTATGAATTAACACCTGACTATATTATCCCTAGCGTATTTAATAAAGAAGTTGTTAATAAAGTTAGTGAAGCAGTTAGTAAAGTAGCTAGCAAAAAATAAAAGTTAAAGCATTTGGTCAAAATGATTAAATGCTTTTTTAGTAAATAGAGGTGAAGAGATGAAATTCTTTTTAAGTGAAATAAAACTAGCAGGCATTAAAAACATTAAAAAACCGATTAAAATCGTTTTTAACGACAAAAAGGTGTTATCACTTGAAGAACTTGACAAAAACAATGTCAAAGCGATTTACGGCCCAAATGGGAGTGGTAAAAGCGCAATCGTTCATGGTTTTGATGTTTTAAGTTCTTTATTGGTGGAAAATGATTATTTACTTAATAGTCACAATAAGAATTATTTATATAGTATTTTAAATAGAAAATCAAAAAACATCACGATTCAAATAAAGGTTTTACACGAAGAAGAGATAGTTAACACTTATAATTATGAGGTTGTTGTAGGGTTTTTAGAGGGAGAGTTTTATGTTTTATTAGAAAAGTATTCAAAGGATAATAAAACATTAATTGAAATTAATAATGGTAAGTTTATAAACGCTATTATTCCTGAAAACTTAAAAGAAATATTCAACAACAAGTTAGAAAAATCAACATTTAACGCCCTGTTAACCAATATGTTAAAAGAAAATAATGGTTTATTAGAAACATTAAATGGTTACTCTTTAACGCCTTTTTTGATGTTTTTTTCTAACATAATGGCGATGTTAGATACGAGTGAGAAAGTTAAAGAACCTTATAGCATCTTAAAAGATAATAATGATTTTCGTATTGAAGAAAAAGATAGTTTTAAATATATTAAAGCTGATAAACTGGAAGTTTATGAAAAAGATTTAAAGAAAAAAGAAATGTTTTTGAAAATCTTTAAACCAGAGATTAAAGGACTTAGTTATGATAAAAAGTTAGTTGATAACTCATATTATGAAGTTAGTGAATATGTGTTATATGATGATTATATGATTTTATTAGAGTTAGAAAGTACAGGCATTAAGAAACTGATTAATTTATATGCTGGTTTTAAACATTTAGATAAAGGTGGGCTTTTAATAGTTGACGAGTTAGATTCGCATATTAATGATATTTATTTACTTAAGCTAATTGAGTTTTCCTCCCTTTATACAAATGGGCAATTAATCTTTACAACCCACAACACAAGCCCGATGACGTTTTTAAGAACGAAAAACAACGCAATTGATTTTTTGACAATGGATGGGAAGTTAATTAGTTGGAAGCAAATCGGAAATTATTCGCCAGCTAGACTATATCAAGCTGGGATGATTGAAAACTTACCATTTAATTTAACTGCTGAAGATTTTATTAGGGTGTTTCATGATGAATAGTGAAGAAAAGAATGTTCAATTAATATTTGTGGTAGAGACAACTGAAACTGCGAAAACAGATACCTTTTACATAAAAGGTGTTTTAGATGAATATTATAATGTTAACAACAATAAAATCACTTTTGTCTATTTAGGTGGTAAATATAACTATAAGAAAAACAGACCGCAAAATGATATTAAAAAGTATATTAAAGATTATAAACAGTTTTCCTACGGAGACTCATATGTTATATATGTCTTAGATAAAGATAAAGGTGAAAAAAGCGAAGATGATGCTAAATATATTTTAGAGATAGAAGATTATTGTAAAGATAATGATTATGAGATTATTTGGTTTGTTAGAGATATTGAAGATGTTTTTTGGGGATATAGAGTTACGAGTAGGCGAAAAAAAGAAGCTGCCTATTTATTTAGTAGGCAACTTCAAATAAAAAATGTAGAAAAGAGAAACTTAAGTGCTCCTAATAATGTTAATAAGAGACCAAAAAGTAATATTTTAACAATTTTAAATGAATATTTAGAAACTAAGAGTTAAACGAATAATTCTTTTAAGTTAATTAAAAAGATAGTTGTTATTAGTAAATCTGCTGCACCACCAAAACTTAAATTGTATTTTTCGGCAAATTTATTTAACTCTTTTAAGTCGTTAATATCGTTTGGATCATATTTTCTAATAATTTCTTTGTATTTTAAATAGTTTTCGTATGATTTACTTCTAGTGATAAAGACAGTGTCTTCGGTGTTTAAAATGTAATAGTAAAGTAAGTTTCTTAACTCTCTATCGCCTGAAGTTAAACTTATTTTGTGTAAATTATCTTTAATTACTTGTAAGCCATCTTTAACAACACCTCTAACACCTGTTATATTATGTTCTTTATAAAGTTTCATTCCACTAGAATTATAATTACTTTCAAAATCATCATACATATTCGCGCAAAGAATTTTAATGTTGGTGAAAATATCATTAAAGTCTGTTGAAGTTTTTAATGTATAACCAAATGATAAGGCTGTAATACCTAATAAAAAGATAATGCCCTTGTAGGCATTAACGCCGTTAGTGGCGGCATACATTTGTCTTTCAGCTTCAAGCCCTTCACCTCTAACAGAACTTAAAAGAGTTGTTAGACCGCTTGCTTGATAGCCAGCTAAAAACATGCGTTTAAAATAATTTAAAATTGCATCTTTGGCAGAAATCATCAATCTATAGTTCATGTCGGCATGTGAACCAGTTGAACTAAACGAAACTAAACCAAACTTATGATCAATTTTTAATTCTCTAATAATTGAATAATCAACTAAATCAACAACAACATCCGCAAAGTAAAGGACTGTTGTTTTTTCTATGTAGTATAAGATATCTTTAGTTGAGTGATTATCGGCCTTAATACAATAAAGTGCATCGTTATTACACAAAACGCACTTTCTGACTGGAAGATTTAAATTTCGTCTTGATAAAGAGTTAGCAGGATTTATAAAGTAATCGAGGTCAATAAATCTTCCTAACTCATGTGAATCTTCGATTTTAATTAGATGTTTTTTAATGTTTTCGTCTTTCCCTTTTATTCCGCAAAAGAAGTATGGACCATCAAAACTTTTATAAAAATGGATAAAGAAGAAGTTATAAGTGCTTTTAAGAACATTTAAAAAGACCTTGGTTAAATAACTAACAAAAGGATAATTCTTATTATTACCGGGGATGTTAGCTTTTATTACAATTAAAGAATCATTAGGATTAGCAAGAAAAAATTCTTTAACTTTATTCAGCCTTTTTTCGCGATCAATTAAAATACTATCTCTCATTTGAGTAACTCCTTATAAGTAGCCTCAGGTACTAAAGATTTAATTTCTTTTAGTTTACCAGCTTTATAATATTCTCTTACTAAAGAACCACTAACTATAACATCATTAATTTTAAATCTCTCATAAATAACGAGTTTATCACCTAAAGAAGCTTTTAATGTATTATTATAAGCATTTGTAAAAGCATCTTTTTCTTCGCTTCCTACATATCTTTTACTAATGTTAAAGATAGGCATAAAATAACTAGTAAAAATCTTTACATCTAAAGCCATTTCTATCTCGCTTTTTTTACTTAAGTCTTTTAAAAAGTAAGTTGGAAAAGTAGAAGAAGAAATTAAATAATTAGTAGAAGGTAGAAGATAAACATTTTTCAAATCTTTTATCGCTTCACTAAGCATCTTTTTTCTTTTTTCATAAGGGAAAAATGATCTATCTTCACTAACTAAAAATACTAAGAGTTTATCGTGTTTTTTAGCTGCTTCAGTAATTAAATAGATGTGTCCGAGTGTTGGTGGATTACAGTTAACAACTACCGCGCCAACGCTTTTATCATTTAAATCTAAACCGCCAGCAATATCGCTTAACACGGTAGTTATCGGGTTTAAGCTGTTTTCTAAAAAGCTTATACCTTTCGCACTAACAATCTCTTTAAATCCTAAACTAATAAAGTATTTGGCCTCGCTTTCTTTTGTATAAAGGAAATATTTATCATAACCTCTTAATGTTAGTTCGGTAATTAGTTTAGTAATAATAAGGCTTAAGAGGTTTTCTTTTTGATAAGCTTTTTTGATTGCGACAAGTTTAATGATGTTTTTATATAAAGAACCAGTGCCAACTAATTTATTGTTTACATATAAACCAACAGTATAATCAGTTAAATCATCAGTGTTAAGGTCGTTTTCAATAATGATGTTTTTGGCATCATTAAAGTTAATAATATCAATATATTTATTCATTGTCAGTAATGTTTTG
This sequence comes from Acholeplasma sp., assembly GCA_012839355.1. Lineage (GTDB taxonomy): Bacteria > Bacillota_I > Bacilli_A > Acholeplasmatales > UBA5453 > UBA5453. The sequence continues at coordinate 5,885 of DUNK01000034.1, forward strand.
ATAGATTGAATCGATAAAACTACCGTCGCGATATCTAACTAATGCAACAACTTTACCGCCTTTTTTAAGCGGTTCTGGTTTATGAGTGATTTTTTCAGCAATTTCGATTAATTCATCAATTGTCTTAAATATTAATTTTGAATCTTTCAGTTTTTCAATTAAGTCTTTTCTTAAAGGATTTATCGCAATTCCTCTTTCTGTTACGATAACATCAATAGACTCTCCTGGTGTCGTAACAGTGGTAATCTCTTTTTTAATTATCGGTAATCTTGATTTAATTAAATTAGTTGTGATAATGGTTATTTTAGCGCCATAAGCCGCATCACTATGCCCTCCGCTACCGCCGATAATAATGTTGTTAGAATCAGTAGTAACGTTACAATTAAAGTCTTTATCAATCTCTGTAGCACCTAAAATTACGACATCTAATTTATTAACAATTGGATTACCATAGACACTAGCATAAGAAGAAGCAGTTAAAGGTAGATGTTTAGGGTTTGTGCGGTAAGATTCTATCGCAACATTATCAAAGCACTGAACATCATACAAGTTTTCAAATAGGTGATTATTGAGCATATCAACTAAATAAGCGGTAATACCTCCACTTGCAAAACTACCAATCACTTTATTTTGAACCATTAAACTTCTAATCGCGCCAGCAACGGCTAAACTAGTCGCTCCAGCGCCAGTTTGCATGGAAAATCCTTCCTTAATTAAGTCTAAATCTTTAATTAATGTAGCGGTGTTTCTAGCAATCTTTAATTGAACAGGATCTTTTGTCGGTCTAGTAGTGCCAGAAAAAATACCGTCTTGATCACCAATTTTATCAACTTTTAATACATAGTCAATATATTTCGCTTCAATTTCAATTCGTGGTACTTCATTAACTAAATTATCAGTAATTACAACTTTGTTTTTGGCATATTTCATATCACTCATTGCATAGCCTAAAGACCCACACGCACTAGGTCCGAAAGCACCAGTCCCGTTACCATTTTTATCGCTTGTTGGAACAGCAATAAATGCAACATCTATTATGAGTTCGCCAGTCTCAATTGCTCTGGCACGACCGCCGTGAGTGTCTAAAATAGCCGGATGCTTTAAATATCCTTTACTTACGGCTTTTGCGACTGCGCCGTTCATATAATTTGAATAAATCATAGCAATATTTTCATTTTTTATTAACGAAACAAGAGGTTCGTGAACAGGGAAGATTCCGCTTGCCGCAATAGTGATATCTTTCAAGTTTCGCTTCTTAATTTCTTCAGCAACCATATTTAAAACATAGTCGCCATTTCTTAAATGATGGTGAAATCCTAAAGTCATTCCATCTTTAATATTTATCTTGTCAAAAACTTCACTTAATGATTTTACAAGTTTATTAGTATTAGTTGTATAAACCTCTTTCATAAATCGCGGATTTTTTTGGATAAGTGAATCAGGTTTATCATAAGGAATAAAAGGCTTTAAGATCATTCTTCCTAAACTATTTTTTATCATTGTTGTTTACCTCCAAATTCCACAATTTCGCCATTTTAATTACCGCTTCAGCACGCATTATTATTGGTTTATCAATCATTTTATTTTGATAACTAAAGACGCCAATACCTTTTTCTCTGGCTTCTCTTGCTTTTTCAATAATTGTTTTAGCGTAAAGGATTTCTTCTTTAGTTGGGCTAAAGACGCGATTAATTGAAGTTATTTGGTTTGGGTGAATTGCGGCTTTTGCATTAATGCCAAAGGATTTTGCTCTAGCAGCATCTTCGTTTAAACCATATAAGTTTTCAATGTCAGTATAAGGTGTATCGATTGCGTCTATTTCATATGCTCGTGCAGCAGCAACTAATAGGCTTCTTGCGAAGAAGATTTCATTACCGGCCGCTGTGCGTTTAAATAGCATGTTTGCTGATAAATCCTCAGCTCCTAATAGAAGACCTGTAACTCTTGGTTCTTTCGCAAGATCATTTATTTCAAGTAAGCTTTTAGCTAGTTCAATAATTGGAATAATCTCAATCTCTCTTTTCAAGTTTAAAACTTTTTCTCTTTTACTTAATGCCGTTACTAAGGCCTTTAAAGAAGTAGTATCGGCTTTAGGTAACATGATTGTATCTATTTTATCTAAAGGGAGATTGTCTAAATCGGCAATAAATAAATCATAAAAATCATAAGAGTTGATTCTTACGATTATTTCCATGTTTTTCTCAAAAGGAAACATAGTTAAATAATGAGAAAGAAGAATTCTTGCTGAACCTTTCTCATTAATGCTAACAGCGTCTTCTAAGTCAAAGATAATTGAGTCTGCTTCAAATACATCTGCATTTTGAAGCATTCCTGGTACATTGGCAGGAATAAAGAGTAGGCTTCTACGCAATCTCTTCACCTAGACGTTTTAAGGCTGTCTTTAGTCTTGCGATGATAGTGTAGTCTAAGGCGCCTTTATCAACGATATTAACGAAAATATCATTAATGTTAGCATCATCTAAGACTTTAATTATTGTTTTTTCAATTTCTTTACCAAATTGTTCAAAAACAATACTATCAATAACAATCTTTCTTCCCTTGATTTTCTTTACAGTTATTAGGCAATCATTACTTTCTAATGTTCCTGCTACTGCAATGTTGTCCATTATATCACCCTAAATGTTAAACTCTTTTTCTTTTCGCTAGTTTAACAATTCTTTCCATTTCATTTTTCATTAGCATAAAGCCATTGTCGACATCCATTCCTGGCTTAGCAAGAATTAATAACGCCCCTGTACCTACAGCGATATTAGCGCTTATCTCTGCGGAAATGCTTGTCTCATTACATGATCCACCAACATAAGCACCGATATTATGCTTCTTGCAGTATAAGACTGCCTCAATAGCATTATGGATAGCGCCTAAGTCAGGTGTCTTGATTTGTAAGATGTGGCCGGCTTTATGTTTTGCGAACTCTTTAATATCTTCTAAAGTATTACACCATTCATCAGCGATAATTTCAACTTTACTACCGTGTTTTTCGAGTTCGATTCTTAAATCACTTAACGCTTTAATAGTCTCTTCTTTAGATGGAGCATCAATTGGTGATTCTACTCTAAATTTAAACGGACTAACAACTTTTTCAAGTTTCATTAAGTATTTAGCAATTTTTTCTATATTATAGTTATATAATTCTCCAATCGCGCCATAAACATCAACATGGATGATTGGATTATATGATTCATCCATTCTTTTTTCAATTATGCGGTTCTTTAACCATTTTAAATATTTTTCTAGTCTTTCGCCTTTTAAGCCGAGTTTTGTTTCAACATTATTAATTAAAGCGTGTGGTAGGCTATCAACTTGTTTAATAATCATTTTATCAGCGTTCATGTATCTATCATCACCGCTTTGCGTGAAGATAGGGACCGCTTTTAATTCTTTAACGCCGGTCTTAAACTCTTCAACTATTACTTCGGCTGGTGTCATTTTCTTATAAACAGCTACCGCTTTAAGTAATACTTGGCTAATTCCATATCTAATTGCAGTATGTAATCTTTTACCATTTATTTTTAAAGTGTCATATTTTTCTGATAAAGGTCTAAATTCGCCAATGTCTTCTTTTAAAAGAAGAGGTTTAATTTCTTTTTCAAGCAAATCCATATAATTATCAGCTAAAAAGAGCGGATCTCTTCCTGCTGCACCAGAATATTGAACAGCGACACAATCGCCTGTTACGATTATTCCGTTTTCTAAAACTAAATTAATAGATACGGATTCTCCCGGAATTCTCAAAGAAGTAAAACCTTCTGTTAAAGGCGTGCCATCATAAAATAGGCCATCTTCTTTAATTTTTCCGTGCTTTAGAGCCTTTTGGTCATCAAAATAAAACCCTGTGTTTCCTTTTGTAAAAATACAATCAATAATTTTCATTTATATTTCCCCCTATTTCGAATGTTCTGGTTTTCCTACCAGTGCGCCTTTACTAACGGCATAAATATCATCAACTGTCATTTGGAAAGAAACTTCTCTATTTTCTTCTTTAGCTCTTTCCTCTAATTTTTCTCTGTGAAACTTTTTAATCTCATCATTAAAAGGTAAATTACCAAAATCTAAGATTCTAACATAGCCTAAATGATCTCTTGCAGGTAAAACTTTATTAGCGTTAAATCTGCTTGGAGCGAACGGAACGTCAAGTAGACCATCACGGAAAGCATTAACTGTTCCGCGTGCTAAATCGCCTTTACCTGCTTTATATACGGCGTCCATCAGGGCGTGAACCTCAGTTTCTAATTGCTTCATCTCTCTTTGTAACTCTTCTGAATCAGGATAAGATTGGTCTTTTAAGAGTCTTGTAATAAATTTGCTGATTTTGATTCCTTGCGCGTTAGCTTCTTTAGTAGGAATGCCGATTGATTCTAAAGATGTTTTGGTAATCATTTTTGTTGCCCCGCTTAAAGCGGCAACAGTACTTGCATAACTAATTAAACTTAACGCTTCAGTTTCATTTTCTGGAAATCCTCCCATCCATTGATGGAAAACAGTAGTAATAAACATATCTTTAAATCCGGCTTTATCTAAGTAATATTTTGTCAGTTTTTCTAAGACTTTTACGCCGGCAACATCTTGAGTGATGTTTCCTAATTGACCATAACCAACGGTAATGTTTTTAACGCCTTGTCTCGCGGCAAGTAGTGTTTCAATAAGACCTACTGCGATAACGATACATGGTGGAACTAAAGTTCCTGTTAAAGGGCCAAATGGCTCACGATTGATTGAAACACCATTATCTTCATAAAAACCAACTAATCTATCACAATATTGCCAGAAGAAGATAGAATCTTCGATACTAACATTTTTCGCATAAGGAACATTATAACTAATCGCTCCGCCTTCATTACTTGTCCAACCAGAAGCGTGAATAATCTCAGCTAATAATCTACTATCAGGTGTGCCGTGTCTTGTTTGAAGTGGTAAGTTAACACTTTCTAAAACTTTACGGCAGTTTGCGACTCCATGGTTAACTGCAGGAAAGCCGTTTAAGAAAGCTCTGTTTTGTTCTTTGCTAATTTCAATCCCTTTTTCGGCTTCATCATAACGATTTAAACGAGTATATGAGTCAATGGTTGTAGGTAAGAAATCCGCACCTGCTTTTTCTAAAAAATTTAACAGTTTTATATGTTCTTCAATAACAGGAACCCCAGCACGAGGCTGAATTAATGTTTCTTTATTCTTTTTTGCTTCAATTAGTTTTTTAGGAAAGTTTTTATGATCAGGCACACTTTTTAAGTATTCAATACTAGTGTTTAAATCTAAGAGTGGATCACTACCAGTCTTATAACTGCTTAAAACTTCTTTTCTAACTTCTAAAAAATATTCAAGCGACCATTTTTCATCTTTTACCATTTTATCTATTCCTTTTTAAGTATTTCTTTTTTTAATAACTCTAATGCTTTCTTTTTATCAACTTGGCTTAGTAAGCCAATTGCTGATAGTAGATAGCCTTTATCAATTAATATTTTTGGGTTAACCGGTCTTAATTCGTGCGGTTTATCTTTTCTTGTAAGAACTGATTTTAATATTTCTTTATTATTAGAATTATTAACGATAACACCACCAGTGCCGATTAAATACCTAGTATCAGTTAAGTCTTTACCTGTTTGGTAATAGACTAATCCTCCATGTGTGTAAGCTTCTTCAATTGTTCCTACGTGCCTACTAAAAGCGATGGATGCACAAAGTGAAGCAAAGTGTTCTTCAATAAGACTATCATTTTTATTTTCAGGTAAATAAAAGACATTATCATTTCTTTTATCAATTTCTAAGGTTAAATCAAATTTGTTATTTAGTAAGTCTTTATCATATTCACTTAAGTTGCTTAAAAGACCTTTAATTGAATAACGCATTCCTAAATCGCCTTCGACTGTTCTTTTCAGTAGTGGTTCTTCAAGACCAATTAAAGCGGTGTCTGGTCTTTTAGGATGTCCATAACCAACCGAGTAAATATCGGTTGTTGCTCCGCCAATATCAACGATAACTACAGGTTCATCCATATTAGAAAGTAGTGAAGCAACATTAATAACACTAACAGGGGTAGGAATAATTGGGGCATCTAAATATTTGCTTAGATTACCAATTCCTTTTGAATCAACGATTTTTTCAATAAAGATTTTTTGAATTAAGTTTTTAGCAGATAAAACATTTAGTTTGTTAAGTTTAGGCATAACATTTTCTGCTATATAAAACTCAATTTTATTATTAGATAATATATTGCCAACTTCATCAATCGCTTTATTATTACCTGCATAAACAATAGGAACATTTAGATTTAATCTAGCGAGTATTTTACTGTTTTCAATAACAGTTTTTTTATCGCCACCATCAATGCCTCCTGCAAGTAGAATAATATCAATGTCATTTTCTTTTAGTTTTTTCACATCGCTATCAGTTAAAATTCCTGAAAAAACCAACTCAACTTTCGCACCGCTACCTAAACAAACGCGTTTAGCGGCTTCGGTCGTAAGTTCAGTAACAAGGCCGATTGCGGCCATCTTTAGTCCACCTGCTGCACTACTGCAAGCATAGGCTTTTTCGTAGTTTACTACTTCGCCAATATTTTTTCTTAAGAGTTTTAAGGCGTTATGAAAACCAGTAGTGACATCGGTTTCTACAGTTGTAGGAGATGAGGCTCTGCCTACGATTGTTAGTTTATCAAAATCAATTAATGTTAGTTTTGTAAAAGTGGAACCTAAATCAATAAATAAATAGTTACTCATCGATAGGCCCTAAATCCTCTTCTATAAAAGGTAAAACTTTATCGATTGTAAAACCTGGTGGAAAGACACGGTCAAACCCCATCTTTTTGAACCTTTTTTCAACATCAAAAAAGTCTTGCTCACCAACGACAATATTACCGCCAACATATAACAAGACTTTGTCTAAACCAGCTTCGATGCACTTTTCTTTAAAGCCACGGCAATCGATTTCACCGTGTCCGTATAAACTTGAAACCATTATTAAATCTGCAGCAGATTCAATTGCAGCATTAATAAAATCTTCTTGAGGTGAGAGGACACCGATATTAACAACATTATAACCATGGTTTTTTAATGTGTATTCAATAACTCTATTGCCAACTGCATGAACATCTGCACCTATAACACCAATAACAATAGTTTTCAATTTTTCTCCCTCCAATTAATATTATGTATTTTTCACTTTAATAATAAGATAATAAACCAAAAAAAGCAACAGCAAAGACAAAAATTGAAAGTTTTACATAAATTCCTTAACAAAGCGATAAATAAATATTTTCAAAGAAAAGCGATAACGCTTACAATAAATAAAAAATTAAAGTCGCTTATTTTTGACTTTACAACAGTAAAATGTTAATATAAAAGTGGTATTGATATTAATAAAAAAGAGGCAATTTAAGATGTTAAAAGTGGGAGAAAAGGTCAAAGATTTTACTTTAAAAAACAAAAGAGGTGAAGATGTTAAGCTGAGCGAAGTAGCGAAAAAGCACACAGTCATCTTTTTTTATCCCAAAAATAACACGATTGGTTGTACGAAAGAGGCATGCTCATTTAATGAGTTAAAAAATGAGTATGATGAGGAAGAGATTGCCTTAATCGGTATTAGTACTGATAGTAGTTCAAGTCATATGAATTTTAGTAGACAATATTCACTTGATTTGATACTTTTAAGTGATGCTGATAAAAAAGTTAGCAAGTATTTTAATGTTATAAATTATGAAACAAAAACAGAAAGAGCGAAAAGAGTTACCTTTATTTTAGATAGTGATTTAAAGGTTATTTATCGTTATGATAAGGTTAAACCTGCTACACATGGCTATGATGTTTTAAAAAGAATTAAAGAAAGAAATTTTAAAGCATGAGGAGTATTCAAATGAGATTGATAACTGAAACTGTAATTAAAGAAACGATTAAAGAATTATTACTCCAAACTAATGTAAAGTTGAGCGATTCTTTTCTTTGTAAGTTAAAAGAAGCATTAAAGGAAGAAAAGAGTGAGTTAGGCAAAAATGTAATTAAACAAATTATTAAAAATAATGAGATTGCAAGTTCTGACAAAGTGCCGTTATGTCAAGATACAGGGATGGTTGTCGTGTTTGTTGAGTTAGGCAATAAAGTCTATATTGATGGTGACATCTATAAAGCGATTAATGAAGGAGTAAAGGAAGCGTACACGGAAGGATATTTAAGAAAGAGTGTTGTCAAGCATCCTTTAGACAGAGTTAATACAAACGATAATACACCAGCAATAACACATATAAAAATCACGCAAGGAGATAAACTTAAACTGACTGTTGCAGCCAAAGGTGGCGGCAGCGAAAATATGAGTTTAGTTAAAATGCTGACACCGGCAGATGGTGTGGAAGGAATTAAGAAGTTAGTACTTGAGACTATTTTTAATGCTGGTGGGAAGCCTTGTCCGCCTTTAACTATTGGAATCGGTATTGGCGGCAATTTAGAAAAAAGTGCGCTTTTAGCGAAAGAAGCACTAATGAGAGAAATTGATGATATTAATCCTGATCCGATTTTAAAGAAATTAGAAGAAGAATTATTAGAAGAAATTAATAAGTTAGGCGTAGGACCGATGGGTTTTGGTGGAACGATTACAGCTTTAGGTGTAAAAATCAAAACTTATCCGACACATATCGCAAGCCTACCAGTGGCGATTAATATTCAGTGTCACGCTAATCGTCATATTTCAAAGGAGATTTAAGGATGAAACTAAGAACACCACTTGATGAAAAGGTAATTAAAAGTTTAAAAGCAGGTGATATGCTTTATTTATCAGGGACCATTTATACTGGCCGTGATGCAGCACATCAAAAGTTAGTAGACTTATTAAAAGAAGGAAAAGAGTTACCAGTAAACTTAAAAGGGCAAACAATTTATTATGTTGGTCCTGCACCAAAAAAACCAGGCAGAGTTATCGGTTCTGCTGGACCAACATCAAGTTATAGAATGGATCCTTACGCTAAAACGATGATGAGTTACGGTTTAAAGGTGATGATTGGTAAAGGTTCAAGAAGCGATAAATTTATTAAAGAAATGCTTGATGAGGGTGGAGTTTATCTTCAAGCAATCGGTGGCCTTGGTGCGCTTTTAGCAGAGAAAATAAAATCGGCAGAAGTTGTCGCTTTTCCTGAGTTAGGTGCTGAAGCTATTTATAAACTAGAAGTTGAAGACTTTCCTGTTGTCGTTACATATGATGCGCACGGGGGTAATTTAATTAAAGAAGGAATAGAAAAGTATAGGAGGGTGATTTTATGAAAGTCTATACTAAAAGAGGAGATAGGGGAGAAACTGATCTTTTTCATGAAAGAGTTAAAAAAAGCGATTTAAAAATGGACGTCGTAGGAACTCTCGATGAATTAATCGCTGTTTTAAGTTTTGCAAACGCAGCAAATACTAATGAAGAAATCAAAGAGATTCTTACAGACATAAGAGAAGATTTATCACTAATCGTACCAACATTATTTGGCAAAAAAGAACCAACTCTTACTAATGAAAATGTTAGTGAGTTAGAAATACTCATTGATACATATAGTTTAGAGTTAGAGCCACTAAAGTCATTTGTCTATTTTGAAAATAACACAAAAAGTTCAGCGATTAATGTAGCTAGGGTTGTTACTAGAAGACTAGAAAGACATCTAGTAAAAGTTAATGAAATAGAACCTTTAAATGAAGCGTGTCTTAGTTATATAAATAGATTAAGTGATTTGTTGTTTGTATTAGCTCGTTATATAGAAGAAAAAGATTAAAGGCTTGTTAGACTCTTTATAATACCTAAAAAAGCGTTTACAAAAACAAAAAAGTTTGTTATAATAATTTAAAAGTAAGACTTAAATTATAGGTGGTTTTCAATATGAAAAACGCATTACTTAAAAAGTCAATATTCGTTATCACAGTAATACTAACAATTGTTGGTGTTTCTCTTTTTGCATATTGGATGAGTGACATTTTAGCACCAGAGGATGTAGAGGAAGACATTGTTGTTGTAATCGGTGTTGGTGATGCTACTGGTACAAACTTAGAAGTTAAAGAAGCAGTTGACGAGTTAGGTTTAACATTTGTACCAGCAACAAGAATACCAAAAGATATAATTCAAGCACAGTAGTTGCACCACCACTATCAGATAGTGAAAAACTAACAGAAGCGAAAGCAGCTTTAAATGTTGGTTATGCAAGTGGTGATAGTGCAAG
>DUNK01000035.1 GCA_012839355.1 Acholeplasma sp.
ACTTGACTATTTCAATCATTTCCTTATCTAATTCTAACCTACGTTCAAGCGAAGTTGAAGGCTTTCTAGCCTCTTCATACAATGTACGATTTCTGTACTTAACCTCCAAGGACTTTTCGGAATGCACTTGAATCTATAAGAAAATCTTTAACAAAAAAGTCAAGCTTGTCAGTATTTCTAATTAACTCTAAAATCGACTTATTAAAATTGACAGTCTCTAATATACTAATTACCTTTTCTTTATCTAACATATTTATTCCCCTTCCTATTTACTCTTTCCTTAAAGGCTTCAAATACACTTTCAGGCTTATCCTCATAACCAAATAATATGTCAAGGGGTATACCTCTACCATTTTTAATATTCCTGGCGATGGCTCTATTAACGCTTTGCACGCTATCTGCTGGCTGATACATAATCTCAACATCATATCCCGCATCCTCAAAAGGCGTAATCCATCTCTCCCTTTTGAACGCCGTTCAATTATATTGTACATAACCCTATTCAAAAACACATGTCAAAAGCGATAGAGTTTAAGAAAACTCCAACACACAATAAAGACTTTAAGGAAATAAAAAAAGTGGCTAATCCACTTTTTTCGCTGTCTTTAAGGCTAAAAGCCGTTGTTTGAGGGCTTGTTCGTATTTAGATTCATCTTTTGGTGTATAGTAAACATCATCGATGATTTTATCTGGTAAATATTGCTGAATAACATAGCTGTTTTTATAATCATGAGGATATTTATAGATATTAGGATTTTTAGCGATTTCTCTATTCAAAATATGTTTAGGGATTTCACCTGTTGGTTCGTTTATATATTTTTCTAACGCTTTGTTTATGGCTGTTCCAGCAGTGTTTGATTTAGGCGATAAGGCAGTGTCGATTACGGCTACTGCAAGCGGATATTTCGCTTCAGGTAAGCCAATCTTTACCGCTGCTTCACAGGCTGCGACAACTTTAGGTCCTAAACCTGGATTTGCTAGACCGACATCTTCGTAAACGATGACTAATAATCTTCTAATAATTGATTCAAGATTATCAGTTGCAAGTAATCTAGCAAGATAGTGTAAACTAGCGTCAACATCGCTACCACGAATTGACTTTTGAAAAGCAGAAAGAATGTCATAATAATCATAATCTAATGGGGATTTCATACCACCTAAAGCCATCTTAGCGATATTTAATGTTATTACATCTTCCTTACTTGCAAATGTAACAATAATCTCTAACATATTAATTGCGACTCTTAAATCGCCAGCACTAACATTAGAGATATATGTAAAAACATCGTGGTTAATTTTTCCATCATAACTAAAATCACTTGAATTATAAATGTTTAAAAGACCTTGTTTGATTGATTCAGGTTCAAGTGGTAAAACTTCATAGATTTGACATCTTGATCTAATCGCTTCATTAACGGCTCTATAAGGATTTTCTGTAGTAATACCGATAATTGTAATAGTGCCTTTTTCAATGAATGGTAATAAGAAGTCTTGTGTGTCAGCTTTCATTCTATGAATCTCATCAATGATTAATAAAACATTATTGTACATAGTTCGATTCGCGATTTCTTTTAAAAAGGCTTTATTGTCAGTAGAAGCATTGAAACTAAAATATTCTAAGTTTGATTTTAGGGCTGTAATATTAGCGATAGTAGTTTTACCAGTTCCAGGTTTACCATACAAAATAAAACTAAAGATTCTACCTGTTTCAATAAATCTTCTAATCGGTCCATTTTCGCCAACTAGGTGGTCTTGTCCTACTACAAATTTAAAATCATTTGGGCGAGATCTATTTGCTAGTGGTTCCATTAAATACCCCCTTTAATCATATTAATATTATTATACATTAATAATAACACTTTTAAAATAATATTGATGTAATTGTTATACTGATTGAAAAAAATAGGATATTGGAGTAAAATATACTTTGTATGAAAGGAAATGATAATATGAATTTAAAAGATTATGTTGCGACAATTAAAGACTACCCAACAGAAGGAATTATGTTTAGAGATATAACGCCTGCAATGTTAGATGGTAAAGCGTTTAGAAAGATTTGCGATGATATGGTCGCTTTCGCAAAAAAAGTAGGGGCTGAAGTTATTATTGGGCCAGAAGCGAGAGGTTTTATCTTTGGTTGTCCTGTTGCTTATTCATTAGGAATCGGATTTGCCCCAGTTAGAAAACCAGGTAAACTTCCAAGAGAAACGGTTGAAGTTGAATATGATTTAGAATATGGGACTGATCGTCTATCTATGCATGTTGATGCGTTAAAAAAAGGTCAAAAGGTTTTAATTATTGATGATTTATTAGCTACAGGTGGAACTGTTGCTGCAACAATCAAACTTGCAGAAAAATTAGGTGCGGAGGTTGTAGGCGCTGCGTTTTTCATTGAATTAGTTGATTTAAAAGGTATTGAAAAGATTAAAGATATTCCTGTTCATATAGCATTAAAATATTAAAAAGCGAGTGATTAAGTGGAAGTTGTAAGTTATAAGGAATTAATTAAAAAAATTAAAACTTACATCAAAAAAGAAGATGATTTAAAGCGCATTGAGGAAGCTTATCAATTAGCGCTTTTTAAACATGAAGGGCAGTTTAGAAGAAGTGGAGCCCCATATATTACTCATCCTATGGCTGTTACTTATATTCTTGCGGAATTAAATAGTGGTCCTAATACTTTAATAGCGGCATTACTTCACGATTTAGTTGAAGATACAAATGCTGATTTAAAAGAGATAAAAGAAAAGTTTGGTGAAGAAGTAGCAGCGCTTGTTGATGGTGTAACGAAAATTTCTAAATTAAGTTACAACAAGAGTGAAAGCGAGGCAGAGAACCATCAGAAGATGTTACTTGCGATGAGTAAAGATATTCGCGTTATTTTAATTAAAGTTGCTGATAGATTACATAATATGAGGACGATTGATTATCAACTTGAGGAAAAGAAAGAACGAATCGCAAACGAGACACTTGATATTTTCGCTCCACTCGCTCACAGATTAGGTTTATTTAATATTAAGGCTGAGTTAGAAGATATTAGTTTAAGAGTAACTAATCCGCCTTATTACTATCGAATTCAAAGTTTAGTTAAAAATCAAGAAAAACTTTTTATTGATGATGTGGAAAAGATTAAAAATAAATTAAGCGAAATCTTAAAAGAAAATAAAATTAAGAAGTTTAAGATTAGCGGTAGAACGAAATCTATCTATTCTATTTATAAAAAGATGGCTCTTCAAAATAGAGCGTTTGAAGATATCTATGATATTTTAGCTTTAAGAATTATCGTTGATAAAATTGAAGCGTGTTATCAAACATTAGGGATTGTTCATGCGAACTTTATCCCAATCCCAAATAGATTTAAAGATTTTATTGCAGTCCCAAAAGAAAATATGTATCAATCACTTCATACGACTGTTATTACTAGTAATGGTTCTATTTTTGAAATTCAAATAAGAACTGAAGAGATGGACAGAGTGGCTGAGTATGGTGTTGCGGCACATTGGGCCTATAAAGAAGGAAAAGAATATTCTAAAGAAAAAGAACAATTTGAGATTGCTCAAAAGTTGAAGTGGTACCGCGAACTATCTAAGATGGCAGAAGAAGGCGAGATTAATACCGGTACTGCAAGTGAGTTTGTTGAGTCGGTTAAGTCTGATATTTTAGCAGATAATGTTTATGTCTTTACACCAAAAGGACAAGTAATAGAATTAACGACAGGTTCTACACCAATTGATTTTGCGTATCGTATTCATACTGATGTTGGTGATCAAGCTGTAGGTGCGAAAGTTAATAATAAAATTGTTCCGCTTGATTATCATTTACAGACAGGTGATGTTGTAACGATTAGAACTAATAAAAACTCGCCTGGTCCAAGTGAAGACTGGTTAAGTTTTGTTAGAAGCAGTAATGCTAGACATAAAATTAGAAACTATTTAAATAGAGCTAACAGAGATAATTTATATCAGGCAGGCAAATTATTGGTTGAAAAAGAAGCTGTTGCGCAAAAGGCTGATTTAACGGTTATTACTGATGATTTTGTTAAAGAACATTTTTCTAAAAATAGAATTGAAGATGTTGAGAGTTTATATGTTGAAGTTGGTAAAGGTATCTTATCTGAAAAGACTGTAATCAGTCGTGTTTTAGGTAAAGAAATCGATAAAGAGTTACTACTTCAAAGACAATTAGACCGTGCTCAAAGGATTTTAACGACGACACATGAAAGTGGGATTGTAGTTGAAGGTCTTACTAGTCCACAAATAAGAATCTCTAATTGTTGTTCACCAGTTTATAATGATCCAATTATGGGCTTCGTTACAAGAGGTTCAGGGATTGCAGTTCATCATAAGAACTGCCCTAACTTAAATGCTTTAGAAAACGAAAGATTAATTGAAGTATATTGGGCAGATAATATTAGCAGACAATATCCAACAAGAATTCAAGTCTCAGCTATCAATAGAGATAATCTTGTCGGTGATATTATTTCTAAAATCAATGCGAGAAGAATTACTATTGCAGAGATTAATGCGTTTGTTACACCGAAACTTGAAAGTATTATAACTTTAAAGATTTTAGTACCTAACTTAGAAACATTAGAAAAAGTTATGTTAGATTTGATGGGTGTTCATAGTGTCTATCAAATTGAAAGGAAGTATGTTTAATGAGAGCGTTAGTTCAAAAAGTTGATTTCGCAAAACTAGAAACAGAAAATCATGAAGCTAATATCGGTAAAGGTTATGTAATCTTTTTAGGGATTAAGAAGACCGATACTGATGAAGATTATAATTATATTTTAAGAAAGATTAAAACTTTAAGAATCTTCCATGATGAAAACGGAAAGATTAATAGAGATTTAAAGGCTGTTGGTGGAGAAATATTATTAATTAGTCAGTTTACACTTTATGGAAGTGTTAAAAATAATAACCGTCCATCATTTAGTGATAGTGCACCAAAAGAGTTAGCGGAACACTATTATGAAAAGCTAATTGCAGATTTAAGAAAAGACTTTAATGTTGAAACTGGCGTGTTTGGCGCACATATGCATGTAACATATCTTAACAATGGCCCATTTTCAATAATGATTGATTCTGAAGAGAAATGAAGATGAAGAAATTACCGGTAAAATATTTTCTTAATTACATGTTAAGACCGGTTGAAGAAAGTGATGTAAAAGATTATTTTCTTATAGGAAGTGATGAAGAGACTGTTAAGTTTTTATCTTGGTATCCTTTTAAACATGTTGAAGAAGCGGTAATTCATTTTAATAATTTATATTTTAGTGATGAATATCGTGATGAACCACAAGGATATGCAATAGTTGATTTAGAAACTAATAGAATGATTGGGGTTATCGACTTTCACACAACTAATAAAATCTTAAAATCGGCTCATATCGGCTATTTACTTAAAAAAGAGTATTGGAACCAAGGTATTATTACAAAAGCCGTAGAAATCATGTTAGAAGTCGGTTTTAAAGAGTTAAAATTAGAAAAGATTGTAGTTAGGACAATAAAAGAAAATTATGCTTCAAGAAAAGTATGTGAGAAAAATAATTTTCGTTTACATAATATTAAAAAGAATAATTATTACCATGGTAAGACTAGAACTTATTATGATGTCTACAAGTATGTAATGGAAAGGAAGGTTTATTATGATTCAAAAGCCAAAGGGAACTTATGATTTAATGCCAGAAGAAACAAGAAAGTATCGGGCATTAGAAAACCAACTAATTAAATTATTAGAAATATATGGGTATGGTGAGATAAGAACACCAATTTTTGAGTACTCGCAAGTCTTCCACCGTGAAAGTGAACTATCAGATATGGTTTTAAAAGAAACTTATAACTTTAAAGATAAAGGTAATAGAGACTTAACTTTAAGACCTGAAGGTACAGCTGGAGTTATTAGAAGTTATGTTGAACAAAAACTTTATGCTGATGGTGGGATTACTAAACTATACTATTTAGGGCCTAATTTCCGTTATGAGCGTCCGCAAAAAGGTAGATATCGTCAGTTCTATCAGTTTGGGATTGAAGCGATTGGAGCGAAAAGTCCTTCGCTTGATGCTGAAGTAATCGGTTTGAGTTATAAGATTATTTCATCATTAGGACTCAAACAAGTAGTAGTTAAGATTAATACACTTGGAGATATTGAATCAAGATTAAATTATAATAAAATTTTAAGAGACTATTTCATACCACATAAAGAAGATTTATGCGAAAACTGTCAGACAAGAATAGATGTTAATCCGATGCGTATTTTAGATTGTAAGATTGATGGCGAAAAACCAGTAGTTAAAAAGGCACCTAAACCAATGCATCATTTAACAGCTGAAGCAAGTAAATATTTTAGTGATGTCTTAAAGTATTTAGATGCGATGGATGTTATTTATGAGATTGATGATGCCTTGGTGAGAGGTTTAGATTATTATGGTCATACAGTTTTTGAAATAGAAGCGAACATTAAAGGTTTTGGTGCGCAAAACATCTTAGGTGGTGGCGGTCACTATGAGAAACTCGTTAGTGAGTTCGGTGGGCCAGATGTTTCAGGTGTTGGTATCGCTTTTGGGATGGAAAGATTAATGCAGGCAATTGAGGCTGAAAATGTAGAAATGCCAAAAGATAAACCGTTCGACTTTTATGTTTTATACTTTGATGAAGCGACAAAATTAGCGGCGCTCACCATTTTAAGTGAGTTAAGAGACCTTGGCTATAAAGGTGATATTGATCACTTAGATAGAAAGTTTGCGACACAGTTAAAGAGCGCATTAAAAAACAATCCAAACTATTTAATAATTATCGGTGAAGAAGAATTAAATAGTAATTTATATACTTTAAAAAATGTCAAAACAGAAGAACAAAAAACAGTTGATTTTGATGAGTTAGTAAAGAAATTAGGTAAGAAAAGATGAGAAAATATACACATAACAATAATGAGTTAACGCTTAAAAACTTAAATGAAGAAGTTTGTTTAAAAGGCTGGGTTTCTAAAAGAAGAAACTTAGGTGGTTTAGTCTTCGTTGATTTAAGAGATCGATTTGGGATTACACAACTAGTTATTAAGCCTGATAATCCTAACTATAATGATGCTTTAACTTTAAAAAATGAATATGTTATTGAAGTTAAAGGAAAAGTTGTTGAAAGAGAAAGTAAAAATAAAGAGTTACAGACTGGCGATATTGAAGTAGTTGTTAGTAAGTTAACTATTTTAAATGTTGCTGAACAACCACCAATTGCTGTATCATATGATGATAACTCATTAGAAGATACAAGACTAAAATATCGTTATTTAGACTTAAGAAGACCTAAACAACAACATTATTTAATGAGAAGAAGTTCAATCACGCAAACGATTAGAAACTATTTAATTAGTAAAGGTTTTTATGAGCTTGATACACCAATCTTAGGTAAAAGTACACCTGAGGGGGCAAGAGACTTTTTAGTGCCTTCAAGACTTTATCATGGTTCATATTATGCTTTACCGCAAAGTCCGCAAATATATAAACAATTATTTATGGTTGCTGGTTTTGAAAAATACTTTCAAATCGCTAAATGTTTCCGTGATGAAGATTTAAGAAGTGATAGACAGTTAGAGTTTACACAAGTCGATATTGAAGCATCATTTGTTGAAGAAGAAGATATTAGAGACTTAATTGAAGGTTTATTCGTTGATTTATTTAAAAAAGAAATGAATATTACTTTAACTAGACCATTTAAAAAGTTAACATTTAAAGAAGCGATGGACTTATATGGTTCAGATAAGCCTGACTTAAGATATGGATTAACTTTAAAAGACCCAAAAACAAGTCTCGCTTTTATTCCTTTTTTAGAAGATAAAGTAGTTAGATACATTAAAGTAGAAGGCGGAGCTAACTTTACTAGAAGAGAGTTAGATGCTTTAACAGATGAAGCGAAGAAAAATCATGGTGAAGGTTTAGCGTTCTTAAAGTATCAAGAAGGTAAACTAACAGGCTCAATTAGTAAATTCTTTGAAGATAATGACTATATAAAAGAATATGAACTTGCGAATGATGATTTATTACTGTTTGTCTTTGGGAAAGATTACTTAAATGTTTCAAATGCGTTAGGTGCAGTTAGACGTAGTGTTGCAAGAAGTTTAGATTTAGTTAAAGATGATGAATATGCGTTTTTATGGGTTGTTGATTTTCCACTCTTTGAGTATGATGAAGAAGAAAAACGCTTCGTAGCGAGACACCATCCGTTTACTTCACCTAAACATAAAGATGATTTAGATGGCAATTTAGAAGAAGTTTTAGCGAAAGCTTATGATATCGTTTTAAATGGTTATGAGATCGGTGGCGGTTCAATTAGAATTCATAATAGCACACTCCAACAAAAGATGTTTAAGGCGTTAGGTTTAGATAAAGAAACAGTTAATCAGCGCTTTGGCTTTTTAATTGAAGCGTTAAGTTATGGTACACCACCACATGGTGGTATCGCTTTAGGTCTCGATCGAATTATTATGTTAATGACACATACTGCAAACATTAAAGACGTTATCGCTTTTCCAAAAACTCAAAGTGCTCGCGATTTAATGATGAACGCACCAGATAAAGTTGATTTAGTTCAAGAGATTGAATTAGGTCTTAAAAAGAAAGAAGAAAAATAATGAAAAGAACAGATTACATAACTTGGGATGAATACTTTATGGGTGTAGCTTTACTATCTGCGAAAAGAAGTAAAGACCCAAATACACAAGTAGGAGCATGCTTAGTTAATACTGAAAAAAGAATCGTTGGTATCGGTTATAATGGTTTTCCTCGTCACATTGACGATGATGTTTTTCCGTGGAAAGATGCTGAAAAACTATATGATAGTAAATATGCGTATGTCGTTCATGCTGAGGCGAACGCAATTTTAAATGCGACAACGCCATTAGTTGATGCGATAGTTTATGTGACACTCTTTCCTTGCCATGAGTGTGTGAAATTACTTATTCAAAGCGGGATTAAAGAAGTTGTCTATTACGCCGATAAATACAACAATACTGAAAGTAATATTGCTGCTAAGAAGATGTTAGATGCAGCTAAGATTAAATACCGAAAATTTGTCGGGGTTGATTTTATTAAATGAAAAACAAAAAACTCTTAATTTTAATCATTCCTATCTACGCATTATTAATTATTAGTTTAATAGTGCCTGTCGGTGGTTATAAGATGGATTTACCAGGTAACATTCAACCAATTAGTAAAGAAATTGAGTTTGAAGATTTAGAATCAAGTGGTGAATTTTATAGTATTTACATCATCTCTTCTAAACCGACACTTTTTCAGATGCTTATAGGTTATTTAGATTATCGTGTCGATGTTTATAAAGAAACGACATATACTTCTAGTGCAGCATCTTTTTATCGTGGCGCAATTTTAGAAGATTTAAGTTTTCAGTACGCAATTATTAATGCTTATTTAAAGGCGGCTGAAGTAGATAATACAATAACGATTGATTATACTTTAAATAGTTATATCATAACTTATTCGCTCAATGATAAACTTAAAGTGGGAACGAGATTTACGCATCTTGATGGTGAACACATTAGTAGTTTTACTGATGAAGAGTTGCTTAATTATTTTAAAGATAATGATACGATTACTTTAACAACTTTAGATGTCGAAGATACAGTTACAGATATTGAAATTACAAAGACTGATGGTAAGTTTTGGATTATTTATGATAAGTATTATGTAATTAATGATTCTAATCCAAAGTATCAAACACATTATCATAAAGATAGTAAAGTTGGACCTTCTGGTGGCCTTTTACAAACATTAGAAATTTATGCGACAATAACGAAAAGAAAGTTCAATAAAGTCATTAGTGGTACAGGTACGATGGAAGCTGATGGTTCGGTTGGTAGAATTGGTGGCGTCAAACAAAAGATTTTTACTGCTAACAAGAGGGTTGATATCTTTTTCGTTCCTGAAGGTGATTATGAAGAAGCATTAGAGGCTTATAATAAAATAAAAAACCCAACATTTGAACTAGTAAAGGTTAGTGATTTTAATGAAGCGCTTGAAAAATTACTTTCGTAGTTTAGAATTAATTAAAGTAGAAGAGAAAAAGATTTCAAAAGAAGTGAGAAATGCGGCTAAAGACTCAACAGCTTTAAAGACGTTTTTTCTCTTTTTACCAATTTATTTAATTATTGGAAACATAATGTTTATGTTCCTTCATCTTTTTAACTTGTTAGTATTAGTTATAAATTTATTTGTGTTCTTTAATGTTTATTTTTATCAGTACATGTATTATAAAACGATTGAATTAAAAGGGATGCGAGTAATTATACTTAAAACTATTATTTATGGATTAATAATTAATGCTATTCTTTGGGTTATTGCCTATATAGTTGGGGGATTCATATGAACAAGAAAGAACTTATAACATATATCTCTATTTGCGTTAGTGTTGTCTTAGGGATTGTTTTAGTAGACCAACTTACTAAATTTTTAGTGTCACATAATATGGAACTACAAGAAAACATTAAAATTATCCCTAACTTTTTTCATATTGAATATATTGTTAATGATGGTGCTGCCTGGGGTGCTTTTTCTGGTAAAACAGTTATTTTACTTGGCATACCTATCGCTGCAATTATCTTATTTATCTTTTTATTAACGCGTAGTAATTTTAAAGAGAAAAAGTATTTTACACTTGCGATACTATTTATGTTAGGTGGGACAATCGGTAATTTTATTGATCGGTTATTTTTAGGTTATGTAGTTGACTTTTTATCTTTTAGGTTTGGAAGTTATCATTATCCTAACTTTAATATTGCTGATTCAATGTTAGTAATTGGTGGGATATTATTAGCGGTTGAGATTATCTTTTTAGAGACTAAACGCTTAAAGAAGGCTGAAGAGACTACTGAGGTTGATGATACTGATGATGAATCATAAAGTTATTATAAGTAATGAAGATAATTTAATTAGAGTTGATGTTTTTTTAGTAGATTACTTAGAGGATTATTCAAGAAGTAAGATAAAGAAAATGATAACTGATGGCTTAATTAAAGTTAATGGTAACGTTATTAAGCCTTCTTATTTATTAAAAACTAATGATCTACTTGATATAACAATAAACTTAGAAGAAAAAGACTTAGAACCGGTTAATTTAGATTTAGAGATTATTTATGAAGATGATTCTCTTTTAGTTATTTATAAGCCTTCTGGTTTAATCGTTCATCCTAGTGAATCAGTAAAAGAAGTAACGCTCGTTAATCATCTTTTGTATCATACGAAAGATTTATCACTTAAAGGTGGGGCTGATCGTCCTGGTATCGTTCATCGGTTAGATAAAGAGACGAGTGGCTTATTAGTTGTTGCGAAGAGTGATTTAGCTTATGATTCACTTGTTAGTCAGTTTCAAGATAGAACGTTAAAAAGAGAGTATTTAGCACTTGTTTATCATCCGTTTAAAGAAACAAGCGGGACTATTGATGCACCAATAACTAGAGATAAGATTAAGATGGTAGTTAGTCCTAAAGGAAAAGAAGCAATTACTCACTTTGAAGTTATTAGGCAAAACGAACAGTATAGTTATTTAAGATGTAACTTAGAAACAGGTAGAACACACCAAATAAGAGTTCACTTAGATTATATTAATCATCCAGTCGTCGGCGATAAAGTTTATAGTCCTAAAAAAGACTTTAAAAATTATCCACATATGCTTCATGCAACAAAAATAGAGTTTATTCATCCATCATTAAATAAACTCATGAGTTTTACTAAAAACCCACCAAAAGAGTTTTTAGAAGTATTAAGCAAAGTTGGGTTAGGCGAATAAAAAAAGCGCCTTACAGCGCCTTTGTTGGTGGGATGATATTATTTTTTGCGAGGTTTTTAAAGTTTAGTTTCGTAATTGGCCTTAAGATGTCATAGCCTTGGCTTTTATATAAGTAGATAAGCTGTTTATCAACATCAGTTCCTGCCCCTTTTAAAAGTTTCATACCGGCAAATTTGCTTAATTGTTGCATCTTTGCTAAAAATGCATATCTAGCAATAATCGAAGCTGCGGCAACACTTATATGTACGCTTTCAGCACCGGTGAAGAAAGTAATATCACGATAAACGTTTTTTTCACCTTTTAAATAATTATAATATATTTCTGGCCTACAAAACTGGTCAACTATTACAACAGTCTTTTTACCTTTTAGCTTTTTCTGTGTTAATAAAATTGCTTGGTTATGTAAAAAGGCTTTAATTTTATTCATATTATAGCCGCGACGAACCATTAAGTTATATTTTTCAGGGTTTAAAATTAAGACGGAGTGAACTAACATTTTACTTAGTCTAGGTGCTAGTTCAACAATTTGTCTATCTGTCATGTTTTTAGAATCTTTAACGCCCATCTCTTCTAAAATTTCAATTTGATCTTCTGGTACATAAGCACTGCAGACAACGATTGGGCCAAAAAGATCACCCGTTCCTACTTCATCGCTCCCAATAGCAGAAAAAGGAACTAAACCTAAACGGTCTTTAATATTTTTGAGTTCTTCTTTATAATCACCGTTTAATAGTAATGTCCCATTATTATAGATAACTAGACTTAATTCATCGATGAGCGCTTCAAAAATAGTATGTGGTATTTTCTTTTCTATCTCATACTTAGCATACTTTTCAATTAGTAAATCAACTTGGTTTTTTGAAAGTTTCATTGAATATTGATTCATATAATGATTCACCTCATGTTATAATACTATTATACCATAAAAAACCTATTATACCATAAAAAACCAAAAAAGTAAGGGTTGTGATATATTGAATTTCGCTAAGACAACATTAGAGTTTGATTTAATTTTAAGTGAGATTAGTAATAATTCTTATACTAATACAGTAAGAAATAAAATCTTAAATTTAAATCCTTTAACTGATTTAGTAGAGATTACTAATAGACAAAATAAAATTAATGAATCGATAAACATAATAAGTAGAAGTGGTGGCCTACCATTTTTAAAAGATTTTGACATTCTTGATGTCTTAAGTTTAATTAAGTTAAAAAGAGATTTAACGATTGCTGATTTGCAAGACTTAAGACTCTTTTTAAGGATGGCAGAAGACATCAAAAGAAAGGCTGAAAAGTTTAAAGATGAACAAGTTCAAACTTCTTATTTAAATGTTTATTTTGAGTATATAAATGCGCATGAAGATGTAATTGATGCAATTGATTCAGTCTTATCACCAGACGCAAGTATATTAGATAGTGCGAGTGAAGAGTTATATAAGATTAGAAAAGAGATTAGTAAAGTTGAAAAAAGAAGAGAAAAAATCTTAAGAGATATGTTAGTCTCAAAAGCACGACTATTAAATGAAAATCTCCTAATTATGCGAAATGACAGATATTGCTTACCTGTAAAAACTGACTTAAAAAATCAAATTAAAGGGATTGTTCATGATGTTTCAGCTAGTAAGACAACTACGTATATTGAACCATTAGAAGCGAGTGAATTAAGTAATCAGATTGTTAAATTAAATAAAGATGAAGAAGCAGAGATTTTAAATATTTTAAGAAACTTATCAGCTTATATTCATCCACTTTATGAACAGTTAAATATAACGATGGAAGTATTATTAGATTTAGACTTTTATTTTGCGTGTGGAACTTATAGTTTAAAATATAATTGTCATATGCCGAATATGAATAGTTTAGGTAATGTTAATTTAATTAACGCTAGACACCCTTTAATTAACCAAAGTGAAGTTGTCCCAGTCAATATAAAAATCAATGAATTTAAGCCGATTTTAATGATTACAGGACCGAATACGGGAGGTAAAACTGTCGCGTTAAAGACACTAGGGTTATTAACTATGATGGCTCAGACGGGCTTGTTGATTCCTGCGAGTAGTGAATCTGATGTTTCAATCTTTTCAGGTATATACGCAGATATTGGTGATCATCAATCAATTAAACAGTCGCTATCAACTTTCTCAAGTCACATTAAAAATGTTAATGAGATTATTAATAAGGCAGGCGACTTAAGTTTAATTTTATTAGATGAGTTAGGTTCTGGAACAGATCCAAACGAAGGTACATCACTCGCGATGAGTATTTTAGATTATTTTTTAAGTAAAAATGTAAGACTAGTTTTAACTACTCACTATTCAGAGTTAAAAATCTATGCTTATGAATCACCTGTAATTCAAAATGCGAGTGTGAAGTTTGATGAAGAGACACTTAAACCTTTATATGAGATTGATTATGGTAAAAGTGGTTCATCTAATGCAATTAAGATTGCGAAAAGGTTAGGGATGAATGAAGAGATTACGAGTAACGCTCTTAAGTACTTAAACGAGAAAAAGACTGATTTAAGTGCATCAGTTGAAAGGTTTGAAGAAAAGATTGAACTACTTAACAAAAGACTAGAATCCATTAAAGATACAGAAAATATAATTAAAGAAAAAGAAAGGTTAGTAAATGAAAAGATATTAGCCTTAGAAATAGAAAAAGAAAAACTCTTTTTAAATGCTGAAAAAGAAGTTAAAAAGCAAGTTAAGAAAATAACTGAAGAAGCGAGTCTTATCTTAAAAAGATTAGAAGAACAACCTAAAGAACATGAAGTAGCAGAGTTAAAAGGCGAGCTGGCAAAGTTAGGGATTAAAAGAGAGAATAAAGATAAGCCATCAGATTTAAAGGTTGGCAACTTCGTTTATATTAAACCTTATAATCAGTATGGAGAGATTATCTCTAAAAAGAAAAACTTATATGTCGTTCAGTTTGGCATATTCGAGTTAGAGTTTAAGGGTAGTGAACTCGTTAGAAGTGAAGAATTTAAACAAGAATCTAAAAAGGTTAAAAAAGGTGATACAAAAACACCTAGTAGTAAGTATGCGACAAGTGAACTTGATTTAAGAGGTTACCGTTATGAAGATGTTAAAGAAGCTTATAAGAAGTTTATCGACCAAGCTTTACTAGCCAATTTAAAAGAGTTAAGGATTATTCATGGCTTTGGGACAGGTGCTGTAAGAAAAGCTTTATACGAAGAGTTAAAGAAAGATAAAAACGTTAAATCGTACCGCTATGGTGGTGAATATGAAGGGATGGCTGGCGTGACGATAGTTACGATTGCATAATATTTGAATCCGGACATTTATTAACTTATAATAAACGTAGAATATAATTAAAAGGAGGAGATATAGATATGCTTATTAAATATGCAGGTGAAGATTTTAATAATCTAATTAGTGAAGGTTTAGTTTTAGTTGACTTTTTTGCGACATGGTGTGGTCCTTGTAGAATGATTGGTCCACATTTAGAAAGTTTAGCTAGTAATAGAGATGATGTTAAAGTTATAATGATTGATGTTGATCAATATAGAGATTTAGCAGTTGAATACCAAGTTAGTAGCATTCCATCATTAGTTTTATTAAAAGATGGAAAGATTATCTCAAGAAGAACAGGCTTCGCATCAGAAAATCAGTTAACAAAATGGATTGATGACAACAAATAATAATTATAACTTAACAAGGCCTCTTATAGAGGCTTTTCTTTTATGATATAATAGTTTTGGGTGTATATATGGATGGGATATATTTAATTGATAAACCTGAAGGTTTTTCAAGTTATGATTGTATAAGAATAATTAAGAAAATCTTTCTAACAAGAAAAGTAGGCCACTCTGGGACACTTGATCCGTTTGCGAGTGGGCTTTTAGTTGTCTTAGTGGGGAAAGCGACTAAGTTTACTGAATATTTTATTAATGAAGATAAAGAGTATGTTGGGAGAATTTCTTTTGGTAAATCAACCGATACTTACGATAAAACAGGCGAAGTTACTGAAGAAAAGAAAGAGTTTCATTTAACAGATGAAATGATTAATGAAACATTTAAACACTTTCAAGGTAGTATTATGCAAACTCCGCCAATCTATTCAGCAATTGAATATCAAGGCTTAAAGCTATATCAATATGCTAGATATAATATCGATGTTGAAATAGCAGAAAGAGAAGTTTTTATTAATGAGTTTAAACCAATAGGTAAATTAAAAGATAATAAACTAGACTTTCTTGCAAGTGTTTCAAAAGGAACATATGTAAGAAGTTTAGCTTATGATTTTGGTAGAAAGCTTAATATACCTGCGCATTTAGAATCATTAAGAAGAACGAAAAGTGGCTTTTTTGATGTAAAAGATGCATATCAAATTGCTGATTTATCAAGTGATATTAAACCATCAGTTACTATTGATGAGTTCGCGGAAAGATTTAAAAAGATAGTAGTTTTACCTTATTTAGAAAGACACATCTTAAATGGGATACATTTAGATGAAAGACAAGCAACAGTAGATGAGATTATTAGTGTTTATAATGAAGATGATGAACTATTAGCTATTTATAAGCCAATAGGAGAAGGTAAATATAAACCACTACTAATAGTGAAAGAATAATAGGTGGATAGATGAAGATAAGTAAATGGGATATCTTTAAAACATTTTTTATAATTGGCTTAACTACCTTTGGTGGTGGTTATGCGATGTTAGGTGTGATGAGACATAAGTTAGTGGAACATAAAAAATGGTTAACTGAAGATGAGATAATTGAACTATTAGCTGTTAGCGAATCAACGCCTGGACCTTTCGCGGTAAATGCAGCAACATTTATCGGTTATAGGAAAGGTAAGTTTTTAGGCTCTTTTTTAGCAGTGTTAGGTGTAATTTTACCTTCACTAACAATAAGCGTGATTATCGGTGTTTTATTCACACAATATGGCGAGATAAAACTCGTTAATGCAGCCTTAAAAGGCATTGCGGCAGGTGTGAGCGCAATTATCTTAATGGCATTTTTAAACCTTAGTTCTAAACATAAGTTTTCAGTTGTTGATATTTTAATCTTTATTATATCAGTAGCTTTAGTTTTTTTTCATGTTTTATCAGTTATTTATATCATTTTAATTGGGGCAGCGACTGGAATAATTGCGGGCCTAATTAAAACTAAAATGAGTAAAGATAAAGAAGAAGAGGAGGAGAGTGAAGATGATGTTACTAATAATGCTTGAACTCTTTTGGGTCTTCTTTAAAATAGGCTTATTCACCTTTGGTGGTGGATATGCAATGATACCTTTAATTACTGATGAATTAGTAAGTAGAGGTTATTTTACACTTGATGAGATAAACTATTTAATCGGTATCGGTGAAGCAACACCTGGACCGTTTGCGATAAATATTGCGGGTTTATCAGGCTTTTTCGTCTTTGGTGGCGAATCATTCTTTATTCAACTATCAGCAAGCATAATCGCAACAATCGGAGTTGTCTTACCATCGTTTATTATCATATTACTATTTGCGGTATTTTCTTATAAAATCATCTCAACAAAACCATACAAAGACGCCTTTAAAGTAATTAAACCAATGGTTTTAGGCTTTATCTTCGCCGCCTTCCTATCCATAACAACAAAAGTAATCTTTGGAAATTTTATGGTAGAAGTGACTTTTGACTATATAGCAGCAGCTATATTCTTCTTAGTAGTTACAATCGCCTTATCATTTAAAAAGATATCGCCAATCGCCTTAGTAGGTATAAGTGCCTTCTTAGGCATAATACTATATGGTATACTCTAACATCAATTGACAAAGATGCGATATCTTTGTATAATAATTTAGGCAAATAATGGGCTCCGTAGCCAAGTGGAAAGGCAAGGCACTGCAAATGCTTGATCACCGGTTCAAATCCGGTCGGGGCCTCCAAAGTATAGATTTAATAACTAAAGGGTTTTACTACGCAGTTAACCGGTTTAACAGAAGTGTAAAGCCTCATAGTTTTATTACTATTTAGGGGCTTTTTTTACGCCCTATAGATGTTTGATTACTATTAAATGTGGTTATCAATGCGGAGGTTACGAACCATATTAGGCATGTTTTTGGGTATCAATGCGGAGGTTGTGTACCTAAATAACCTACTCAATCAAGATGCTATATTTTAGTAGTAAATTGTATCAAAAAAACATGAAAAAAATAATTAATTAAAAAAAATATAATCTAATGTCTCAAATTTTATTTGTATATACGGAGGAATTAAAAATGGTCAAAAATACCCCCAAAAATTCCAACTTAAATAGGGCTAATATCGACGCAAACGATGAATTTTATACGCAACTCTCTGATATTGAGAGAGAATTAAAATATTATCGTCATTATTTTAAAGATAAAATTGTGTTTTGTAATGCCGATGATCCGTTTGAATCAAATTTTTTCAAATATTTTGTTTTAAATTTTAATCGCCTAGGTTTGAAACAGTTAATAACAACTTCATATTCGGGCTCTCCCATTATGGGACAACAACTTTCTATTTTTGATTTTATAGAAAATAAAAGTGAAGAAAAAACCATCGCGTATAAAGCGGTTGTGAATAAAGTTTATGATACAACCGGAGATGGCTCAATAGATTTGTTTGATGTTAAGGAGCTATTTAAAATAGGGGAGAATTCTCTTACGGAACTGAAAGGAAACGGAGATTTTAGGTCAGATGAATGTTTGGCATTACTAGAGTTATCAGATATAGTAGTGACAAATCCTCCGTTTAGCTTGTTTAGAGAATATGTGACGACGTTAGTTGATTACAAAAAAGATTTTATCATAATTGGCAATCAAAATGAGCCTACATCGAAACAAATTTTTCCTTTATTAAAAAATAATAAAATGTGGTTTGGTATGACAAAACCTAAGGAATTTATTGTTCCGAATGATAATTTGGAAAGAAAAAATACTTATGTTCGTGATGATGGTAAAATAATGGCAAAATTTGGGAATACTTGTTGGTTTACAAATCTTGATATTCCAAAACGTCATGAAGAATTAATTTTAGTAAAAAAATATGAGGGAAATGAAAGTGAGTTTCCTGAGTATGATAATTATAATGCCATAGAAGTGTCAAAAGTTGTTAATATACCTTATGACTATGAAGGAATTATGGGTGTTCCAGTTTCATTTTTAGATAAATATAATCCTGATCAATTTGAAATAATAGGCTCGGATTATGAAGTTCATGAGGGGGTACTAAGCAATCTGATTAAAGAAAATTGGGAAGGAAAGGTAGATAGAGGTTATATTAGAGGAACGCGTAAATATGCCCGCTTTTTCATAAAAAATAAGAACCCAAAAAATATATAGATTGGTGGATAAAAATGACTATAGAGGAAAGAAAAGTAACAATAAGAGAAGTTGTAGAAAATTATTTTAATCATGATGAAGAAGGAGTTGTGGGTTATAATAACAGGCTTGATATTAGACCAAAATATCAAAGAGAGTTTATATATAAAGATAAGCAACGCGATGAAGTGATTAAAACGATTCGTAGAAACCTCCCTTTAAATGTGATTTATTGGGCAAAAACAGGCGAAGATAGCTATGAAATATTAGATGGCCAGCAAAGGACAATATCATTTTGCGAATACGTTGAAGGCAACTTTTCAGTTGAAGGAAAATATTTTTATAATCTACCAAAAGATCAGCAAGAACAAATATTAAATTATGAGTTGTTTGTTTATGTTTGCGACGGAACAGATTCTGAAAAATTAGAATGGTTTAAAATAATAAATATTGCAGGAGAAAAATTATCAGATCAAGAGTTAAGAAATGCCGTTTATGCTGGTGCCTGGACCACGGATGCTAAAAGATATTTCTCGAAAACAAATGGGCCAGCACATGTTCTAGCGAGTGACTATTTGAAAGGGTCTTCAATCCGTCAAGAATATTTAGAAACAGCAATCAAATGGGCTTCTTCAAAAGAAGGAATCACTATTGAAGAATATATGGCTAAGCGTCAACATGATCCAACAGCTCATGAACTTTGGAGTTATTTTAGATCTGTAATTGATTGGGTGAAAGCAGTTTTTCCAAAAACAAGAAAAGAAATGAAGGGTCTTGAGTGGGGGTTGTTTTATAACAAACACGGAAAGAGGACAGATTTAGATCCTAAAACATTAGAAGCAAAAGTAAAAAAAATAATGGCGGATGAGGATGTTACTAAAAAGTCCGGAGCATATGAATATTTGCTAACAGGAGAAGAAAAACTATTGAGTATTAGAGCTTTCCCTGAACGGGATAAAAGAGCGGCTTATGAAAGGCAAGATCATAGATGCAATATTTGCGAAGAAGAATTTGCTTATGAAGAAATGCACGGAGATCATATTATTCCTTGGAGTAAAGGGGGAACAACTACCCCTGAGAATTGTCAAATGCTATGTATTGATTGTAATTTAAAGAAAAGCAATTATTAAATTTGAAAGTAGTAATATACTGAAAAATACTATTTAATGGAAAAATCTTATAAAAGATTAAAATTGGAGTCTAACTATTTGAAAAAAATTAAGGTGGCACGAAACGACACTAAAGTGCTTGAAAGTGTATGCATTATGTATGTTTAAGGCAAAAATTAGTCATTTCTTTATCATGCGAGCAAACGACCATAGAGTGCTTGATTGTGTATGTTTAAGGCAAAAATTAGTCATTTCTTTAAATCGCCAAAAATCACTGCATTTTCTTATAGTAATGGCTCCAAACAAATCTTACTTTAGTAATGGCTTTATTAAGCCAACAAAGCGGTTATAGAAATTTATAAGCCTTAGAAGAATTCGTGTTTCTGAGACTTTTTTCATGCAAAAATCATTAATCATAATACGAGTGCGAACCACAAACTATTTTTAATCGTGATACGAGTACGAACCGATTGACTTTTGTAAACTTGACAGGTGTCCGAACCAAAATGGATAAAAATATGTAATGCATCATTATTATGGTCAAATGTTTTTATAAAAATTTATAAAGATTAACGGTGGTTTATAAAAAAATCATCAAATCCTGGATTAAAATAACATTCTATAAAGTAATGTTGTATAATGCTTTTAAGAATGTGAGTGATTTCAATTGGGAAACAAATATGATTGCTTTAACGAAAAACTTGTTATAGCAGGAACCAACTACATACGAGAGAAGCTAAAGATAGATGAAAATATCTGGGTCTTTATAAACGATGGTAAAAACTTTGAATCAGATAAACATTCTGGTAAGTTTGAAAAAGAAGTTGGTGTGATCCGTTATAATAAAGATTTTTTAAAAACTGCAACTGAAGAGCAGCTGGGAAATTTTTCCATTTTGACCACAATCCTTCTAATATGAGACTTATTAATTTATTAAATAACAAAGTTAAAGAGCTATTAGCATCTGGATTGTCTGAAGATGATCAGATTGATTTATTATCTGAATTTATATATAACATTCAAACGATTGATTTAATTACAATTGAGCAAGATGATGTTATCACTAAAGCGGATAAAAAACTAAAAACAGCCTTTTCAAAAGATGTTAGAGATAAAATGTTAAATGACAAATGGTATTGGATTAATTGGGAGTAAAATATGGCAGATAAAATATATGTTTTAGTAGCTTATTCAAGCGATGGAAGATTATTCGATTTAGGGTATTCAACTTCACTTGAAGAAATAAGAGCTTCAGTAAATTCAGAAGAAGTTAAAGAACAATTAAAAGAACTTAAAATTAAAGAATGCGAGTTTAAAATAAGGGATAATTATTATCCTACCAATTACTACGCATTAGAATAAAAGCAT
>DUNK01000036.1 GCA_012839355.1 Acholeplasma sp.
GGATAAAACGTAAAGATTACTAACAAGATAATTACAGGCGTTAAGTAAAGCAACGCTTGTAAGATTCCTTTTGTCTCTCTTCTTATCTTATCTTTTTTCTCTCTTGCTTTTCTTGTTTCAGGTAATGATTGATACGTTCTAGTTATTTGTAGATTTCTAATCGCTAACTTGCTAGCCTCTGTTTTACCTTTAGTTGGTTTATATGTTTCAGCAAGTTTTTTAGATGCTTGATTATATTCTATTTTTAACTCTTCCATATGAGCGCTTATTTCATCATGAACCTTTTCTACTTCTTCATCATAAACGCTTCGTTCAACGGATATTTGTCTAATGCGTCTTTGTCTTTCATATTCTAATTGGATAAGTTCTTCTTCTAATGTTAAAGCGAGTTGTAGTCTTTCTTGGAAAAGCTTATAGATACGCTCTTTTTCAGCATCTACAACATTTTTTTCTTCTTTTGATAAAGACTCTTTTTTATTTTCTTTAAGTGCTTTATATTGGGCTCTTATATCGTCAATAATTTGATCAGAGTCTAAATCAAAACGGATGTCTAAGTTATAGTCATTCAAGCCAACATAATCTTTTATGTAATCTCTCTTGATTCTTTTTTTAGCTCGTCGATAACCCTTTCTTGAAACTTTTGTATAAGCATAAGAAATACCAAAAACTACAACACTCTTAAATTGGTTGTACTTCCTTCTTACTACCCATATAATTTTGCCGAAAAACTCTCTAATCCTAGAGACAAGCACCTTCATGTTTACTCATCTCCTTTTTCTTTAGCCGCTCTTCTTTTTGCTCTTTTTTCTTCTCTTTTAGCTTGTCTTGCTTTTCTGCGTTCTTCCATTTCGGCTTCTTCGCTTGCTAACGCTTCTCTAGCTTTTCTTTGAGAATGTGCCTCTTCTAATTCTTTTAAGTGTCTATTTAATTCTTTAGCTTCTTCTATTTCTTTTTCGTTCAATTTCAGATAGTTATCAAGGTGTAACTCTGTTTCCATATCAAATAGATGAATTCTATCTTCCTTAACAGTCAATACAACCTCTTTTTTACCCATAATCGTATCTGATTCAACTAACGCTCTTACTCGTTGATCGTTTGCCATGAAGTGAATAGTTGTGTCGCGTCCTGTAACTTCCATATTATCAGTTGAAACCACAACTCCCTCTTCGTCTGTTGCAACTCTAAAGTCTTCTGGTCTTATACCAACATAATATTTTCCATCAGGTGCCTTCTTCTTAAAGATTTTCTTATCTTGGAAATATAAGTGGTTCTTTTTGATTTCACCAACAAACACATTAATAGGCGGGTTTCCTAAAAACTTCGCAACAAAAAGGTTATCTGGATTTAAATAGATATCTTGAGGCGTTCCTTTTTGCATCTCTTTACCAAAATTCATAATAACTATTTCGTCACTAATACTCATTGCCTCTTCTTGGTCATGAGTAACGAATATTGTTGTAATGCCTGTTTCTCTTTGAATTCTTTTAATTTCTTCGCGCATTTGTAATCTTAATCTTGCGTCTAAGTTTGATAAAGGTTCATCTAGTAGTAAAACTCTAGGCTTTTTAACTAGCGCTCTAGCAATCGCAACTCTTTGTTGCTGTCCGCCAGATAATTGAGCAGGTTTTCTTTCTAACATTGTTCCAATACCAACTAGTTCAGCAATTTTCTTTGTTTCTTCTAGCGCTTGCTTTCTTGAAACTTGCATGTTTTCAAGAGGGAACATAATATTCTGTTTAACAGTCATATGAGGATATAACGCATAGTTTTGGAAAACTAAGCCGATTCCTCTTTTATCTGGAGACAACCTTGTTACATCATCATCACCAAAAAAAATTCGGCCATATGTTGGTTCATGAAGTCCTGCAATTAAAAAAAGCATAGTAGACTTCCCGCAACCAGACGGTCCGAGTAATCCTGTTAGTTTTTCAGAAGCAAAGTTTATATTAAAATCATCAACTGCTCTAGTTTCTTTCTTCGTTTTATCAATAAATATTTTTGATAAATTTTTCAGTCTAATTTCCACACTATTAGCTCCAATCTATATTTTATTGTTAAGTTTAGAATATAAATTCTAACTTTATTCTACATTTATACGCCGCTTTTGTCAAATCTACTAAACATAATATTATGTTTGTAGAGAGGACTTTTTATTAGCAAAAGCCTTTATAATCAATAAAACCATACATTTATGTTAAATCGTATTTTTTACCCTTTGTTGCCTGTGGCAACTTTAATTATAACCTTTCTTGTATGCGTTTTCAATTAATGTGAGAACAAAAAACGCTTTAACTCTATAATTCGCTTAAAAAGCCTATATTGAGCCAAAACGTCTTTATTTAAATTAAAAGTTGTGATGTTTTTTCTTTGTTTTTTTATTAAAACTCTGCGTTGTTTGGTGTTCTTGGGAAAGGAATCACATCTCTAATGTTTTCAACGCCCGTTAAATACATTACCATTCTTTCAAACCCCATTCCAAATCCAGAATGTACACACCCGCCATATCTTCTTAAGTCTAAATACCACCAAAGCCCATCCGCAGGAACGTTCATTTCTTTCATTCTATTTAGTAATTGGTCTAGCCTTTCTTCTCTTTGAGAACCTCCAACCAATTCTCCCGAACCAGGAACCAACAAATCAACAGCCCTCACAGTTTCGTTATCTTCATTTAAACGCATGTAGAAAGCTTTTATATCTTTCGGCCAATCTGTAACAAAGACCGGAGTTGAAAAATGAATGTCGGTTAAATATTTTTCGTGTTCTCTACCTAAATCTTTTCCGTGTTCTGGTTTATTCTCAAACCTTTCTTTAGAGTTAAGTAAAATATCTATTGCCTCTTTATGGGTAATTTTTGCGAATTTACTGTTAACAACGCTATTTAATCTATCAAAAAGCGTATTATCAACATACTTGTTAAAGAATTCCATATCATCTGGCAGTTCTTTCATCACATAGTTGATAATATATTTAACCATATCTTCAATAACTTCCATCATTTGTTCTAAATCTGCAAAAGCCATTTCTGGTTCAATCATCCAAAATTCAGCTAAATGCCTTTGTGTCATTGAATGTTCGGCCCTAAATGTAGGACCAAAAGTGTATACGTTTCTAAAGGCCATCGCATAAGTTTCTACTTGCAATTGACCCGTAACGGTTAAAAACGTCTTTTTACCAAAAAAATCCTTCTTGTAATCAACTTCTCCTTCTTTAGTTTTTGGGACTTTATCAAGCGGTAAAGTCGTAACTCCAAACATTTGCCCCGCACCCTCTCCATCACTCGCCGTAATTAAAGGTGTATGAACATAAACAAAGTTTCTTTCTTTAAAAAATTGATGAATCGCAAAAGACGCAGCACTTCTCACTCTAAAAACAGCACTAAAAAGGTTAGTTCTCACCCTTAAATGTGCATTTTCTCTTAAAAACTCTCTAGTATGTCTTTTTGGCTGAATCGGATAAGTTTCATCAGAAGGCCCCAACACAGTTATTCTTTTAGCTTGAATTTCAAACGGTTGAGGTCTGTTTGGCGTTAGTAAAACATCCCCCACAACCTCAATGCTTGTACCTACATTTAATTTTTGAATTTCCTCAAAATTTTCTAAGTGATCAGCATAAACAATTTGCACTCCACTAAAGGCAGAACCATCGTTAAAATTAATAAAACCAAACTTTTTTTGGTCTCTATTGTTGCGAACCCATCCAGCCAACTTAATTTCTTTGTTAGAAAACCTCTTAAGATCTTTCAATATTTCATAAACTGTTGTCACTTTTCTCACACGCTTTCTTTATTTTTATCATGTACATTAAAAATGTGCTACTTGTATTATATACCAAAACTCCATTTATCAACAAACAAATCTCTTTTAATCGATATAATAGACATGCATTACATTGTTTTTATCGAGATAGGCATAAAACGAAATATACGCTTGCCCAGATAATATCAAATCATTAACAGTTGTAACAATGCCGTCTCTATTTAAATTATATTTAGATTCACCATTACTATTAGTAATGGTGCCCAAACCGCGAGACACCATATCAGTACAATAATATCTATCTTTTGTATTAAAAATGTAAAGGTGATTATATTGAGCTTCTTTCTCTACGAGAATGTCCATAAAAGCCGTCATCTGCTCAATCTCCTCAATAGTTATACCTTTAATTCTTACCCCAATCCACTCCGAACGATAATAGGAACCGAACTTATAATAAGCCGCTTCGTGTTCTCTTCTATATTTTGAATCCAACCAATAATTGTCCTCTTCTATTTGAACATAGGTTGTTTCTCCGCCGTTTATGATAGCCCCAATTAACGTTTCCCCTTCTGTTAAAAAGCCAAAAGTCTCATACATATCGTTATTTTTACCAAAATAAACGGCATGTCCTCCGAAATAAAAAGAAACAAACTCATAAAAACCAGGATATTCTGGTATTGGAGCCTGCCTCGTTACAAATATATCTCCTTCAGCTCCTGGTTTTAAAGGGTCATTGTCAAAAAACGGATCCCTTGCGAGTTCGTTTGGATAGTATGTTTCACGTGAAACTTTATAAAATTTTATTGTTGCTCCATCAATGTTTATTTCTTTTTCGTATTCGCTCTTCTTTTTAAACTTTTTTATTTCGTAATTAATTTTAATTGTTTCGGCAACAGTTTGCCCCGTTAGAAACATTAAGAAGCCCGCAAACACAATAAGAGCAAATTTAATTACTTTTTTTAACCTTCTCATGCTAATATTATACCATTATTCTTTGAATAAAAAAACAGGGTGATTATTCCCTGTTCTTTTTTGGTTTAATTACGATATATCTATCTGGTTCTTCGCCTTCAGAAATTGTATATACGTCCCGCCAATCGGCTAGTTTTGTATGTATAATTCTGCGTTTATAAGAGTTCATTGGTTCTAGCGCTTGTTCTTCGCCTGAAAAGGCAACTTCTTTAGCGGTTTTTGTGGCGAGAATCTCTAATTGTTTACGTTTGTTTTCTTTATATCCACCAACATCTAAATACACTCTTATTTTTTTGTCTGTTAATTTATTTAAGTATGATCTTAACACCGTTTGTAATGCGTTTAGTGTTCTTCCATCTACGCCTATTAATAGTGCGTTTTCATCGCTTTGAATTTGATAATTTATAGTGTCACCATCAGGTTTTTGACGAAATTCGGTGTTAACATCTATACCTAAATTATGAAATATTTCTTCTAGATATTTCTTTCCTTCAAACGGAAGATTTATATCTAAAGAAGCCTCGTAAGTAGTGCTAGCTCCAATACCTAAAATTCCTTTTCTTTCTTTGATTGGTTCTAATTTAATATACTTTATTTCTACCCCTAGTTCTTTTTGGGCTATCTCTTCGGCTTCTTTTAAGTTTTTAGCTTCTATAATTACTTTTTTAGTCACGATTTTTCACCACCAAATCCTCGTATTTATACTTGTAATATTTCTTCTCGTTCATTTTTCTGTTTATAAAAGTTTGAAGAATTGAAATTGCGTTTCCTATAATCCAATATAGGGCGATTGAGTTGCTACTAAGGGCAAAACCGAACATCATTGCTATCATTATATATTGCATAATTTTCATTGAATTTTGTCCTGGTTGATTTTCTTGTATGCCGTGTTTATGCGTTTCTTTTTGATAACTTGGTTTTTTCATTGATAACCAAACCATTAATACGTTTAAACCTGCTACAAGAATTGCCAAGATCCAACCGCGCCAGTCTCCTCCGGTTCCGCTAGCTGCTAAATTAATTCCTAAGAAGTTCATGTTTGAAACTTTTTCGCTCCATACCCCGCCAGGTAAATGAATACGTCTTACAACTTGATATACCGCTAAAAATATTGGCATTTGTAAGATAGGAAGTAAGCATCCTAGAGGGTTAATATTATATCTTTGATATAATTGGGTCATTTCCATTTGCATTCTTTGTTGTGATTCTCTATCTTGTCTGTTTGCGTATTTAGCTTGAATTCTTTGCATCTCAGGTTGCATTAAATTCATCTTTAAACTCATGTCGCTTGTTTTGGCGTAAATCGGCCAAGATATTAGCCTTATTATTATTGTAGTAATAATAATACCTAAACCATAGTTATTTCCTAAAAAGCCAGAAATTGTACCCATAAGCCAGCCTATAGGATAAACTAAGATATAGTCGTGCCACTTAAATTTACCGCTTGCTAGTGGTGCTTCTAAGTTGCCGCATGATGTTAAAAAGAACAGAAGACATACCACAACGAGTACAACTAGTATTTTTCTAGTCCTGTTGCTCTTTCTTTTTACTGTCTGATCCATTACTTTTCTCCTTTTTGTTTATTTTTAATATTAAATTTTCTATATTATTTTTGATTTCTGAGTACTTAAGGTAAACAGCTTTTGGTTTGACTACAACAACAAAATCATTGTTTAATAGGTCTTGTAATTCACGAAAAACGGATCTTATTTGTCGTTTCATTAAGTTTCTTTTAACTGAATTGCCGTATTTTTTCCCTATTGATATCGCAAACCTAAAATGATTTAAACAAATTTCTTTGTAATATATTACAAAGAACTCATTGCCATAACTTTGTCTTTTTTTTATAATAGCATCGATTTCTGTACTTTTTTTAATTCGATATTGTTTTTTCATGGCATTTATAAAATAAAACGACCAAAGTTTTGCGTTTGCAATTTTACTCTAGTCGTCCGTGTTGTTATAAAATTGATCTTTATTAAGCTGTTAACCTTTTACGCCCTTTTGCACGTCTGGCAGAAATAACTTTTCTTCCGCCTTTTGTTGACATACGTGAGCGAAACCCATGTCTTCTTTTTCGTTTAATATGGCTTGGTTGATAAGTTCTTTTCATAGTATCACCTTTCTATAGAAATCGTGCTCTTTCTATTATATATATTGCTAACAAAATTGTCAAACAATATTCTAAAAAAAATTAATTTTAAGACACTGTTTAGAAAAAGATGTCAAGTGTGGAGAACTTTTTTGTTCCAAAGTTATCAATGTGGATATCTTTGAAAGTGGATTAACACTGTCATAACCTAATTAAAACGCATAAAAAGTTAAAGAAAATGTTGTGGATATTTTGTGGAAAATGAAAGTTATCCACAATTTATGTGGTAAAGTTTTCCGTGTTTTTGTTAGTTTTTATGATATGATAGTTTTAGCGTTATTTAGGAGTGGTTTTTTATGGACGAATTTGAATATGTTTGGGAACAGGTTTTGGAAAATCTGCAAAACACTTTTGATAGTGAAATTTTTGAAGAACTTTTTGAACCTTTGTCTGGAGTTGTTAAGGTTTTTGACAACTATCTTTATGTTGTTGCGCCATCTCCATATATTCAAAGCCGTATAAATAAACTTTATTTGTCTAATATCAACTCTATCGCACAAAATATTTATAAAAAGAATAAAATTGGTTTTAAATTCGTGTTAAAAGAAGAATTAGAAGAAGAAGAGGCCAAAACTAACGAAAATACATTTATAAATAAGTATCGTGCGGGTGATATTAACGCTAACCTTTCCTTTAAAAACTTTGTTGTAGGAAAGTCAAATCGTTTTGCCTTCCAAATGGCCTTAAAAGTAGCAGATCAACCAGGAGCTGTTGCGAACCCTTTTTATATCTTTGGTGATGTTGGGTTAGGCAAAACGCATTTAATGCAAGCGATTGGGAATTACATTCTCGACGATAACATAGAAACTAAAGTTCTTTATCAAAAAGCTTCTGACTTTTTAGAAGTTTATGTTTCAAAAGTTAGCAGTAACCAAATGGAAGATTTTAATGAGCAGTACAGATCTGTTGATGTTTTGTTAATTGATGATATTCAACAACTTTCTGATAAAAAGAACACACAAATGGAGTTTTTTAAGGTTTTTGACTATTTAACTAACAAAAACAAGCAAATTGTTTTAACCTCAGATAAACCTGCAAACGAACTTAAAAACATGATGTCTAGGCTAACAAGCCGGTTCCAACAGGGGTTGGTTGTTGACATTTCGGTGCCTGATTTGGAGCATCGAGTTGAGATATTACGCAAGAAACTCTTACTCGAAGCGCCTGAATCTGTCGGAAAAGTTGAAGATGAAGTATTAGAATTTATCGCTTCTTACTTCACAACTAATATTCGCGAATTAGAAGGTGCCTTAAAAAGAGTTTTATATTATTGTATGATAAGTAATATTCCAATTACTGTAGAAAACGCAGAAGAGGCATTAGAACCATTAATTAAAACAAAGAAAAACACAAGCTCTGTTAGCGAAAACGATTATGATAAAGTTTTAAGTGTTACTGCCGATTATTATGGTGTTTCAGTTCATGATTTAATTGGAACGAGTAGAAAGGCCGTTTACACATTGCCAAGACACATCGCTATGTATTTGATAAAAATGAAGTATAACTTACCTTTTAAAACAATCGGTAGTTTCTTCAGCAATAGAGACCATTCTACAGTTTTAAGTGCTGTTACAAAAATAGAAGAATCCAAGAAATATGATAGCGAATTAAATATGGCTATAGAACACATTACAAGGAAGTTGGATAACTAATTTAATTTGTGGTATATTTGTGGATTATATGGTATAATAAATACGGTGGTTTAAAGCATAAAATGACTTATCAACATATCCACAACCCCTTATAATAACAACTACTTAAATATTAAGTTAAAAAGAAAGAAGTGATTATTTATGATTTTTACAATTAGTCAAGAAGCTTTATTGGATGCTATTAATATTATTCAGCGTGGTTTACCTACAAGAACCCCTTTACCAATATTAAATGGTATTAAGTTAGAAGTGAAAGAAGATCATTTAGTTTTTACATCTAGCAATTCTGATTTAGGCATTCAAATGATCGTTCAAGATGAAAGTCTTGAGGTTTTAGCGACCGGCCAAACGGTTATCCCTGGCAGATACTTAATCGATATCACAAGAAAGCTCGATGGACCAGTTGAAATGTCACTTATTGAAAATAAAGTTTTATTGATTAGATCTGACCGTGTTGAGTATAAACTTCACACAATGAATGTTGAAGATTATCCTGAAGTTAATTTTTTAGAAAACAACACACCAATTAAATTTAGTGCGGCTTTATTAAAAGAAATAATTAAAGAAACAAATTATGCAACAAGCGAACTTGAAAAACGCCCAATTTTAACTGGCGTGAATTTTAAATATGAAGATAAAAAACTCTACTGCGTGGCTACAGACTCATATCGTTTAAGTCAAAAAATAGTTGATGTTGACCACGAGATGGAGCCATTTAACATAGTTATCCCTAACAAAAGTTTAGATGAGTTAGCGAAAATTTTAGATTATAGTGATGGAGAAGTTGAATTTTACATCGCACAAAATAAAGTTCTCTTTAAGATAGACAATATT
This sequence comes from Acholeplasma sp., assembly GCA_012839355.1. Lineage (GTDB taxonomy): Bacteria > Bacillota_I > Bacilli_A > Acholeplasmatales > UBA5453 > UBA5453. The sequence goes on from DUNK01000036.1 coordinate 9,366, forward strand.
TTATTCCAAACTAGACTACTTGATGGTGTTTATCCTGATACATTAAGAATTATTCCAACAGAGTTTCCTTTATCAATCAAATTTAATAAAAACGACTTATTAAAATCTGTTGAAAGAGTCAGTTTACTGTCACCAAAAGAAAGAGATAACCAATATAATATAATTAAATTATCAGTTAAAAAGGATCAATCAGTTGAAATAGCTAGCACAAACTCAGAGATTGGTGATGCACACGAAGTGATTATCCCGGCGGAAGGGATAGACGGACCACCAATTAATATCGCATTTAGTTCTAAATATTTAACAGAAGCCTTACGAGCTTTTTCATCAAACGAAGTTGTGTTAAATTTCGCTGGCGAGATTAGACCGTTTGTAATTAAAGGTGATTTAGATGAAAATATGCTTCATTTAATCTTACCAGTTAGAATAGATTAAAATTTAGATAAAAAGAAAAGAGCCCTTAATTTATCGTTTAAGGGTTTTTTTTATGCATTATGAAAAAACACACACAAAATAAAAAAAATAAAAATAAAAGCCTTTTTTTAATTATATTATGTTATAATATAACTATGCGAGGTTATTTTGATGGTTAAATTTGTTATAGAAGGTGAGTTTATTACGCTCGGACAATTTTTGAAATCTGCAGATTATGTTTATTCAGGAGGAATGGTTAGACATTTCTTAGAAGAGAACGAAATTTATCTAAACGGAGAAAAAGAAAATAGAAGAGGTAAGAAGATTTTTGTAAACGACAAATTAATAATTAACGGAAAAGAGTATTTGTTTGTAAAATGATTGAATATTTAGAATTAAAGAACTTTAGGAATCATAACCATACAAAGATTCATTTTCAAAAAGAAAACACTTTTATTGAAGGTTTAAATGGGACCGGTAAAACAAGCATAATTGAAGCGATAAATTATGTTAGTACATTAAAGTCGTTTAAAACATCAGATGATAATGCCCTTTTACAACATAAGAAACCATATTTTAGAATAGTTCTCACAACTGATCAAGATAAATACGAGATTGTATATAACGAAGGCAAGAAGCATTTAAAGATCAACAAAAAGGTGTATCAAAAAATGAGCGACTTTATCGCAAATTTTAAAACTATCATCTTTTCGCCAGAGGATTTAAATATAGTTAACGGACCGCCAGGCGTTAGAAGAAACTTTTTAGATATGACAATGGTTCAAATTGATAAACCTTACTTAAACAATCTATCTATATACAAGAAAGTTTTAAAAGAAAGAAATGCCCTATTAAAGAATTTAAAAGCAAGCTCTGATATGACTTTCTTAAAGATAATCAATAAAAGATTAGAAAACGAAGCAGATAAAATTATCGAAAAAAGAGAAGAGTTTATCAAAAAATTAAATAAGGCATTTAAATCGCGCTTTAAGAGTTTTAATAAAAATGATGATGTGGAACTGGTATACGAACCAAATGTGCAAGCAAAGACGCTAGAGAGTGTTTTAAATGGAAGAATTAAAGCTGATCTCTTGTTGGAAACAACATCTGCAGGCCCGCATCGCGATGAACTTCTATTAGTTTATAACAAACAATTAGCAAAAGAGTATGCATCGCAAGGTCAGATAAGGTTAATAACACTAAGTTTAAAACTCGCTTTATTGGAATTATACGAAAACAAAGAAGAAATAGTAATTCTATTAGATGATGTATTAAGTGAGTTAGATGAAGTAACAATAAACGAGTTAAGTAAAATACTAAAGTTAAAGAATCAAATAATTATTACTGGGACAAACAATAAATACAAAGAAATGAAAGTATTAAATTTAGATAAAAAGGAGAATCAATAATTATGAGCGACAACATTAAAAAACAAGGAGAATATGATGCTTCCAATATTCAAATATTAAAAGGGTTAGAAGCTGTTAAAAAAAGACCCGGGATGTATATAGGTTCAACCGGCGAAAGAGGCTTGCACCATTTAGTTTGGGAAATTGTCGATAATGCAATTGATGAATGTATGGCAGGATTCGCTGATACGATTACGATTGAACTACTTCCAGACGACTTTGTAAAGGTTACAGATAACGGTAGGGGTATTCCTGTAGATATCCATCACGAGACTGGTAAACCGGCCGTTGAGACTATCTTTACAACGCTTCACGCAGGAGGCAAGTTTGATGGTTCAGTATATAAGGTTGCCGGTGGATTACACGGGGTTGGTGGAGCGGTGGTTAATGCCCTATCTACAACATTTAACATAGTTATTGCTAGAGACAATAAATTATATGAAATAGATTTCTATAGAGGAGATGTAGCTAAAGAATTAACTATCGTTGGAGAAAGCAATCACACAGGTACAACAGTTATCTTTTCGCCAGATCCAGAAGTGTTTACTGAAACGACAACATTCAAATATGAAACACTTAGAAACAGAGTTCAAGAGTTAGCGTTTTTAAACAAAGGACTTAGAATTGAAATAAAAGACTTACGTGGTGAAGAAGTAGTTGAAGACAGTTATTGTTACGAAGGTGGAATAGTAGAGTATGTTCACTATTTAAATCAAGGGAAACAAGTCTTACATAAAGAGATTGTCTATGTTGAAAAAGAACAAGAAACAGAACATGGTGTTATAACTGTCGAGATGGCGTTACAATATAACAACTCATATGCAACTAATTTATCTACATTTGCCAATAATATTCACACACACGAAGGCGGTATGCATGAAGATGGATTTAAATTAGCAATCAGTAGAGAAATGAGAAGATATGCAGACGATCATGAGATGCTTAAAAAAGAAGAAGCATTTACTAGAGACGACACTTTAGAAGGTTTAACATGTATTGTATCTATAAAGCATCCAAACCCGCAATTTGAAGGACAAACAAAAACAAAACTAGGGAACCCAGAAGTAAGAGCAATTACATCTCAAATTGCTGGAGAAGCTATTAGAGCGTATCTTTTAGAAAATCCAAATGACGCAAAAGTAATTATTGAAAAAATTATTCTTGCATCACGTGCGAGAATTGCTGCAAGAAAAGCAAGAGAGGCGACAAGAAGAAAGAATCCACTTGATAACTTAGGATTTGCAAGCAAACTAGCAGATTGCAGAAACAAAAAACCTGAAGAATCAGAAATATTTATCGTCGAAGGAGATTCTGCGGGTGGGTCCGCTAAACAAGGAAGAGATTCTAAATTCCAAGCAATCTTGCCTTTACGAGGTAAAGTATTAAACGTTGAAAAAGCGAGACTAGAAAGAGCTTTATCAAACAACGAGATAGTTTCAATGATTCAAGCGTTTGGAACAGGAATAGGAGAAGAGTTCAATCCGCACGAAGCTCGCTATCATAAGATAATAATTATGACGGACGCCGATGTAGATGGTGCTCACATTAGAACTTTATTATTAACATTTTTCTACAGATATATGAAAGGTCTAATTGATTTAGGGTATGTATATATTGCTCAACCGCCTTTATATAAAGTTCAGCAAGGTAGAAGAATAGAATATGTTTATGAAGAAGAAAAACTTGAAAAGGTATTAGCAGATTTTGGACCACGTGCTACAATTCAAAGATATAAAGGTCTTGGTGAGATGAACGCTGACCAATTATGGGAGACGACAATGAACCCACACACAAGAATCTTACTACAAGTATCGTTAAAAGATGCAATGGATGCCGATCAAGTATTTACAACATTAATGGGTGAAGAAGTAGAGCCGAGAAAAGAATTTATTCTTACAAACGCTAAATATGCTTCAAACATTGACGCTTAGGAGGAGTAAAAATGGAAGACAAAAAACGAGAAGACTTCGAATTAGAAGAAGAAAACGAACACGAAGAGGAATTAACTGAAGAAGAACACGGACACGAAGAAGAGTCGGATAGTGACTATATTGATGGAGCAATTAAAGAAATCAATATTTCTCATGAAATGAAAACGTCGTTTTTAAACTACTCAATGAGCGTTATTGTTTCACGTGCTTTACCTGATGTAAGAGATGGTTTAAAACCAGTTCAAAGAAGAATTATTCACGCGATGAATGAGCTTGGCATGTATAGTAATACAACCTATAAAAAATCAGCAAGAATTGCCGGCGAAGTTATGGGGAAATATCACCCACACGGAGACTCTTCAATTTATGATGCAATGGTTCGTATGGCACAACCATTTAGTTTTAGATATCCGCTTGTTGATGGACACGGAAACTTCGGGTCAATAGATGGGGATTCTGCTGCAGCCATGCGTTATACCGAAGCAAGAATGAGTAAAATTTCAATGGAGTTAGTTAGAGATTTAGACAAAGAAACAGTTAACTTCAAAGATAACTATGATGCTTCAGAAAAAGAACCAGAAGTATTACCAGCAAGATATCCAAACCTATTAGTAAATGGAGCTAGCGGTATTGCGGTTGGGATGGCAACAAATATTCCTCCACATAACTTAGGAGAAGTAGTTGACGGTTTAATTGCATTAATGAATAATAGAGATATTACTATCGAAGAATTAATGAAATATATTAAAGGGCCTGACTTCCCAACAGGTGCAACTTTATTAGGAGCGGCAGGATTAAGAGAAGGATATGAAACTGGTAATGGTTCAGTTACTATGCGCGCTAAAACAAAAGTAATTGAAGGGAAGGCGAACCAAAGACATTCAATAATAGTTACTGAACTACCTTATCAAGTTAACAAATCAAGACTAATCGATAAGATAGCTGAATTAGCTAAAGAAAAGATAGTTGATGGAATTGTTGATTTAAGAGATGAATCAAATAGAGATGGAATGAGAATCGTTATTGAATTAAGAAACGATGTCAATCCATATGTAATGCTTAATAACTTATACAAATTCACACAACTACAATCAAACTTCTCAATGAATATGATTGCGTTAGTGGGTGGTGAACCAAAAACATTAAACTTAAAAGAAATGTTACACTACTATTTAGAACATCAAATAGAAGTAATTCAAAGAAAAACAGCCTACGAACTTAAAAAAGCTGAAGAAAGAAAACATATCGTTGAAGGTTTAATTATCGCTTTAGAAGATATTAATGCAGTAATTGAAATTATCAAAAACTCTAAAACAACAGAAGAAGCTAGAATTACATTGATGGAAACATATGATTTAAGTGATATTCAAGCTAGAGCTATTCTTGATATGACATTAAGAAGATTAACTGGAATGGAAATTGAAAAGATTCAAGAAGAAAATATTCAACTTGGCGAACAAATTATTGATTATAATGAAATTTTAGTTAGTGATGAAAGAAAACATACAATTATCAAAAATGATTTACTAGAAATAAAAGATAAATACGGAGATGTAAGAAGAAGTGAAGTTCGTTTCGATATCCCACTTGATATTGATGATGAAGACTTAATCCCGGTCGAAGATGTTATTATAACTATCACTAATAAAGGTTATGCGAAAAGAATTCCTGCAGAAGAATATAAAACACAACACCGTGGTGGAGTTGGTGTAACATCAATTAAAATGAGAGACGAAGACTTTGTGGAACATATCCAATACACAAACACTCATAACTATCATTTATTCTTCACAAATAAAGGTAGAGTATACCGGGTTAAAGGTTACGAGATACCAGAAGGTTCACGTCAAGCTAGAGGATTACCTATTAACAATATTTTAGAATTTGACTCTGATGAAGTAATGGTTGCCTTTACAACAGTAGAAAACTTTGATGATGAAAACTTATATATTTTCTTTACAACGAAAAAAGGAATTGTAAAAAGGACTCAAGTATCAGACTTTAAAAACATTAGAAGAACAGGTATTATTGCAATCGGTTTAAGAGATGATGATGAATTATTTAAAGTTGCAATTACTGATGGTTCATCGCATGTCTTACTAGGCGCTTCAAATGGTAAAGCGATCCGCTTCAAAGAAACAGATGTAAGAATTATGGGAAGAACCGCTATGGGAGTTAAAGGTATGAGTCTAGAAGAGAGTGACGAGATTGTTGGTATGACATATATTTGCAGTAACGAAGAAGAGATTTTAGTAGTAACTGAAAAAGGCTACGGTAAGCGAAGTTACGCAAACGAATATCGTCTCCAAAACCGAGGTGGTAAAGGTCTTAAAGCTTTAAGTATTACAGAGAGAAACGGAAACTTAACAGCACTTAGAAGCGTTACCGAAGAAGAGGATGTAATTATCGTTAGCGATAAAGGAATGGTAATTAGAATTGAAGCGAATCAAATCTCCCGTACAAGAAGAGTGACTCAAGGGGTTAGGTTAATTAACTTAAGAAAAGATCAAAAGGTTGCAACAATTGCTGTAGTTCCTAAAGAGGATGAAGAAGTTCTAGAAACAACAACCAATGAACAAACTTTTGAAGAAGATATGGAGTAATTGTCAATAATAATTGTTTTAGTATATAATAGTTAAGTAGATATATTTTAGAAGACGAGGAAATTTATGTTAGACATTAGAGTAGTTAGAGACAATTTGGATAATGTTATCGGAAAATTAAATACACGCGGTGGCGATTATTCATATTTAAAAGAAACAGTTTTAAAAGATGATAAAAGACGCGAATTAATTAAAGAAGTAGAACTCTTAAAAAACACACGTAATGTTAAAAGTAAAGAAATTGGAGAATTAGCAAAGGCTAAAAAACCAATTGAAAAAGAACGTGAAGAAGTAAAAGAAATAACTGAACGAATTAAAGTCTTGGATGAACAAATTGAAAAGCTCGAAGCGGAAATTAATAAAGATTTAGCGAACACGCCTAATATTCCATTAGGAGATGTACCTATTGGCTTAGACGAAAATGACAATAAAGAGTTATACAAGTGGGGTATACCGCGCTCGTTTGACTTTAGAGTAAGAAATCACGTTGAGATAGGTGAAAAGTTAGGTATTTTAAATTTTGAAAGAGCGACTAAAATTGCCGGCCCAAGATTTGTAATAGATATAGGTTTAGGTGCTAAGTTAGAAAGATCAATAATTCAGTTTATGATGGATTTACATAGCGAAGATCACGGTTATACTGAGATAATACCTCCATATATTGTTAATAGCGACAGTATGTTTGCGACAGGTCAATTTCCGAAGTTTAAAGAAGATGCGTTTAATGTTGGTGATCCAAACCTTGGTTGGTATTTAAACCCAACAGCAGAAGTACCAACAATTAACATGTATCGTGACGAGATTTTAAATGGTAATGATTTAACCATAAGTTATGTAGCTTTCACAACAGCTTTTAGAAGTGAAGCAGGTAGTGCAGGTAAAGATACAAGAGGTATCATGCGACAGCATCAATTCAATAAGGTTGAATTAATTAAATTTACAAAACCAGAAGATTCATTTAAAGAACACGAAAAGATGCTTAAAGATGCTGAGCGAGTTTTACAACTCTTACAGTTACCTTATAGAGTAATAGTTTTATCAACGGGCGACATGGGATTTTCAATGGCAAAAACGTATGATATAGAAGTGTGGATTCCTTCAGAAAGAAGATATCGAGAAATAGCATCAATTAGTAACGCCATGGATTATCAAGCAAGAAGAGGAAACATCAGATTTAAGAGAGATAAAGACAGTAAAACAGAATACGTACATACATTAAACGGTTCTGGATTAGCAGTAGGTAGAACGATGATCGCAATCATTGAAAATTATCAAAAAGAAGACGGAACAATTGAGGTTCCGACAGCGTTAGTTCCTTACATGCTACAAACAGTAATTAAATAACATTTAATAACATAAAATTACTATAATTCAGCGAGTTTTAAATTGTATAATATAATTAATTACTTAATATTGTTTTAAATCTCCTTTCTCACTATGTTATAATAAAAGTGCCATCGGGCACTTTTATTCTTATTTATTGGAGGATTTATTATGGATGTAAAAATTTATTTTGTAGAGGATGAACAAGATTTATCGGAAATTATTAGAAAATACTTAGAGAAGGAAGGTTTTTCTGTAAGAGTATTTTTAAACGGCGAAGATGCGATGAAACATGTTGGAGATAATGTTGATTTATGGATATTAGACATTATGCTACCGGGCGAATATAGTGGTTATGATTTAATTAAGGAAATTAAAGAAAAGAACCCTAACGCTGCTGTAATCTTTGCGAGCGCAAGAGATCATGAACTTGATAAGATTCAAGGGTTAGAACTTGGAAGCGATGATTATATCGCTAAACCATACTCACCAAGAGAGTTAATTTTGAGAATCAAAGCTATTTTAAAAAGAACTAAAAAGAGCAGTCCAACAATTTATCAATATGAAGATTATGAAATTAATATTGAAAAAAGAATAATTACTCATCATGGTAGAAGTATTGATTTAACAAACAAAGAGTTTGAACTATTATTTTACTTTCTAGAAAACAAACATCGACCACTAGAACGAGACCAAATTTTAAAACATGTTTGGGGCGATGATTATTTTGGTTCTGATAGAGTTGTTGATGATCTTTTAAGAAGATTAAGAAAGAAAATGCCAGAATTAAAAGTAGAAACAATCTATGGTTATGGTTATAGACTCTTATAAGAAATGAAAAAATTTAAGTTAGCAACCCAATTATTAATACTTTTTACAACTGTAACAATCCTTAGTGCGGTTGTTTTTGGTTTGGTAACTTATAGAAATTATGAATCTATTTATTTAGAAGTGGCGCTCGGTCAATTAGGAAATACAATTGATAATATAAATAAAAAAGAAACAATTACTAGCAACGATATTGAAGATGAACATTTAGGATATATCGTTGCTAATTTTGAAGGTGATACATTACTTCCGGCAATGCCTATAATATCTAATTCAATCGTCGAAATTGAAACAGATACATTAAAAGAAATGGTTGTAAGGGCGTATAGCGGTTTTAGAAGTTATGAAGCGGAAGATGGCACAATTTATTATTTGTACATAGCGAAAAGAAGAGATATACCGCCTTCAATTACAGAATATATTGTCGGTATTATGAATGAAGCAAAGATACTAGAATTTAAACGTGCTTCAGCTCAAAACGATGTTATGTTGTCGTTTGCGGGAACATTTATTGCGTTTGCGATAATTATTGTTGTTGGAAACATTATTCTAGCTCTTTGGAGTAGAGAAATAACAAAAAGAATTATGTTCCTAACAAGACAAGTATCAAGTCTTGGTCAAACAGGTTATAAAAAAGAAATTGTTCCTACAGGTAATGACGAGATTACAGATTTATCTAACCAAGTAGAAAGAATGAGACAAGAAATTGAACAAAACGAAAGAACTAAACAGGAGATGTTCCAAAATCTTTCACACGACTTCAAAACACCAATTACAGTTATTAAGAGCTATGCAGAAGCAATAGAAGATGGTATCGCAGATGTTAAAGATACAACAATCATTATTGAACAGACAAAGAAACTTGAACAAAAAGTAAACAGACTCTTAGAATACAATAAGTTAGAATATATTGATACTACTAAACCATTAGTAGAGATTAAAATGAAAAAAGTTATCAATAAAGTTTTAGCCGACTATAGAATATTGTTAAAAGAATATAAATTAGTTGTTGATCTTGATAATTCAGTATTTATGGGGTTTGAAGAAAACTATATTACTATAGTATCTAACATTATTGATAACGCAACAAGATATGTTAAAACAAGAATAGAAATAATTTTAAAAGACGAAAGATTAACTATCTTTAATGATGGAGAACCAATTGATGAAAAGTATGTTCAAAACTTATTTAAACCTTATGAGAAAGGTTCAGAAGGACAGTTTGGACTTGGTATGTCTATCGTACAAAAAACGGTAAACCGATTCGGCTACCGTCTACTTGTAAAAAATTTAAACGATGGAGTTAAGTTTATTATTGAGCCTCAATAATTAAGTCTTTTAATTTAGTCATATCTTCTTTTGTGTAATCTTCAAAGTGATTGTATCCAAACATTATATAATCGTCATCTTCATATCTTGGAAGGATATGGATATGATAGTGGAAAACACTCTGCCCTGCGGCAATCCCGTTATTGTTAACAATGTTAAGCCCATCTGGTTTGAGGGCTTTTTTTATTGCTTTAGATAGTTTTACAACCACCTTATAAAGATGTCCTGCAATCTCATCATCCAACTCAAAAATATTTTCATAAGGTTTCTTTGGAACAACTAAAGTATGACCATATGTTGCTTGAGATATATCTAAAAAAGCAATCACTAAATCATCTTCATAAACAATATTAGATTCAATTTCTCTGTTAATTATTTTTGTAAAAATACTCATTTCTTCACATCCTTTTAATTTAAAAGTCCATTATAAACATTATATAACATTATCTATAAATTTAAAGTTTTAAACAAAAAAACAACTAAAAACACCATCTAAAAAGAACAAAACCTTGATTTTTCTTTCAAAAGCGGGTGCAAAAACTTTGATTTTTAATAAAAACATTAAAACTATACCATATTATACGCAATGTTTTGTTTAGCCGAAGAAATAGTAAAAAACAAATATAAAGGAATAAGATAAAAGTTATAAGGGTACACAAATAACAACAAATTAAAAGGCAGTATATTTAATTGAGTTTAGAGCCTTAAAGTGATATAATGTTTTAGGAAAGAGGTAGAGAAAATATGAAAAAGATTCCTTTAGGTATTTCAGGTAGACATATACATGTGTCACAAGAACATTTAGAAATTTTATTTGGAGAAGGTTATCAGTTAACTAAATTTAAAGATTTAAGCCAACCTGGTCAGTTTGCTTGCGAGGAAAGAGTTGATGTAATATCACCAGCAGGTAGAGAACTAAACGGAGTAAGAATTTTAGGTCCGGTTAGAAAAGAAACGCAGTTAGAGATTTCAAGAAGCGATGCAATCAGAGGCAAGTTTGACGCACCCGTAAGATCAAGCGGAAGCATCAAAGGGTCTGGTGCTGCAACAATAGTTGGACCGAAAGGAAAAGTTGCAATTAAAGAAGGCGTTATTGTTGCTGATAGACACATACACTTTTCACCAGAACAAGCCAAAGAATTTGGTGTTATTGATAGAGAAGTTGTTAGTATTCGCGTTGGTGGAGAAAAGCCAGGGATTTTAGATAACGTTTTATGTAGAGTTCACGAGAACTTTACACTTGACTGCCATCTAGATACAGACGATGCAGCGGCGTTTGGATTAGTTACTGGTGATGAAGCAGAATTAGTAAAAGAATACAAAATAATTAGATAATTATAAAAGGGGCACATTATGAAACCGAAAAAGCATCTCGGACAAAACTTTTTGATTAACAAAACAATCGCTAACAAAATAGTGAATGCTGTTAATCTTCAAAACAAAGTTGTCTTAGAAATCGGTCCTGGTAAGGGTGCCCTTTCTTTATGTTTAATTGAAAAAGCACAAGAGGTTTATGCTTTTGAAATAGATAAATCTTTAAAACAATACTTAGATGTTTTAGAAGAGGAGCACAATAACTTTAAAGTAATTTACGACGATATTTTAAATGTTGATTTAAATAAGTTTATTGAAGAAATTAAATGTGAAAGTGTAAGTTTAGTAGCTAACATTCCATATTACATTACAGGTCTATTATTGAACAAAATTAGAGATACAAAAAAAATTGATACTGCTGTTATAATGATGCAGAAAGAAGTGGGAGATAGAATTCTTGCAGAACCAGGGAATAAAGAGTATGGAAGTTTAACTGTTTTACTTAATTTACACTTTAATATTAGTAGGGTAGTTAATGTAAAAAGAACCAATTTTTTTCCTAAACCAAAAGTAGATAGTGTAGTCTTAAAATTTGAAAGAACAAACAATCATTTAGATGGATTAAAAAGTTTAAAAAACTTCTATGAGTTTATTGATGCAGCGTTTAAAATGAAACGTAAAACACTATTGAATAACCTCTCAAATTATTATGGTATAGGCAAAGATGAAACGACTGAAAAACTTCAAAAAATCGAACCTGATATTAATGTTTTTGAAAGAGCGGAAAACATTACACTTAAGCGATTTATCGCATTATCAAATGGGTGGTATAAATGATTGAAAAAGCATATGCTAAAATTAATTTAACATTAGAAATTATAGGTAAAAAAGACAACTTTCATATGTTAGAAAGTATAGTTGTTCCGGTTAACATATATGATACTTTAAAGTTTGAAAAACACGATGAAGATATAGTTCTTTCTAATGTTGAAATTAAAGATAACAATATCTATAAAGCAATCGCTCTTTTTAAAGAAACATATGGTATAAAAGATAATGTAAAAATAACTTTAAATAAAAAGATTCCAATCGGTTATGGTGTGGGCGGATCTAGTGCTGATCTTTCAGCAACTTTAAGAGGCCTTAATAAACTTTTTAATGTTAACGCACCGATAGAAGAGTTAGAAGATTTAGCAAATGCTTTAGGTAGTGATACACTTTTTTCTCTACACAACAAAAGAGTTTTTATTTATGGGAGAGGAGATAAAATTAAATTTTTAGATGAAGGAGAAAAATTAAAGTTTATATTAATCTATCCAAAAACACATTTGCTAACTAAAGATGTTTTTAAAGCATATGCACTAAATAAGAAAAACAATTATGTTGGATTTTTAAATAGAAGTATGGAGTTTATTTTAAAGAATTTAAAAAACGACTTATTAGATGCTGCATGTAGTTTGAGTGATGATTTGAAAGATTTATACAATAAACTAAAAGATAATAATTTAGACACCAACTTAACTGGTTCAGGCCCTGCGCTATTTATTGTTAATCCAACAGAAGAAGAAATAAATAAAGTTAAAGAAATTTTAAAAGATAAAATTAAATATGAAATTACTGAAGAAAAATAATTAAAATTGATATAATAAAAGGTGAGGTGTGTAATTATGGTTATTAATGGAAAGAAAGTTCAACTGTTTGCTCTTACTTCAAATGTACCTTTAGCGAAGGAGATTAGTAAGTATTCAGGTATTCCCCTATCTGAGATAACAGTTGAAAGATTTGCGGATGGGGAAATTAATTTAAACATTGAAACGTCTGTTAGAGGAAATCATATTTTTGTTGTGCAATCAACAAATTATCCAGCTAACGAGCACTTAATGGAATTATTGGTAATGATTGACGCTTTAAAGCGTGCGAGCGCAGAATCTATTACGATTTTAATGCCTTATTATGGTTATGCTCGTCAAGATAGAAAGGCGAAGAGCAGACAACCAATTACAGCTAAATTAGTTGCCGATCTTTTACAAACAGCTGGTGCGAATCGTGTGATTAGTATTGACTTACACGCAGGTCAGGTTCAGGGCTTCTTTGATATTCCAATTGATAACTTCCCAGCAGGAAGTTTCCTTGCAAGCTATTTTAACGATTTAAAATTAGAAAACTTAGTGATTGTTTCGCCAGACCATGGCGGAGTTACTAGAGCTAGACAGTTTTCAAGATACTTTGATTCACCAATTGCGATAGTTGATAAGCAAAGACCTAGACCAAACGAAGTTGAAGTTGTTGATATTATCGGTAATGTTGAAGGTAAGACATGTATAATGTTTGATGATATGATCGATACTGCATATACAATCATTAAAGGTGCTCAAGCGTTAAAAAACAAAGGAGCAACAGAAATTTATGCAGCAGCAACTCATGGAGTGTTTTCTGGTGACGCTTTAGAAAGACTTCAAAACTCATGTATTACAAAAGTCGTTACAACTAACACTATTCATAATGAAAGAGTTAAAAACTTTAGCAAGATTGAAGTTTTATCAATGGGTGAATTGTTAGGTCAAACAGTATTAAACATTATTAAGGAAGAACCAATCAGCCAAGTATTTGAAAGGTTCTCAGTTAAAAACCAACCATGAAATTAATAGTAGGTTTAGGGAATCCCGATAGTAAATATGAAAAAACACGCCATAATGCAGGTTATATGGCGGTTGATTTATTTGCGGAAAGAGAAAATCTTACATTTAAATACGATACAAAATTTTTAGGAGAAGTTGCAGTTTATTTTAAAAACAATGCTCAAGCAATTATTTTAAAACCATATACATACATGAACCTTTCAGGTAGAAGTGTTACTAAAGTATCGCATTACTATAAAATTCCAACAGAAAACATTTTAATTATCTATGATGATGTTGATGTTGATTTAGGAGCGTTAAAATTAAGATTAACAGGCAGTAGCGGAGGGCACAAAGGGATGGAAGATGTTATCAACCACCTTATGACAAGAGACGTAAAAAGAGTGCGTATCGGTATTGGTAAAGATGATAAAAAGATGATTGATTTTGTCTTATCAAAGTTTTCAAGAATAGAAAGAAAAAAACTTGAACCAGTCTTTGATAGTACATGTGAAGTTATGGAAGAGTTCATAAAAGGTGTAGATTTTGAACTTATTATGAACAAATATAACAAAAAACAATAATAGTTAGTTGATTTATAGAAACACCCCCCGGCAAACTTCAGTTTGTCCGGTTTTTGATGTCTAAAAGGAGAGATTATGAAAGAAAACATCTTAAAACTTAAAGACATAAAAGCGTTTAAAAACATTGTTAATACAACTGAAAATCACTTTCTCACGAATGTAAATATCGGTTATGTTTTAACATTAATAGCACTTGATTTTTTAGAAAGTGAAAAATCAATTTTTGTTGTTTTACCTAACTTAACGCTCGCGCAAAAGTTTTATGATGAGTTGTGTTTAATGCTTCCTGATGAAGAGGTGTTGTTTTACCCTGCTGATGAATTTTTGACATCTATTCTTTCGCTTGCGAGTTTAACTTTTAAAACTGAAAGAATATACACTTTAGGAAAAATCTTAAAAAGAGAAAAGAAAATAATTATTTTAAACCAAGCAGCAGCTATGTATAAAACATTAGATAAGGACGCTTGGGAAGAAGCAATTATTGAAGTAAAAGAAGGAAAAAGGTTTGATTTAGAAAACCTTACGAGAAAACTTGTAAACATTGGTTATAAAAGAGAGTATACAGTACTTAAAACGGGTGAATTTAGCATTAGAGGGTCAATTATGGATATCTTTCCAATCGGCTACGAAAATCCTTTTAGAATTGATTTCTTTGATATTGAAGTAGATACGATTAAAATCTTTGAACCAGAGACACAATTATCTATTGGTAAAATAAGTGAATTCAATATCTTACCATTAAACGAACTCTTTTTTAATGATGAGAAAAGAGAAAAAGGAATTTTAAGATTAGAAAAACATTTAGAAGAACATGATTATAATGAAGAAGAAAAAGAGATTTTAAATCATAATGTTGATGAACTATATCAAAAGATTAATTTAGATATTAAAAATGAATTCATTTGTTTTTTCACAGAAAAAGATAATACCATCTTTGATTTTACGGACAATAAACGAATTTATTTCTTTGAGCCCGATAAGATGTATCTTAACGAAGAAAGAATGATAGAAGATATTGAAACTTATGATTTTATTGAAAGCGGAAAAGTAATAAAAGATATCTCGTTTTATAAAAGTGTTGATGAACTTTTAGCACACAATAATAATATTCAAGTGGAGATGTTAGATACACTTATTGAAAGCGAAAAGACAAGCATTTACGCAAGAGATGTAATAAATTATGAGGGTAATGATCATATACTCGTTAAAGAGTTAAAAGAAGAAATAAAAACAAACGTTATAAATATCTCAAGTGAATTAAGATATCAAAAACTTATTGATACTCTTGAACTCAATAAAATCAAATATTTTGTTAACCCAAAAACAATTAAACAAAACGAAGTAAATATATTTTATCCAAACTATATAGTTAGTTTTAATTTATACAAAGATGGATATAATGTTATTCATGAAAAAGAAATCTATGATTATCGCGCACTAAAGCGACATATCAAATATAAGAGTGTTTTAACGGAAACGGTTAAAATATCGCACATTGATGAATTAACAGTAGGCGATTATGTTGTACATTATGACCATGGCATTGGCAGATATGAAGGTATTAAAACGATGGTCTTAAGTGGTGTGACAAGAGACTATATTCATATTGCTTATGCGGGAACAGATTATTTATATATTCCGGTTGACCAAGTAGATTTAATTTTAAAATATTCTTCTAGCGAAGGGTTTACACCGCAATTAAACAGAATTGGAACTAAACAATGGGCTAATGTTAAAAAGCGGGTCAAACAAAGACTTACAGATATATCCGATAAGTTGTTAAGTATGTATCAAGAAAGATTAAAAATAAAAGGTTTTGCTCATTTAAAAGAAGATAAGATGCATGAAGAGTTTGCGAGTTTTTTCCCATATGTTGAAACTAAAGATCAACAAAAAGCAATCAATGAAACAATTGCTGATATGGAATTAGATAAGCCGATGGATAGACTTATTATTGGGGATGTTGGTTACGGGAAAACAGAAGTAGCCTTAAGAGCATCATTTAAAGCTGTCTATTCAGGCAAACAAGTTGCTTATCTTGTTCCAACTACGCTACTTGCAAGACAGCATTATCATGTATATAAAGAAAGATTCGAACCGTTTGGGATTAAAGTAGAACTATTAAGTAGATTTGTAACACCTAGAAAGCAAAAAGAACTGCTTAAAAATTTAAAAGAAGGAAAGGTTGATATTGTAGTAGGAACGCATAGGTTGTTAAGTGATGATGTTGGGTTTAAGGATTTAGGTTTGTTGATAATAGACGAGGAACAAAGATTCGGCGTAAGACACAAAGAGAAAATTAAAGAATTGAAAATCAATGTTGATACTCTTTCTTTAACGGCAACACCAATCCCACGAACACTGCAAATGGCACTAACAGGAATTAAAGATTTATCAATGATTGAGACACCACCTTTAAATAGATATCCAGTCCAAACACACATTATAGAAAGACACCCAGTAATCATTAAAGAAGCAATTTTAAAAGAGGTTGCAAGAGGCGGGCAAGTATTCTATTTATACAATAGAGTTATTGATATGGAAATGGTTGTTTTAAGATTAAAAGAACTACTTCCAAATGTTAAAATTGCTTATGCTCATGGTCAGATGAGAAAAGATAAATTAGAAAGAATAATTGTAGATTTTATCGATAAAAAATATGATGTATTAGTATCTACCACAATTATAGAAACTGGCATAGATATCCCAAATACCAATACACTGCTCGTTCATAATGCAGATTATTTAGGGCTTTCACAACTCTATCAAATTAGAGGTCGTGTAGGAAGAAGTGATAAGATTGCTTATGCGTATTTAATGTATGATAGAAACAAAAAGTTAACACCTGAAGCAGAAGCGAGATTAAAGACAATTAAAGATTTTCAACAGTTAGGAAGTGGGTTTAAAATCGCAATGCGAGACTTATCAATAAGAGGTGCGGGGAACTTGCTTGGAGAAGAACAGTCAGGCTTTATTGAATCTGTCGGTTTAGAGATGTATTTGAAACTATTAGAAGAAGTTGTTGATGAACAAAAAGGAATTAAAAAAGAAAAGGTTGTCGATGATGAAACAATTTTATCTAAACGACAAATTTCTAAAGAATATATTAGCAATGATGAAGTTAGACTAGAGATTCATAAGAGAATTGCTGATGTTAATAATTTAAATGATATAACTAATTTAATTATTGAACTTGAAGATAGGTTTGGATTTGTAGATAACGATTTAAAAGAGTATATGTATGAAAAGTTATTTTACAAATTAGCTAATGAAATAGGGGTAGAAAAAATAGATAAAACCTCAACAGACATAACGCTTATAATTAGTGAAGAAAAAAGCAAAGATATTGACGGGCTCAAACTCTTTACAACTATAGAAGAAACAGGGTATCAGATAAATTTAAAATATATTAGAAATAACATTCACATTACTCTTGTTTATGATGGAACAAAAGAAAATTATTTATATCAGATTAATAATTATTTAACATTAGTTTTACAATGATATAATAAGTAAAAAAAGGAGAACTTATGAAACAAAGATATACTTATTTAACATTAGCAATCTTAACAACGATTATTATTTTTGTTAATTCATTAATGCCCGCTAATATTTCAAGCGAACAAAGCGGTTTTTTCGTTGGCGTGGCAAGAAAAGTTTTAACCTTTTTTAAAATTGATATAGGAAACATTAACTTATCGTTACTCGTAAGAAAAACGGCCCACTTTATCTTTTTCTTTTTAGCATCTCTATTTTGGCATATGTTCTTTAAAACATTAATGAATAGAGAGCCTTACGAACCATACACATTAACATTAAATATCGGTTTATTAATCGCAATGACAGATGAGTTTATTCAGTATTTTACACCAGGCAGGGCAATGATGGTAGAAGATATACTATTAGATCTCGCTGGCGTTGCAACACTTTTATTAATAGCGTTAATAATATCTTTAATAAAACATAAAAAAAGAGACTTTTAAATGTCTCTTTTTTGTTCCTCATCATCCTTACTATCTTCATAAGTTTCGTTATCGAACTTTAATTCTGTTAAATACTCAATCCCATCAATAATTACAATCAACACTATCGATAATGGACAATATATGTAAGTTATGAAACCTGAAGCGATTGCTCCACCCCAAAGAATGAACAGTTCTTTTAAGTTAAATATATTAATCGTTAAAACAATCCAAGATAAATCTAACAAGAGAATGTGTACGACTATTACTACCGGGATTAAAATGTAGGAGATAATCTTTTTAGGAATCATACAAACACTAATAAATAGTGATAAACCAATAATATCAAATAGTATTGTTGGTATTCTTGCGGGCATAACGATATTTTTCACAATAACAAAAACTAAAACAGCTAAAAAAGGCAACTTTTTATCTGTCACTTTTTTAGTTAAAAAATATAAAATTGTGTATGTTAACGTTATTGGAAAACTAAATAAGACATAGTTTTGGACAATAGTTAAGGCTATTAATATAGCCGTTAACACTAATTCTTTGGTTTTCAATCAGCAGGCGGAATATAAACGCTTCTAACAACAGTATAATTTTGGTTAATTATGATTGCTTGTAGACCAACAAATAGAAATCCCCAATCGGTATCATAGTAGTTAGGGTTATCTTCTAGTTCAACAACGCCAGTAATATGAGTTTCAGTCGAACTATTAAAATAATAGTTTGTCCCATCAAAACTACCAAAATCACTATCTTCAAAATCTGGTGTTGTAAGTAAAAAATCATAGATAGACATACCTAAGTTTTTATTTACCAGATAAGGTGTAATAGATCCGTCTATATCAACGAAATTCAAGACAACATATTCGCTGACAGAAGAATCTAACAAAGACTGATTAACTGTTTTTACATTTTCAACTTGTTTCTCTAGTCTTTTAACCTCTAACACTTTAATAACTGTTAAAGCACCTAAAAGTAGCACTGATGCAACAAGCACCCCAAAAATAATCCTTAGTGTTAAAACCTTTTTTTCATTTGACATAATATCTAGTTCCTTTCAATATTTATGTTTATTTGAATAGTTTTAAAGAAAGACCCGAGTCTAACGGTGCCGGACGCCTTAATGATTTACACACTATTCCATCTTTTAAACTATTTAAATATTAAGTTGTTAATAAAATTATATAAGAAATTACGCTTAAAAGCAATCAAGACTCCTTCATGGTATAATTAAAAGTAGATACATAATAAGTGGAGGGATAATAATGAAATCGTATAGAAAGGTATTAGCTTTTGAAACAAAAAACAGAAGAGAGTTTATTAATATAACTCCTTATGTTAATGAAGCGTTAAGAGAAAGTGGAATAAAAGAAGGGTTAGTATTATGTAATGCAATGCATATTACTGCCAGTGTTTTTATTAATGATGATGAATCAGGATTACATCACGACTTTGAAGTTTTTTTAGAAAGGTTAGCACCAGAAAAACCACACAGCCAATATCGTCACAACACATATGAAGATAACGCTGACGCACACATGAAACGACAAATAATGGGTAGAGAAGTAGTAGTTGCGGTTACGGATGGAAAACTTGATTTTGGTCCGTGGGAACAAATCTTTTATGGAGAGTTTGATGGTAAAAGAGTAAAACGAGTTTTAATTAAAATAATAGGTGAATAAACAACTACCACAAAAAAGTAAAATAACCCCCCTGTCTCTGGTTAGTTCAGTCCAGATTTGGGGGGTTAACATATTATTAAGGTGAGTTTTCAAATTATGAATTTGTTCGCTCTTTGTATGATTCTTCGGCTCGTTTTAATAGATCTAATACTTTTTCAACAAATCCCACTATATCCCAATTTGCGATATCGGATTCATTAATCATAGATGAATCTTGAGCAGCAAATGTTATAGTGCTATCTATATGTTGACCAGCTAATGGTCTTATTTGACAACGAGGAGTTTTTTCAAAACAGATGACCATATATTTTAAATAAGGGAAAAGTCTTTTGTGTTCAAAAGCGTTTATTGTGTGTCTTCTTTCTTATATTTGCGCAAAAAGAGGTACAGCATCTCTTATTGCAAGAAGAGGGACAGTTTTATCGTTTATTTTTTTGGTAATTAATATTTCAACAAGAGA
>DUNK01000037.1 GCA_012839355.1 Acholeplasma sp.
AAAGACATTATGGAATGCATTTAATTAGTCCTTTAATGCCCGTAATGATGGGAATGCCAATCAAAACAGTTCAAGATATCCAACCTGTCTTTAAAAGACGCAAAGGCGTTATTTTGGATGGAAAACTAACGAACCCAGACATGGAAAGAAACTTTGATGAATATATTATTGAAAACTTAACAATGCCAGTTTTAATCTTACATTCTGAAGATGATAATGTCGCAAGTTATAAAAAAGTCCTCGCAGCTAAAGACCGATTTCCAAATCTAAAACTTGTCAGTTTCCCAACGGCGGACATATGATGAGTGGTAATGGTGAAGCAATTGAGAGAGAATTAAATGATTTTATTAACATACACCAATAACGAAAAAGAACAATTTTGTTCTTTTTTTTATATTCATATTATGTATAATTTTTATTTTATAAACCAAAACTATAACAAAAACAGCATAAATATTTGTTAAAAACCACCTTTTTTTATGAAAATTTTACATTTTCGAACTTTTGTCTATTTTTTAGAAGTGTTCAAAAACGAACAAGATTCCTTCATACTGAGTAATATATTCATCAACTTTTCCGATATCTTTTACATCAAGCCAAACCCATCGCCAGTTTTTGAAATAACATTTTTGCTGTATAGTTTCAACCTCTAATCTACTTAATCTTACTCTCCAATCATAAGCATATACTGAAATTGAACTATTAGAGGGAATAGCTACAGAAGCGGTGTGAGTTTCTATTGTTTCTTTAGTAAATTTATATCCTGCCGCTGCTTCAAAAACTTTTAATTTTAATTTAACCTTAGGACTATATTCATGTCCTGTTCGTTTAGTAGTGCTATATTCCAAATGTTGTGTTATAGTGCTGGGGTTTACTCCCGAAATTACATGTCTTTTATTAGTTTTAGTAGCAACTAAGTTATCGTATCTTTTTGTCACAGTGTTCTCATCTCTCGTATGTAATGACGTCCATCTATAGTTATCATAATAAATTTCGGCACCAACTTCATGAGGAACATTTCCATATACTATAGTTTCATTTACTAAATAGCCAAATAACATTACAGCAATAAATACTCCAAAAGTGTAAAATACTTTTTTGTAAAATTTTAAGGCATTCTTCATTTTCATATCTCCTACTTTCATAATATTTTTATAGTAATATCTTGCAAGAATATACCTTTTTCCCTATTGTTTAAATAAAAATGGACAATCTTTGCGACGTGTCCATTATGAGTCATTTATTTCTTTATGTCAAGAAATGGTTAGTTTTTTAAAGTTTATCCTGAAATATTTGCTAGTTTTTCTATTTTCTTAGCAATATATTTTTTTTGTTCCCGTGAGTATCTACTTATACCAACACTGATAACTTCTCCTG
Source organism: Acholeplasma sp. (assembly GCA_012839355.1). GTDB lineage: Bacteria > Bacillota_I > Bacilli_A > Acholeplasmatales > UBA5453 > UBA5453. The sequence goes on from DUNK01000037.1 coordinate 1,378, forward strand.
TTTTTAAGAAAAACACTAGAGTGTCATCTTGAGTTTTCTCGGTTTTAAAACGATAATCTTCAATAGCAGAAAACGCGAATCTTTTTCTGTACATATTAAATGGAGTATTAAATGTAATTATTTCATCACTAATTTTAACACTATAAAACAAATTCACAATTGATTTAACGAAGAAAATAATGATTAATGCCACTAACAACATTTTAAATATCTCGTTTATATTAAAATTATCAGAAATGACAATTACGTTTAACACACTTAACACTAATAAAATAATAAAAACTAATGTTAATGTTGGATTAAAATATAATTCTCTTAAATATTTTTTATCTTTAGGCTTGATCGTTTCCATTGTCTTCCACCGATATTAAGACTGGTATAGTTACTGGTCTTCTTCTTAACTCTTTAAATAAATATTTGTTGATTTCATCTCTTAATGTATATTTAATCTCATTCCAATTAACATACTTACTAGTTTCTAAATACGCATTTATGCGGGAAATAAAGATGTTTTTAATTTCTTCTTCAACCATCTTTATATCACTTTCTGTTAAAAATCCTTTTGTAATAAGTTCTACTTCACCTGAGATTTCCTTTGCTAGAGGATCAACATGAGCGATACAAATTAAAACTCCATCTTCGCTTAATAACTCTCTATCATGTAAAACAATATCATTAATATCGCCTAACCCTAAACCATCAATTAAAACATCACCATTGCGATAACGACCTTTTTGGACAAACACTCTTTCTTCATCGTCAAACCTTAAAAGATCACCATTATCTAACAAAAATACTCTGCTCTCATCATAACCCATCGTTTTAGCGATATTTAAGACTTTATACATCTTACTATATTCACCTATCACAGGCATTATGTATTTTGGTTTTAACATATTAATTAGCATTTTAATCTCATCTGCTGTCGCATTATTACCTGTTAAATATTCTTTATCAATGACATTAATCTTCGCATTACTACGATAGAGTAAATTGATTGTTTTAGCAGCAATCCTTTCTGTACCACTAATCGGAGCTGTAGCGACAATTATTGTGTCATTTTCATTGATATGAATTAAATTATCAGCCTTTCTTAACATTCTTTGCAACATATAATAAGGCTCGTGTCTATCGCCTGTAACTAAACAGACAAGGTCAGGATCATCATTTTTAGTTTTTTCATCAATAAACTTTAAATAAACAAGTTTATCATCTGGTATTGATAAATAGTTGTTTTCAATTGCTATATCAACAATCCTTTGGGCTTTTCTACCAATAATCGCAACTCTTTTATCATACTTTAAAGCGATATTAACAATCTTTTGAATTTGCATTAGATCACTTGAATATAAAGAGATAATTACTCTATCTGTTGCAGTAAATATCGCTTCATTAACAAGATGATCAAACATTTCTCTTTTATTTCCATCATAAATATCTTGACTACCTAATGATTCAGTCATTAATAGTAATGTCTTTGATTCAGCAATCTCAGTTAATTTATTAAAATCTGTTTGGTATCTAACATCTGCAACTTGGTCAAAAGAAAAATTACTTGTATAAACTATCGTTCCTGCTAGTGTTTGTAAAGCAAAACCAACACTTTCAGGAATTGAATGTGTAGTCTTAAAAAAAGAAACTTTTACATTGCCAAACTTAATCATCGCATATTCTGGTACTGTCTTAAGTTTATAATCATCAGGATTTAAACCATGTTCCTTTAATGTATCTTTAATTAATTGCATTGTGAAGTTTGTTGCATAGACTGGTACATCAATTTCTTTTAAGAGATGCGCTATTGCACCAATATGTTCATTATGAGCGTGCGACATGAAAATGCCTTCTATTTGGTCTTTCTTTTGAACAAGCACGCGAAAGTCAGGAATAATCTCATCAATTCCAAATAATTCTCTTGATGGATATTTCATTCCTGCATCAAAAACAAATAGACGTTCTTCTACATCTATTACATATAAGTTTTTACCGTTTTCGCCTAATCCACCTAAGGCAAACACTTGAATTTTCATAATTCACATCCTTCATTAAATATTATAACACTTCTTAAAAACATTTAGATATGTTTTGTTAAATATATTTAAGTATTGTATAATTGAAATGGTGAAGATAATGACAATTAAACATCCAATTCCAAAAAAGAAATATGAAAAGAAAGACCGACCAAAAAGCATGTCATATACTAGTAACTTAGGGATGACACTAGAGAGTGATGTTGAAGAAACGAACCTTTACTATCTAAAAACAAAAAGAGCGGTTATCTATAAAAAACCAACACCTGTTCAAATTGTTGATGTTTCTTATCCAAGCCGTAATAAAGCGAAAATTGTTGAAGCATATTATAGAACTCCATCAACAACTGACTTTAATGGAATATATAAAGGCTATTATATTGATTTTGACTGTAAAGAAACAAAAAGTACAACAAGTATCCCCCTTGCCAACATTCACAACCATCAGATCGAACACTTAAAAAACATCGTAGATGCTGGGGGAATCGGTTTTTTAATTATCTATTTTAAAGCTTATAACGAATATTACTATTTACCCTTTAATGTTCTATACGAATATCATCTAAAATCGTTAAAAGGCGGGAGAAAGTCAATCCCATATGAAACATTTAAAGAAAGAGCTTATCCTATTAAGTTTTCCTTTAATCCTCGTCTTGATTACCTAACCGTAATTGATGAATATATAATTCCAACGATGGAGAAGCATTAAGCTTCTTCTTTTTTTTCTGTAAAGATATGCGGAAAATATGGGTAGATCATTATGCCTACAAGTAACATAAATAGATAAGATAGAAAGTTGTACGGTAAATTATATAAGATAAACGAATAAAACCAAGCATTACTATCAGTAAAATCACTAAAGAATATTACACCACTAACCGAATGCATTAAATATCTAATTAGAAATGCCAGAGTGATAGCGAAAATAAACTTTTTCACATCATTAAAGGCATTTTTCTTAAACACTGCAACTAAACCAACTAGTGTAAATGCTAAAAAGTAATCAAAGATTATTGATCCCCAGTGTATTACAAATCCATCTAACATAAAAACGACTATGCCAATAATAAAACCAGAGATACATCCATATAAATATCCATGTCTTAAACTAGCGATAATTACTGGCAATAATACTAATGATATTCTCCCTCCTTGTGGCATTTGTAGGAGTGGGATTATTGCTGCGAATATTTCTAGTAATACGCCAATAACTGTTAAAACTGCTGTTTCTACTATTATGTATGTTTTCTTGTTCATATGTTCCCTCCATAAAAAAATTCTTTCGGACAATACGCCAAAAGAATAATCTTAAAAAACACTTTTTACAATTCCTCCGCTGGCATTGTCCAGATCAGGTATATGGGTCGATTTAACATCCTCTCAGCCGTAGCTCCCCAAGTAAATGAATATTTAATTCATATAAATTATAACATATAAAAACTCTTTAAGTTAGTTTTTTCCTTTTTTGCCCTCTTGCGGTTATTCTTTGAACTAAACAACGTGGGAAGATTCTTATACAAAAATACATCAACTTCGCTTTAAATCCAGGCAGGATTAATGATTTTTTAGACTCAATTGCTTTTCTTGCAATCTTGTTAGGTTTACCACGATAACTTTTCTCTTTCGTGCCTGCAGTCTTATAAAAATCAGTCTTAATGCTTCCTGGTGCTAATGTTTGAACTTTCACATTGTGAGCTTTCGCTTCTAAACTAACAGCTAAACTTAAACTCGTTAAATAAGCTTTACTAGCGCCATAAGTTGCCGCATATGAACAAGGAATAAATGAAGCGATTGAAGAAACATTAATGATTCTTCCTTTTTTCTTTTCTGTAAACTCTTGGTAGTAATGTTTAAAGATATAATGAGCAGCTTCAACATTAAGATTAATGATTGCTGCTTCTTTTTCTAACTTACCATCAAGAAAGTTTTCGCTATAGCCAACACCGGCATTATTAATTAACACATCTACATCATAAAACTTAGTATATTCATACAAGTTTTTTCTCGCCATTTCATCAGTTAAATCAGCAACAAAGATTTGAACTTTATTAGAATATTTTTGTTCAATCTCTTTTTTTGCTGTAACTAAATTATTATAATTTCTCGATGTAATTATTAAATTATACCCTAAATCAGCAAGCGCATTAGAAAAGCCTCTACCGAGCCCTGTTGCACCGCCAGTTATCAACGCATAACTCATTTAATAACTCCCTCAATTAGTTTTAAAACTCGTTTATTTTTACCAATTTTAATCGCTTCTTGTAAAATTTTTAGTGATTGTTCGACATTTTTACTATTAGCATGTAAGTAACAAATAACATCATCTTTATTAACATAAGCACCAACCTTATTAACGAACTCTAAACCAACTGCCATATCAATTTCATCATCTAAAGTGCGTCTACCTGCCCCTAAAAGCATTCCGGCAACACCGATCTGTTCAGTGTCCATCTCTTCAATAAAACCGCTCTTATAGGCAATAAATGGGATTTTATATTTAGCTGTAGGTAATAATTCTGGATTTAAAATAACTTCTTTATCTCCACCTTGAGCTACAACCATCTCAACTAATTTATTAAATGCTTCACCACTACTAATCTTTTCATCTAATAATGCTTCGGCTTCTTTTTCGCAAGTAATTTCTGCAGCAATTAATAATTGCTTACAAATCTCATAAACAACAATCTTTAAATCTTCTGGTCCTCCACCTTTTAACATTTCTATCGCTTCTTTAACTTCTAAAGCATTACCGATATTATTTCCTAAAGGTTCGTCCATACTAGTAATTATCGCTGACATTTTTCTGCCAGCAAGGTTACCGATATTAACCATTAACTCAGCTAATTTTTTCGCTTCAGTGATTGTTTCTAAGAAAGCACCCGAACCAACCTTCACATCTAAACAAATCGCATTAGCTCCACTTGCGAGTTTTTTACTCATAATACTTGAAGCAATTAATGGAATTGCCGGAACTGTACCTGTGACATCTCTTAACGCATAAATATATTTATCTGCTGGTGTAATATTATCCGATTGGCCAATAATTGCTAGACCGATTTCATTTACTTGTTTAATAAAATCTTTCTCACTCATCTCAATATTAAAACCTTTAATGCTCTCTAACTTATCAAGAGTACCGCCAGTATGACCTAACCCTCTTCCACTCATCTTCGCAAACTTAGCTCCACACGCAGCCATTAAAGGTCCTAAAACGATTGATACTTTATCGCCTACACCACCTGTTGAATGCTTATCAACTTTAATTCCTTCAATTGAACTTAAATCAAAAACATCACCGCTATTCATCATCGCTAAAGCCATGTTTGTTGATTCTTCATCAGTCATTCCATTAAAGTAGACAGCCATTAAAAAAGCACTCATTTGATAATTAGGAATACTTTTATTTGTAAACCCTTCTATAATAAAAGATATTTCTTCTTTAGTTAGTTCTTGTTTTTCTCTTTTTTTAATAATTAAATCAACCATTCTCATAGTTTTCACCTCTATAATATTATACCATAAATCAAATTATAAAATTGATTTGATTAACTAAAACTAAAAACTATGAAAAAAAACAAATTTCCTGTTGTTTTTCATAAAAAGACAATTAAAACAATTCCCCCAATATGCAATATTGTTGGATTTTAATTGGTTAAGTTCTCTCTTCATGCTATAATACATAAGGTGATAAAGTTGGAAATAGTTTTAGTCAGACATGGTGAAACAACAGCTAACACATATAAATTAATTCAAGGTTGGACTGATAATCCCTTAAATGAAGCGGGAATACTTCAAGCTCACGAGGCAGGAAAATATTTAAAGAGTATCAATTATAAGCCCGACGTGGCTTACACTAGCCCACTTTCAAGAGCTTACGATACAGGAGAAATTATTTTATCGTATATTAATAATTCACTTTCTTTAAATCATGATTTTCATTTCATCGAAAGAAACTTTGGTCCTTTTGAGCATCATGAAGCGATTCCAACTTTAGAAAAGGTTTTAGTTCCTGGTTTTGATGAACCAGGTTTTGAATCTGATAAAATGATTCAAAGTCGTGTTCTTTTAGGTCTAAAAAACATTTATAAATATCATAAAGGCGAAAAAGTTATTATATTTTGTCACTCACACACAATAAAATCTTGTTTAATCTTAGCTGAACCAGAAACATACACCTACAAACAATTTATCAATAATGGTTCAATTCATAAAATAAAATTTGATGGAGAAAAAATTAAAGTCTTGGACTTTCATTTCTATCCATAAAAAAACACCTCATGGGTGCTTTATTCTAAACTAAGCCACAGCTTGCTGTGGTTTTTTTAATGTATTGTTTCGTGTTCCTTCAACATTTTCATAATCTTACCAGCAACTTTATCTGATAATTCTTGTGCCTTTAAGTCTTTATAATCATCATATTCTATTGGTTTACCGATAATAACTTTAACATTAGTTGTTCTTCTTAAGTATCGTTTATGGTAATCTTCTGAACCGATTAAAGCTACTGGTAATATTGGTAATTTAGCTTTCGTTGTCAGTTTAAATGCGCCAGGCTTAAATGTATCTAAATTATGAAAATCTTCTTTCTTTCTAGTTCCTTCTGGGAAAACTGCCATTGGTAAACCTTCACTCATCAGTTTTGAACCACGATTAATTTCTTTTAAAGCATTTCTCGCATTGTCACGATCAAGGCTTAAGATTCCAAAACCATTTAACCATCTCGTTACAAACTTGTTAATAAAAAGACTATCTTTTGCAAGCATTCCAATTCGTTTTCTAGTTAATGATAACATTATAAGCGCATCAGCACCGCTTCTATGGTTAGCATAAATACCATATGCGCTATCTTTAGGAATGTTTTCAAAACCTATTACTTTATCAATCTTTAATTTAATAATAAATAGTCTTACAAAGTCACATAAGTGTCTTAGATAAAAATGCTTAAGTCTATTTGTAGGTTTAGCATAAATAACAAATGGTACAGTTAAAATCATCGTTAGAAAAACAGCGACATAGCCTGCTGCTAAGCCTACAAAAAACCATAAAAAGGCAAATAAATAACTTAGCCCTGATAAAAAGGTTAAATGAGTAAAAGTAACTATCCATACTAAAAAGAATAAAAATATAATCATTTACTTAACACGTCCGTATACTGTGAATTTTAAATCCTTGTTTAATCCTTCTTTTTCTTCTAATAATTGAAAATCTTTATTGATGTCAAATTTTGGGAAATAAATATCTCCTTTATATTCTTTTAAAATCCAAGTAATATAAAGTTTATCCGCAAAAGGTATCGCAAGGTTATAAATAGTTGCACCACCGATAACCCATAATTCTTCTTTTACCCCTTTTAAAAATTCTTCAACATCATTTACTTTTATTGCATCATCGTATAAATCATCATTAAGTGATGCTACATAGATTTTACCATAAGGTAACTTTTTATTCTTATAATATACATCTTTTAGTGAGCGATAAGTCTTTTCACCCATCAAAACTGTTTTATTATGCGTCTTTTCCTTAAAATACAATAAATCTTCCTTGTATCTCCAAGGAAGTTTATCGCTATCGCCAACTAACCAATTTTGATCCATCGCCCAAATTAAGTTTATCATACAGCTACTGCGCCTTTGATACCTGGATGAGGTTTATAATCTGTTAATTCAAAATCCTCAAATTTAAAATCTGTAATGTTTTTAACATTAGGATTAATTTTCATTTTTGGTAATGCTCTTGGTTCTCTACTTAATTGTAAGTTGATTTGGTCAAAGTGATTGCTGTATATGTGTGCGTCACCTAAAGTGTGAACGAATTCGTAAGGCTCTAAGCCTGTCACTTGCGCCACCATCATTAAAAGTAATGAATAACTAGCAATATTAAATGGCACTCCTAAAAAGATATCAGCACTTCTTTGATAGAGTTGTAAAGAGAGTTTTCCATCTTTCACATAAAACTGAAACATCATATGACATGGAGGTAACGCCATTTCTTTTAATTTTGGCGGGTTCCAAGCATTGACGATTAATCTTCTAGAATGCGGATTTCTTTTAATCTCTTCAATCACATTTAAGAGTTGATCATAACCATTAAAGTTACGCCATTGTTCACCATAAACAGGACCTAAATTACCATGTTTTTTCGCAAAAGAATCATCAGTCTTAATCTTTTCAACAAACTCTTCTAATGATTCGCCTTTATAATCTTTATGGTTTTTAAATGTTTCATATGGCCACTCATTCCAAATTCTTACATCATTATCAACTAAATATTTAATGTTAGTATCACCAGTAATAAACCATAATAACTCGTGAATAATCGCTCTTAAATAAACTCTTTTAGTCGTTAACAAAGGAAAGCCTTCTTCTAAATTAAAACGCATTTGGTAACCAAAAAGACTTCTTGTTCCTGTTCCTGTTCTGTCATCTTTTGATGAACCATTTTCCATTACATGTCTACATAATTCTAAATATTGTTTCATTTTGCCACCTCATATAAACTTTCGGCGTATATCGCTGTCATTTTTAATAAATCTTCTATTTCAATATATTCATTCTTTTGATGAATGTATGATGGTTTACCAGGGAATGTCGGTCCAAACGCTACACTATTAGCCATCGCTCTTGCATAAGTTCCACCACCTGTTGTCAATGGTTTAGCATCTAAATCATTAGTATGTTTCTTATAAACATTAAGAAGCGTTTGAATCTCTTTACTATTAGGATCTACATATAACGCTTTTTGATATTTACCTACAGTTACTGTTGCCCCTAATGAGTTAAAGGCTTTTTTAATCTTTTTAATAAACTCATCATAAGAAACTCCATTAGGATGACGAATATTTAATTCAATTTCAAAAGTATCCTCAACTGTTTTAAAGACACCAGCATTAATTGTCACACTACCTGTTTCTTCATCAAAATGATCAACACCTATCTTTTTTCCTTCTAAGTCGTTTAACAGGTATGTGTTAACTAAATCAATAAAGTCATTATTTAAATCTACTTCATTAAAAAACTCAATTAATAAATAAGCAGCATTAATTCCTTTTTCAGGAAGTGAGCCATGTGCACTCTTGCCTATAATACTCAAAGAAAGTTTATCATTAACAACTTCTGCTGTACCTTCGTAGTTATGTTTCTTTAAATATTTTAAATATTTATTTTTTAAACTAACATCACTTAAAACTGCACAAGCAGCATCTGGTACCATATTCGCTACTAACCCTGAAGAAAACTTAATTAAACCGTTCTTATCATCTACTCTAGTAGAAACTTTCACATTAACAATTCCTTTTTCAGCGTATGTTAATGGGAAATCAGAATCAGGAATTATCCCAAAAGACGGTTGAGCAGGAAACTTATCAAAATAATAACGAATACCTCTCCAACCAGTTTCTTCATCTGTTCCTAAAATAAATTTAATTCTTTTCTTAAGAGGTAATTTTAACTCCTTAATAATTTTCATCGCATAATAAGCAGCCATACATGGCCCTTTATCATCTAATGCGCCGCGAGCGTAAATCTTACCATCAACAATCTTTGCAGCATAAGCTGGATAGTCCCACCCAGAACCCGCTGGTACAACATCTAAATGTCCAGCTATACCGATATACTCTTCGCCTTCACCAAGTTCGATGTGACCAGCATAACCATCAGCATTTAATGTTTTAAATCCATCTTTTTTCGCTAAATTTAACATATAATTTAGCGCTTCATCAATACCTTCACCGAAAGGCGTTTTTGAATTAGGATTAAATTCTGTTAATTCTGAGTTAATTTGTAAGAGTTCGACTGTTTTCTCAATTAATTCATCTTTTCTCTTTAATACTTCTTTATAAAAATCAACCTTCATATCTCGAACCTCCTTAAAGTATTATAACAATTTTTACTTTTCTAAACAACAAGAGAAACTATCTATACTTTTTTTAACAAAAAAAAAGAAGCCTTTTAATCAGCTTCTTCTTCGCTTTTAGGACTGGAGAGAAAACTTATTTTTTCCGCAATTACTTCTACCATTTGAATTTGTTGGTCTTGCAGAAAAGTTGTTTTCATTTGCATTCTCCCAGAAACGGCAATTTGTGATCCTTTTACACAATAAGTGCTTAACGATTCTGCTAATCCCTGCCATAATGTTATGGGGATAAAATCTGTTTCATAAAGACCATCTTGATTTTTAAACGGTCTTTGAACCGCAACTGTAATGTTTGACACTTTTTTACCACCATCTAAATCCTTCACAACTGGATCGGCGGTCAGTCTGCCAACTAATGAAAAATTGTTCATCTAATCATCTCCTTACGGACTATTATAACGATAGAATTATTCTTGTCAAATCGCTGTTTTACCGCTTATTAAAAGGATTTGTTTTTGTTTTTAGAAAATAAAAGGCCTATTCATTTAGGCCTTTATTTTAAAACTCTTAATTATTCTTTTTTATCTCAATTTTTAGTTATTTAGACTTTTTTGGATTAATTGTATAAGTAGTTATTACATCACTATTTATTTCTGCAGTTAATGAAAAAACATCTTCTAGTTTAACATCATTGATAATCTTTGGATATTCAAATAAATCAATACCATATGTTGCTATATCTAAATAGCCATAAGTTATACCTTCAACACTATTAATACTTTTAATAAAAGCACCTTGATTCATTCTTTTAATCATTTTAAATCTTTCTTCATTGGCTTTTCTTCTTTTTAAGTTCTTTAGGGTTGTTTGTAAGGTGTTTAATAACACTTCAGGCTTTCTAGTATAACCTGCTATATGAAACGATAAATAAGATTTATGTAAGTTAATATAATAGCTAAAACTTCTATTAATTAACTCTTGATCTAACAGTTTTTCATATATTTCACCACTATTAGAAAAATAATACTCTAACAACATACTTAATTTTAGTGCTTTAATATACTGTTCTCTTAAGTTTTTATTTTCTTCAAACTTAACGCTTAGACCGACTAACGGTATATTAACATTACCTTCTTCAGATTCTTCTGTTACTACCACTTTTTTAGGTTCATAAGGCTCAAACCTTTTGATGCTTCCGATATTTTTAAATGTTTTCTTTGCTTGATTATTTTGGATTAATTCTAAATATTCATCAACATCAAAATTACCAGTTACTATTAGTCTCATATTAGATGGATGATAGAAAGTATAATACGCATTATATAAATCTGTTTTAGTAATTCTTTTTATCTCTTCTTCTGTTCCAATAACATCTTTTTTTAAGTAACAATTTTTATATGTATTTTCTAGTAGTTTATTGTAAATTCTCATGGTTGGTTCATCTAAATACATATTAATCTCTTCAGTGATAATTCCTTGTTCGGTTTTAACTATCTTATCAGTAAAATAAGGCATTTGAACATAATCAAGCAAGTATTCTAAGGCTTCAAGAAAGTTTTCTGTACCTCTAATTAAATAACCTGTTTTATCATGACTAGTAAAGGCATTAGAGTTAATCCCCATATCATCAAATACTTGCATCGCATCAATACCACCTGGCATCTTAAATAAAACATGTTCTAAAAAGTGAGCAATACCTGAAGGTTGAATAACTTTATTTTTCTTTCCTACTGGGATAAACGCTAAATCCATCCCACCAAAATTAGTTGAAAATACCGCAAATATTTTTTGAAAATCTCTTTTAGGAACTAAAATAACTTCTAAACCATTACTTAATGTCTTCTTATAGACTATTTCATTATACTTTTTATATTCTTTAACTATCATTCCTTAACCTCCGGTTCTAACATATAAACTGTATCTATTTGAACCATCCGGGCCACAGTTAAAATATCTTCTTTTGTAACACTATTAATAACTTTTATCTTCTCTTCTCTTTTAGACTCTTTATTTAACAACTTTTGAAGATAGATGTTATTCATCCATCTACCTTGACTATCTTCAAGTTCTTTTAAGTCATTGATAAAATATAATTTTGTTCTTTCTAACTCTTCATCGCTGACTAAATTAGTTTGGAGGTCTTTTAACTGTTCATTTATAAGTTTTTTCGCAAGATTAACTTTCTTTTTAGGGACACCTGCATAAACGCATAAAAAACCTTTATACGCATCATAACTTGATCTAACAGAGTAACATAAAGAGTGTTTTTCACGAACAATCATAAATAATCTTGAAGAAGAATATCCGCCAAAAATAGCGTTAAATAACACTGCGGCAGTATATAAATCGTCCTTATAATCAATAGGTAAATTATAACCGATATTTAATTTAACTTGATTGATATCGTCTTGTTCAACTATTCGTTTAACTCCGTTAGTGTAGTGTGGTTCATCATCAATCGGATTATGATTATAGTTATTTCTACCTACAAAATATTTACTTATCATCTCTTTAGTTTTAGAATCAATATCCCCCGATATAACAACATCATAATCGTTATTATTAACCACATTAAAATAATACTCATTTAACTTTTCATATGTTATAGCACTTATATCTTCTTTAGTGCTATTTGGTCTTATTGCGTATCTTTCACCTTTAAACATATTTTTAACCAATCTTTCTAAAGCAACATATGTTTTATCGTTTTCTAACTCTTCTAATCTTTCAAGTAATAAACTTTTTTCTAAGTCAAAATACTTTTTAGGTAACATCTTATGACCAAAAATTAAATCATTTAAAATCTTTAAACTTAACTCAAAAAAACCTTCTTCCATATAAGAAGGATTTATAATGTTTAACGAAACATTTAAAACTGAAAGTTTACCAAGTATATAAGTTCTAGCAGAGACTCCACTACCATATAAGTTTTCTAATGCTTCATTAAGTTTTTTTCTTGTATTATACAAAGAAGTTGCCGAACTCATCACAGCAGGTAATAAAGCTCTTAAGGCAACATTTTCTTCTTTAATCTCTTCTTTAAAACGGATTGAGATAGTTACCGTTTTAAATTTCTTTGTGTTATTTATTATCATTAAATAATCTCTAAAGCAATCTCCATCATATTTGTGAAAGCTTGTTCTCTTTCTTTTGCTGTTGTTAATTCTTTTGTTACCAGTGAATCAGAGATTGTTAAAATACATGCTGCATTTTTGCCTGAAACTTTCGCATTTGCAAATAAAGCAAATGATTCCATCTCTACACATAAACAACCTTGTTCACTATAAAGTTTTTCGTGAACAGATCCAGTTGGACGATAAAACGCATCGCTTGAATGGATTGTTCCTTTATTAATTTTCATATTTAACTTTTTCGCTGCATCTTCTAACTTCTTATTAAGTTTTGCTGATGCTTCTAATTTGTTAACTTTACCTAAACCGATTAATTCAGCGAATGTTGATTCACTATATGCATCAGTCGCTAAGACAACATCATATAAATTTAACTTATCTGTGTATGCTCCTGCTGAACCAACACGAATAATATTTTCAACATCATAAAAATTAAATAACTCATACGAATAAATACCAATTGATGGTTGGCCCATTCCGCTTCCCATAACTGTTACTTTCTTACCTTTATATGTTCCAGTATAACCAAACATATTACGTGTTTTATTAATTTGAACAACATCTTCTAAATATCTTTCAGCGATAAACTTAGCTCTTAGTGGATCACCTGGCATTAAAACTGTTTTCGCTACTAAACTTTTATCTTTGACATCAATATGAGGTGTTGGGATCATTTTTACTACTTCCTTTCTGTGTAACAATTGCTATTCCACTTGAAGCGCCAATTCTTGTTGCGCCTGCTTTAATCATATTCATTGCATCTTCGTAAGTTCTAACTCCGCCGCTTGCTTTTACGCCCATTTCTTTGCCAACAGTTTTTCTCATTAATTTTATATCTTCAGCTGTTGCTCCACCTTTAGCGAAACCGGTAGATGTTTTTACAAAATCGGCTCCTGCCTCTTTTGCTAACTCACACGCCTTAACTTTTAATTCTTTTGTTAAATTGCAAGTCTCAATAATTACTTTTAAGAGTCTACCTTTACATGCTTTTTTTATTTTCTTAATCTCATCTAAGACAATATCATAATTACCATTTAACATTGCATTTTGGTTTATCACCATATCAATCTCATCAGCGCCATCTTTTATTGCTTGTTTAGTTTCTAAAACTTTAACGCTAGCGCTATGTGTTCCTGCCGGAAATCCCACAACTGTGCAAATTAACACATCTGTGTCCTTTAATGTTTCTTTAGCATATTTTACATAAATAGGGTCCACACAAACACTCTTAAAGTCATATTTTTTTGCTTCATCAAGAAGTTTTTTAATGTCTTCTAAAGTTACTGTTGGACCTAACTTTGTATGATCAATATACTTATTTAATTTCATATTTTCACTCCCTTTAAAAATCGATAATTTGATCTAAATTAATTCTCTTAAAATGCTTTTCAACATTAGTGAATTTTGCTTTTTTAAGAGCGGATGCAACCTTTTTTCTATTCTTCTTATTTTCAATTACTTTTGTGTTTTCTAAAAATCCTGGCACATTAGTTGTCAGTTTTTCAATCTTCGCAATTAACTCATGATAAGGAATAATTGTTGTTTTTGTTGAGTTATTAGTATTGTAATATACATAGTCAAGATGTGGAGGGAAAACAGTTAATTTTCCTTCTTGCCAATGAATCGAAAAATACAAGTTTTTATTTTCATCTACAACAATATAATAGTTAGGAACATATACTTCTTGGTCTCTGTAATATCTTTGTAAACTATATTGTTCATTAACATACTTTAAAATATCATTAAGCTTATCTTTTGGACAAAAATAGATATCATCTAAAAGATAATTATATTTCTCTTTAAACGCTTCTTTAGTCATCTCAAAAGATCTAATTACCGTTGGCATTCTTAACTCAATAACATCTTTGAAGTGCTCATTATAAACGTAAAAATCAAACTCCTCACAAAGTTTTTTTACAATTTCAAAAATAAAGTTTGCCGCAAAACTTGTTGTCATCACTGGTATTTCTACACGCATATTCACATCTAAAAACCTTGGGTTTAGACGGTGCAAATCTCTAACAACACTTTTGTTAGTTAAGATGAATTCTGCTTTACTGGCTAAAATTGGGTTGTTATATAAAATCTTAAATTGGTTAGTATATTCGCCGTTGTTTGCATCTTCTCTTGCTTCTGGAATCTCATCAAAAAAAGACAACATCTGTTCGAAGTCGAATTGTCTTGTCTGCTCTTTGAAGAAATGCAAAACATATTTAACCATTTACTTACCACCCTTGTTATTAATTTTACCATATTTAAGATGTTCATTCAATTGTTGGCTAATGTCATTATTTAACTTTTGACTAAACTCTAATCTTGAACGATCTTCAAAAATTGGTGTAATCGAAATTATCCCATTTCTATAACAATAAACATCGCTATTCTCTTTTTCAGGAAGATTCATATTTTGATAAATTGCCATATATTTATTAAAACTTTTTCTAATAAATGCAGGCTTATATTTATGTTCTCCCTGAATAGTAAACATAACTCCTTTTGGATCAATAAACGTATCCATCGGAAAATTGATATTTAATAAATAATCGCTACTCACTAAGTTATTATCTAAAAGAAACTTAACGAGCGCTGTTGTATATCTTTCAGACATTTGAAAGTCTCTATAAGGGCTGCTAAGCGCAATCGCTGGTATCCCTAAACTAGCAGCTTCTGATGCTGCACCAATTGTCCCAGAGCGCGAAACATCTGAACCTAAATTAGCACCTTGATTAATGCCTGATACAACTAAATCAAACTTAATTTTGTCGTAGAAAAACAGGCCTAATCTTAAACAATCAGCAGGTGTTCCTTTAACTGAATAGGCTCTAACCGCGCCATAAAGATTGCCATAGTTTTTCACTTTCATTTTCTTTCTAAGTGATAAAGCTTGGCTCATTCCGCTTTGGTGTTTTTCTGGTGCGAATATATAAACTTCACCAAGAGGTTTTAATTGTTCAACTAGTATTTTTAAACCTAATGACAAAATCCCATCATCATTAACTACTAGTATCTTCATATTTCATTTCCTTTAAAACTTCCTCGCATCTTTCGCAAACGCTAATTGAATTTACTTTCTTAACTATATTCCAACAACGTTCACACTTGTGTCCTTCCGCCTCATAAGCTTCTACTTCTAGCGTTTCGCTTTCTTTAACATTTACTTCAGCAACCATTAAAATTAAAGGTAAATCAACTTCTAACTTTTTAATTGATTCCATTAAATCTTTTGGTAGTCCTAAATTTAGGCCTGCCTCTAATGATTTACCGATAACATGTTCTTTTCTTAACTCTTCAAGTTTTAATAAAACATCATTTCTTAATTCTAAGAACTTATCAAAATCTTCTAATAATTCTTTTTCCTTATAATGTTCAACATCAGTAAATCTTTCTAAGTAAACATCTTCTTTAGTCGCATAAGATAAATGCCAGTAAACTTCACTTGTTGTGTGTGGAATAATTGGATTTAACATCAATAATAGTTCATTTAAGTGATGATAAATAACTGTTTGCATCCCACGTCTTTTCGCACTATCTTGTGCATCAACATATAAAACATCTTTTGCATAATCTAAATAATACGCAGATAAAGCGTTAATGATATAGTTAGTAATTAATCTATTTACTACATCAAAACGGTAGTTATCATATGCATTAAAGACTTTTTCTTTTAATTCTTGTAGTTTAACTAACATCATCTTATCAGTATTAATTAATTTTTCATAAGGAACTAGATTTTCTTTTGGACTAAAATCAAATAAGTTCGCTAACATAAATCTAAATGTGTTTCTTAACTTACGATAAGTCTCAGTCGCTAATTTAATCGTAGTTTGGCCGAGTTTAACATCGCTCGCATAATCAACTGTTGATACCCAAAGTCTTAAAATGTCTGCTCCATTTTCTTTCATTATCTTTAGTGGATCAATAACATTTCCTAAACTCTTACTCATAATTCTATTTTTCTCATCTAATACAAATCCATGAGAGATTACAGCTTTATATGGACTCTTACCATTTACTGCAACTGAAGTTGTTAAACTTGAGTTAAACCAGCCGCGATATTGGTCACTTCCTTCTAAATATAAATCAGCAGGAAAATCTATACCATTTCTATTTAAAACTGTATAGCTTGTTCCTGAATCGAACCAAACATCCATAATATCCATTTCTTTTTTAAAGATGCCGTTTGGGCTACCTGGATGAGTATAGCCTTTAGGAAGTAAATCTTTCGCATCTCTAATAAACCAAGCGTTAGAGCCTTCTTTACCAAAGATTTTCGCAATATGTCTAATAATATCAGCATCTAAAATGACTGATTCATCTTCAGCATAAAAGACAGGGATTGGTACACCCCAAACTCTTTGACGGCTAATACACCAATCATTACGATCCTTAATCATATTGCTAATTCTTAATTCTCCCCACTTTTGAATCCATTCCACTTTTTTAATTTCCGCAAGAATTTCTTCTTTAATCGGTTCAATACTCGCAAACCATTGTGGAGTAGCTTTAAACATAATTGGCTTTCTTGTTCGCCAGTCATGTGGATAACTATGCTTAATAAAATCAAGTTTTAACAATAAACCTTTGTTTTCTAACTGTTCAGTTATTAATGGATTAGCTTTCATATAAAACATCCCAGCATAATTTGGCGTATCAGCTGTATAATAACCGGCATCATCAATCGGAACTAACACATCTAAATTATATTTTTTACCAACGATAAAGTCTTCTTCACCATGTCCAGGAGCTGTATGAACTAAACCTGTACCATCAACTACTGTCACGTGTTCACCTAAAATAACCGGTAAAATTTTCTCATCATACAAAGGGTGAACATACTTACTATATTCAAGAACTTCACCTTTATAAGTGTCAATAACTTGATAATTCGTTATGTTTAATTCATTCATAACTTTCTCATGTAAATCTTTAGCCATAATTAAAATATCTTTATCAGTCTCCACTGATACATAATCATAATTAGGGTTAACACTAATTGCCAAGTTAGCAGGGAGTGTCCATGGAGTTGTAGTCCAAAAGACTAGCTTTTGACCTTTAAACTTACCTTCAACAACCGGCACTTGCACAGTAATTGATGGCGAAGTTACTTCTTCATAAATAATTTCTGCTTCCGCTAAGGCTGATTCGCTTGAAGGTGACCAGTAAACAGGTCTTAAACCTTTATAGATTAAACCTCTTTCGACCATCTTCGCAAACACTAATAGTTGCGCTTCTTCAAACTCAGGTTGGAGAGTAATATAAGGTTTATCCCACTCACCTAAAATACCAATTCTCTTGAATTGTTCTTTTTGCGCATCAATTTGTTTGTTAGCGTATTTTTCGCATAATTTACGATAATCACTAACTAGCATAGTTTTATATGTTATACCTTGCTTACTTAAAGCAGATTCAATCGGTAATCCGTGTGTATCCCAACCAGGAATATAGCGAGCATAAAAACCTTTTAGTGTTTTATATCTCACTACGAAGTCTTTTAAAATTTTATTTAAAGCGTGACCTATATGAATTGGACCATTGGCATATGGAGGTCCATCATGTAAAACGAAACTCTTATTCTTTTCGTTTAATTTTAATCCTTTCTCATAAATCTTTAATTCTTCCCACTTAGCTATAATCTCAGGCTCTTTATTACCTAAATTACCTCTCATTGAAAATTCTGTTTTAGGAAGCAACAATGTATCTTTTAATTCCATCTATAAATCCCTCACTTTGTATAAAAAAATCCCTAGAAAACTCTAAGGACGAAATTTCGCGGTACCACCTTAGTTCCGTATAAAATACGACACTCATTTTTAAATTTTACTCATCGGTGATATTTATTAAAAAGTTATGTAAGGCTCACACCATCCCTTACTCGCTTAAATTAACTAATTTTTAATAAACTTGTCCGAATCATCGTAAAGATTTAGTTTTGGCTAATTATGATTATAACATAATTAACCCCTTTTGTATAATGTTAAATAGTTTTATATTCAGCGACAAATTGTTTTAAAGTGCCATCTTTAAATTCTTGCGCTCTCGCAAACAAAAAGATTCGTGAATTAATCCTTTCTATTTTTCCACCTACAGCAAACATTACACCGCTTAAAAATGCGATAACTTTGTTTGCTTCATCAATATCTAACTTCTCAAAATTAACCACTAATGGACTACCGTTAATCAATTCATTTGCTAAACTAACGATATAATCATCATCGCCAGTGTCTAAATCTTCAAAAATTATACGCTCAAATGCTGTTTTAACTGTATATTCTTGAAATCGTGGTAATTTTGTTTGTTCATCTTTTTTACTCATATTTTCACCTACTTAGTAAATAAACTACCTATTCTAATAAATGTTGCCCCATTTTTAATCCCAATCAAGTAATCATCGCTCATCCCAATTGATAGTTCTTTTAAGTTTAATTCTTGACTTAAAGATGCGGCTTCTTTATATATTTTATTTGTTAATTCTAAATTGTTGTAAACGCCCATTTGCATTATACCTACTGGTATAATTTTATCATAACTACTGAGCATTTTGTAAAAATCACTTAATTTACTTTTAGATAATCCACTTTTAGTTTTTTCATTAGCTAAGTTAAGCTGAATAAAACACTTTAAAGGCTCAATTCTCGCTTTATTGATTTCTTTTACTAAACTGATCCGATCTAATGAATGTAAATACGTTATTTCGTTAATGATACTCTTTACTTTATTTGATTGTAAGGAGCCAATAAAATGCCAAGTGATATTTAAGTCTTTCAGTGCTGCTTTCTTTTTTAAAAGTTCATCAGCTCTACTTTCACCAAAGTGTGTAATGCCTAAACTATATAAATATCTCATCACTTCAACACTAATATATTTTGATGCACAAACGATTGTTACATCTTTATCTTTTATGCTTTCTTTTAACTTACTAACATTAGTTTTTATTTTCTCAAACATTAAATCTAAACGACAATATATCTCCGTCTTTAACTAAATACTCTTTTCCTTCTAAACGGACTTTGCCAGCCTCCTTAGCCTTTTGATAACTGCCAAGACTAACTAAATCATCATAACTAACAGTCTCAGCTCGAATAAATCCTTTTTCAAAATCAGTGTGGATAACTCCCGCACACTCTTTCGCAGTCATTCCTTTTTTGTATGTCCAAGCTCTTGTCTCTCCACTTAAAAAGGAAAAGAAAGTTTCCAAACCTAACAGTTCATAAGCACCTGTAATAACGTTATTAAGCCTAAAATCAGTTAACCCTAACTCTTCTAAATATTCTTTTTCTTCCTCTTCACTAAATTCTTTCAAATCATCTGCTAACTTAATTGAGAGTGGTACAACCTTAATATTGTTCTTTTTGGCATACGCCAGCAAACTTTGATAATAGGTATTATTTTCAATATCTAACAAGTCATCATCTTTTAAATTTGCGATATACATTAAAGGTTTTTCTGTTAAGAAATTATAACTTTTAATTGCTTTTTTTTCTTCAACCGTTAAGTTTAACTTATTAATTGGTATTTCTTTTTCTAAGTTTTCTTTAATTAAAACTAATGTTTCATACTCTAACTTTTCAGATGCAATCTTATCAACTAAAACCTTTTTATGAAGTCGATCAATTCTTTTATTAATTACATCTAAATCCGCTAAAATTAATTCTAGTTCAACTGTTAAGGCATCATTAACTGGATCAACTTCTGCAAATACATGAGAAATATTAGGATCATTAAAGCATCTTATTACATGGCATAATGCATCAACATTTCTAATGCTATCTAAAAATTTATTTCCTAACCCTTCACCTTTACTTGCCCCACTAACAAGTCCAGGTATATCAACAAATTCTAAACTTGTTGGGATTATCTTTTTAGCGTTTGTGATTCTGCCTATCTCATTTAAACGCTTATCAATAATTGTTACAACACCGACATTTGGTTCTAATGTCGCAAACATATAATTAGCACTTAAAACATGAGAGTTTGTAAGTGCATTAAATAGTGTTGATTTTCCAACATTAGGTAACCCTATTATTCCGGCTTGTAACATCTTATCATCCTATCTTTAAAAAAAGGCTAAATTTAGCCATTTTTTTATTTTTTACCAAGCCATGAAGGTAGTTTTCTTTGTGGTCTTTCAGGTTCTGCTTTTGGCTCTTCCTGTTTTTTCACTTCAAAACCTTCATTAGTAATTGAAACTTGTTCACTGCTTGTTTTTCTAAATAGTTGTTCAGAGAAGTCTTCAATTGTATCTTTAGCTTTTAAGTCATAACCTGTCGCGATTACTGTCACTAACATTTCATCGCCAACATCTAAGTTAATTGTTGTACCATAAATAACGTTTATATCATGACCGCTAGCGTTTCTAATTTCTTCTAAGGCGTGTTCTACTTCAAAAACTCCTAACTCCTTTGAAGCTGTAATATTAACGATTGCGTCTGTTGCGCCATCAATCGTAACTTCTAAAAGTTTAGAGTGAATTGCTTTTCTTGCTGCTTCAACAGCTCTATTTTCACCAGAGGCAATTCCGATACCCATTAGTGCAGTACCTTTATTTGCCATAACTGTTTTAACATCCGCAAAGTCAACATTAATTAAACCTGGGACAGAAATGATTTCTGAAATACCTTGAACACCTTGTCTTAATACGTTATCTGCTTCTCTAAACGCATCTAACATTGATGTAGTAGGATCTGCAACTGATAATAATCTTTCATTAGGAATAACGATTAGAGTATCAACTTGTTCTTTTAACGCTGTTAATCCTTCAATTGCTACTTGTGTTCTTTTTGGTCCTTCAAAAATAAATGGTTTAGTAACTATACCAATAGTTAAAATTCCCATTTCTTTCGCAAACTTAGCAATTATTGGCGCTGCGCCAGTTCCAGTACCTCCACCCATACCAGCAGTGATAAAGACCATGTCAGCATCTGCTAAAATTGCTCTTATATCATCTTCAGACTCAAGTGCAGCTTCACGACCAATGTTTGGTTTAGCACCCGCTCCTAGTCCTCTCGTTAATTTTTTACCAATTTGTAAACGTGTTTCAGCTTTAGAAATTCTTAAAACTTGTGCATCTGTATTTATCGCAACGAATTCAACGCCCTTAACATCATTTTCAATCATTCTGTTAATCGCATTTCCACCGCCGCCACCCACACCGAGAACTTTTAAAACTGGCTTTTCATTAAATTGGTCATGTTCTCCAAACACCATTTTTATTCCTCCTCAAACACAAAAAAACAAAGTGCTATATTAAGTATACATTAAAACCCACGGAAAATAAAGGAGTTAATTTATAAAATTAAACTTCAAAATTATAAACTTTTTTTAATTCTTCTTTAAAATCTAAAAGTCTATCGTTTTTAATTGCTTCTCTTATCTGTCTCATTAACTCTTTTAAATATAGTAAATTTTGATAAGTTAAAATTCTTAATCCTAGTATTTCATTTTCTCTAATTAAATGTCTTACATAACTTCTACTATATTTACTAATCTTAGAAGGCAAGTTTGGATCTAATGGCTTTAAATCATTTTCAAACTCTTTATTTTTGATTATCAATCTACCTTCAGTGGTGAATATTTGCCCGTGTCGTGCGTTTCTTGTTGGTAAGACACAGTCAAACATATCAACTCCACCAATCACACCATTAATTAAATCTTCAGGTGTACCAACACCCATTAAATAACGTGGTTTATCTTTTGGTAAAATGTTATTTAAATGTTTAATAACATCATCCATTTCCTTTTTAGTTTCACCTAATGATAATCCACCAATCGCATAACCAGGAAAGTCAATCTCAATTGTTTTTTTAGCACTATATTCTCTTAAATCTAAATATGTTCCGCCTTGAACTATCCCAAACAGTGCTTGATCAGTATTATGAACATCTTTACCTCTTTTTGCCCATCTTAATGTTCTATCAATTGATTCAATCATATATTCTCTTTTTGAATCAACTGGTGGACACTCATCAAAACTCATAATAATATCGGCACCGATTTGGTGTTGAATTTTGATTGATTCTTCTGGTGTTAAAAACAATTTATCTCCATTTCTAGGATTAGTAAAATGAACACCCTCTTCAGTGATTTTTCTATGTGTACTTAAACTAAAAACTTGAAATCCACCGCTATCAGTTAATAGTGCTTTATCCCATTGCATAAAACTTTTAGCACCATTATGAAGATTTATTACATCCATTCCTGGCGTTAACCATAGATGATACGTATTAGCTAATATTAAACCTTCTGAAACTTCTTCTATTTCGCTAGGCGAAAGAGTCTTAACTGTCGCTTTCGTTCCAACCGGCATAAAAATTGGTGTTTCAATTTCCAAATCACCAACAGTTAAAATGCCATATCTAGCTCCTGATTGTTTGCATATATGTTTTAATTCATATTTAACTCGCATATATACTCCTTAGTTTACTTGTTATTTATAAAATATAATGTTAATATTAAAAAGACTTAAATGTTAAATAGAGGTGTTACTTTGCAAAATTTTACAATTAAAGATTTATTACGGCAAGCAATCATTGCATCACTATATGTTGTCTTAGTACTAATATTTCATTTTGTTAGTTTTGATGCAATTCAATTTCGCGTCGCAGAGTTACTTTTAATCTTAGTTTTTTTTGACAAAAAGAGTGTTGTCGGTCTAACTATTGGTGTAGTTATATCAAACCTTTTTTCACCAATAATGTTATACGATATCGCCTTTGGAACACTCGCTACAACCATCACACTTCTTTTAATGTTGTTGCTAAGAAAATGGCCTTATATAGCCTTGTTAATTCCTAGTATCATTAATGGCCCAGTGATTGGTTTAATGCTTTATATTGCAACAGGTGCTCCATTTTTATTAACTACCTTACAAGTTTTTATTGGGGAATTTGTTGTAACATATATCTTTGGACTCCCAATCTACTATTTATTAAAACGATTAAACTTTGAAAACATCTATTTTGGAGAGTAGGCACTGCCTACTTTTTTATTTAAAAAACCACTTTTTAAAAGCGGTTTTTAAAATTTTAATTAACGTCAATAATTCTTATTGTGTTAGTTGAACCGTGTTGTTGTGCGTAACCACTTGTAATAATTATTTTATCTCCGTTTTTAAGTCCTAATTCTTTTGCGACTTCTATACCGACTCTGTCATAACTTAAAAAGTCTGTATAGTCCTTACGATAAACAGGATGTACACCCCAATAACAAGATAGTTTCGTACATGTTTTTCTATTGTTTGTTACAGCGATAATTGGTACACAAGGTCTAAATTTGCATAATCTTTTTGGTGTTCCACCTGTCTCAGTAAATGCGACAACCGCTTTTACATCAGATAAAGTTGAAGCGATTTGGCTAACTGTTAAGCCGATTGCATCGTTAACTGTTGATTGTTTATTATGGAAATATTTATCTAAAATTCCTTCATAATCAAATGCTGGTTCAATAACTTTTGCAATTGAAACCATTGTTTCTACTGACTCAACCGGATATTCACCAGCTGCAGTCTCACCAGATAACATTATCGCATCAGATCCATCTAAAATCGCATTCGCAACATCGCTTGTTTCAGCTCTTGTCGGGCGCGGATAACTCATCATTGATTCTAACATGTGTGTTGCAGTAATGATTGGTCTACCTGCCTGAATTGCTTTAGAAATCATTATCTTTTGGTATAAAGGAACAAGCTCATTAGTAACCTCAACCCCTAAATCTCCTCTTGCAACCATTATGCCATCACTGACTTCAATAATTGCGTCAATATCATCCATCGCTGCTTGCGATTCAATTTTCGCAATAATTTCAATGTGTTTAGCATTTAAAAAAGATAAAATACTTCTTACTGATAAAACATCACCAGGCGTTCTTACAAATGATAAGGCAATATAATCAACATCCATATCTACCGCAAACTTAATATCTTCGCTATCTTTTGCAGAAATAAAAGGCATAGTAATATGTGTCCCAGGAACATTTACACCTTTTTTATCTTTAATCGTGCCCGAGTTCATTACCTCTACATATAAATGATCATCTCTTTTTTCAATAACTGTTAATCTTACTCTACCATCATCTATTAAAAGACAATCACCTATTTTAATATCATCATATAATTCATTAACAGGAATATGAAAACCTTCTTCATTTCCTAATACTGGCTTTTTAAATATTTTAATGAAACTTCCTCTTTTATAAGTAACTTTACCATTTTCAAAATCACCAACGCGAATCTCAGGTCCTTTAGTATCAGCTAAAATACCGACAAACTTATCTAATTTTTTCGCTACTTCTCTTATCATTTCAATTGTTTTTCTATGGTCTTCAAGTTTGCCATGTGAAAAATTAATTCTCGCTACATTCATCCCTGCTTCAATTAACTTTTCAATCATCTCTGGTGAGTTTGATGCAGGTCCAATTGTCGCAACTATCTTTGTTTGTTTATTCATTTATCTAACACCTTTCCTTCGGCTTTAATTTAAAAACTACCACTTAAAATTATATCATATTTACATACCAAAATAAACAAATATGTTAGATATCGGTATATGAAAGAAAAAAGGCTCAAACGAGCCCTCTTTCTTTTCTTTTCGTTATTTATTTAATTTCAATTAACTTTTCTGTTTCAATTGTTTTTTCCTTTTTAGGAACTTCAACTACTAAAACACCTTTATCAAGTTTCGCTTTAATATCTGACTCATCAAGATTATCACCAACATAAAACTTTCTAACTGCACTTGAGTGTACTCTTTCTCTTCTTACATAGTGACCAGTTTCTACGTTTTCTTCTTTATCTTTAGAAGCAGAAATTGTTAAATATCCTTTTTCTAAAGCTACCTTAATCTCATCTTTTTCAAATCCTGGTACATCTACGATTAACTCATAGTGATCTTCAGTGTCTTTAATGTCAGTACTTAAAAGCGAACTATTTCTTGTAGTGTTTGTTTCAAAAAAGTTATCAAAGAAATCATCAAAATAACTTCTTCTTGCTAATTTAAACATAAAACTACCCCCTTCTTTCTTTTCTTTTATCTATATTATAACACCATCTTTTAGCACTGTCAAGTATAGAGTGCCAATTTTTATTTTTGCCAGTTTAAGCCGTTAATTGTTGGGATATTTCACATTTTGCGAATGACTTGCAAATTATTTTAACTTAGATTATACTTAATAGTAGGATTATCAGGATAACTTAGGGGGTATTTTATGAAAAAGAATCTCTATACTATATTATTTATTATACTTATAAGTCTAACTTTAACTTCATGCAAGAAAAAAGATGCCGATTTAGTCGCTTCATTTTATCCGCATTATGATATTTTAAAAAACATTTCTAAAGATAAACTTAAAGTTGATTTAGTTGTTCCGTTTGGTTGTGAGGTTCATGACTTTACACCAACCCCAAAAGATATTGAGATGATAAACAAATCAAAACTTTTTGTTTACGCAAGCGATAAAATTGATGTTTGGGTTAAAGATCTCATCAATACTAATATTAACTACGTTAACCTATCTAACGAAGTCACAATTGAATTTAGTGATGATATCGGCGCTTCTATTCATTTTTGGACCGATACTCTTGTTTTTGTAGATATGATTGATATTTTAAAAGATGAAATTATTAAAATTGATCCAGAAAACGCAGATTTTTACACAGAAAATGCAAATAACTATAAAACTGAAATATTAGCACTTCATGACGAATTAGTATCTTTTTTAAATGAAACCACTCATGAAAAAGTTATATATTTTGCTGGCCATGATGCTTTAGGCGGGTTTAGTCATCGGTATAATATTGAGATTAACTCTTTAATTGAACATTTCAGCCCTGAAGCCGAACAGACAATTAGACAAATTGAAAACATTATTTCAGCTTTAAGAGAAACAAACACAGAATATTTATTCATTGAAGAATTAACAACCCCAAGAGTTGCTGAAACAATAAGACGAGAGTTACAAAAAGATAATTTAGATGTAACTTTACTAGAATTACACGGCTATCATAACATTTCATTAAATGAAGGAAAAAGAGGTGTAACTTATGCAGACTTACTCAGACAAAACATCAAACACATCAAACAAGCTTTTAATTGAGTTTAATGATACTTCTGTTTCTTTTGGGAATCTTGAAGCCTTAAAAGACATTACTTTAAAAATCAATAGTAAAGACTTTTTATATATCATCGGCCCTAATGGTTCAGGTAAAACAACGTTAGTTAGATTATTAGCAGGTCTAATTAAGCCTACCAAAGGTAATGTAAAAAGATACGATAAAAGTTGTGGCTATTTACCACAAATGATTAAACTTCCAACAAACTTCCCAATAACTGTTAAAGAAGTTATTTATTCTGGTTTTGAAAAACAAGCTCTTTTTATTAAAAACAAGGATGAAGAGAAAATAAATTACTGGTTAGAAAAAATGGACATACTAGAATTAAAAAATTCTTTAATGTTCAATTTATCTGGCGGACAACAACAAAGAGTCCTTTTAGTTCGCGCTTTAATTAATAATCCTGAACTATTAATCTTAGATGAACCGACTAGTGCTCTTGATCCTGACTTTAGAGATTATTTTTATAAATTGATTAAAGAAGTTCATAATAGTGGTACAACAATCCTTTTTGTTACTCACGACTTACATAAACCGATTTTTGATTCAGTTAAAGTTTTAGAAGTTGACCAAACAGTTAAGTTTTATGGAACTTATGAAGACTACACTAAGAAAGGCGGTGGTAAACATGTTTAGTTTTTTAACTAGCACTTTTATGATTTACGCCTTAATAATTAGTCTTTGTTTAGGTCTTGCTGCCGCTTTAATTAGCCCTTACTTAGTTTTAAACAACCAATCGATGATTGCTGATGGATTAAGTCATGTTGCTTTTACTGGTATCGCCTTTGGCCTATTATTAGTTGACCAACCACTTTATGTTGCTTTACCAATTGTTATTTTAGCTGCAATTTTAATAACTTATTTAGGTAACTTAAAAATGATTAATCATGATTCAGCAATCGGTGTCGTCTCAGCCTTTAGTATGGCGGTAGGACTAATAGCGATAAGCGTTTCTTCTGGCTTTAATCGTTCAATCGAATCATTATTAGTTGGTAGCATTTTAACCGTTTCACCAACTGAAGTTATATTTGCAGCGGTTTTACTTATCTTGATTATCACTTTTGTTTTAGTTTTTTACAGACCACTTTTATCAATGACTTATGATGAAAACTTCGCAAAAGTAAGCGGCGTTAAAAATAATTTGTTAAAGTATTTTCTTTCTGTTATCACTGCTTCTTTTATTACAATCGGCATAAGCACCGCAGGAATGTTATTAATATCAGCATTTATTATCTTTCCTGCTTTAATCGCTAGCCAACTTGCAAAAAACTTCCGCCAAACTATCACTTTCGGATTAATTGCATCAGTACTAAGCGTCTTTGCTGGCATTACTTTTGCATATCATTTAGATATTCCTGTCGGTTCTGCGATAATTGTTTTATATACAATTTTATTAGTTTTTTCACTACTATATAGAAAGTTTAGGAGAGTGATTTAAATGCGTATGACAAAGAATAGAAAAATTATTTTAGAAATGATTAAAGAGTCCAATAAGTCTTTAAGCGCTGAACTTCTCATTAATAAACTATCACCAAAAGTTATGGATCCTTCAACAGTTTATAGAAGCCTAGACACACTCTTTAACAACAACTATTTAATGAAAAGCACATTAAACCAAACAGCTTACTATCACATAAACAAGCCTGATCATAAGCATTATATGCAGTGCTTAAAGTGTGAAAAACTAATTGAAGTTGATTGTCACTTGCATAAATTAGAAGATTTAGTTCATGATAATAAAGATTTAACAATTATTAGCCACAACTTAACTTTCTTTGGTTATTGTAAGGAATGTGGTAAGAAAGAAAAAAGATTATTAAGCCACAAAGTTTAATAATCTTTTTTTATATTTATTTTAAATCAATTACTATTTTCCAAACCATTTTTCACCGACATCTATTTCTACTTCTGCAGAACCTTGCGGAACTGAAGCACTTAAAACGTCGTATTCAAATATCATAACTTCAATAATCGGTTTTTCATAAGTTTTTTTCATGTAAACACCTCTTTTTTTCTTATGTATCCATTATACTATAAATCGTTTTAATTCACAACAATTATTAATTTTCTTCTTCATCATCTAAGATATCTTCAACAATCTCATCAATACTTACATTTTTGTTTATATCGTTATCACGAAAAAAGATGTTCTCTTTTTCTTTATCCATTTTTTTAATCGCTTTTTTTAGATTATATAACTTCATTCCTGCTTGTAACCAAATAACAACTAACACAACTAAAAGAAACAACATAATTGTCATATTAGAATAAAAGAACATAGCAAAAATTATCACAATAATAGTATTAATGGAATTAATAATTAGCTGCGCTTTAAATTGCTGCTTAAACATCTTTTCTAAATCTCGATCATCATTATGCATTATTTAATTTCCACAACTCTTTCTTTTGCGTATTGCGTTCTAGCTTCTTTTTCTTCGTCTTTATAACCTAACTGAATTAATGATAAAGGAATGATTCCTTCTTCTAAGTTTAAAATTTCCTTTACTTGTTTGGTTGCTGGCTCTTTTGGATAAACTCCACACCAGCAAGTACCCAAACCTAAGTGTTCAGCTGTTAATAAAATGTTTTGCGTAGCAGCGGCACAGTCTTGAACCCAAAAATCAGTTTTATTATCTGCTAGTTTTGACATATCACCTGCCACAACAACCATAACTGGCGCATTAAAATCTCTAAAGATCTTAACTAACTCACTGCGTTTTTCAGCGTTTTTAACAATATAAAACTTCCATGGCTGACTATTTCTCGCACTAGGAGCTGCCATCGCTGCCTTCATAAGTTTATCTAAAAATAAATCACTAACCATTTTATCTTTAAATTTTCTAATACTTCTTCTTTTTAAAATTGTTTCATAAGCGTTCATATAACTTCTTCCTTTCTAAAAAAAACCTCAACGAATTGAGGTTGTTTTTATTATAATGTTTCAATTGCTGCAAACCAAACGTTCTTGCCTCGTTGTTTCTTTCTACCTTTTTGTGAAATAATTAACATTAATGAAATAACAAATGGTACTCCATAAGTTGCTAAAATGCCAATTTCTTGCCATTGCTCAAAACTATAAGAAGCTTCAGCCACTACTAAAGCATTAATATAATAGCATGCCATTGGTATTAAACCAAACAACAATAATGTAATCTTAGAACCGATTGTTCTTGTTTTACCAGCTGCAACAATAATTAATAACACTAACCAATAAATTGCTAATGCTGCTAGTGCGCCTAAATAAAGGTATAATGTTGCACCTAAGTTTTCTGCAACAGTACCAAAACCTAATGCTTTTATTAGGTTATATAAAAACTCTAGTACCGGTTTTTCAGTATAATAAATCTCACCTACAAATATAGGCATAAGCACTAAACCGAACACTAGTGCTTTTTTACCTCCCATTGAAAACATTAAAATCATTAAAACTTTTAGTCCAAATAGGGTATAAAAAATTGACATGTTAATTACATCCATGCTTAAGAAATCTGGTAAACCTTCAATATTGTCAATATAAACAGGTATAGCGTCTTTATCAACAGCGATTAATTTCCAAACCATTAAGCCGATTAATGCAAAACCAATTAAAAGCGAAAATAATCTTCTTAACTTCATTTGTATCCTCCTAATTAACATCTAACCACATCAAAGATTAGATTATTATTCTTAATTTTAACATATATTAATTGTTTTGTAAAACATAAATAAGTATTATTTAAAATATTTTCGCTTATTTTACGATTTATTTGTTTTTGGTAGACTTGCTGCAGCGATTGATTGACCCACTCTTCTTGTTTCTTCATCAGGTATGACAAGTTTAATTTGTTTACCTAATTTAGGGAATTCTTTCTTTAATACTTTTGTTGCTGTTTTAACGATAATGTCGCCACCAACCCCACTCATAACTCTACCTAATAGTAAAACTAATTCAATATGATAAAACTCGCTGTAATAAGCTAAACCGAAGGCTAAATATGTACCGATTGTTTCATAAATATCAACATAAGTTTCGCTTGTTGGGTCTAATTTTTGAACAACTTTTAGTCTTTCGGCTAATGTTAAATCTTCCTCAAACTTAATACCGCATGTTTCTGCAAGTCTAATAACTGCATCTTGTGAGAAATACTTACAACCAACACCGATATCTCCGCTCCACTCATCAACTGGTCCGTTTTTTTGAACATCAACCGGGACAAACGCCAATTCGTTTAACCAACCGGAAATATTACCATCATTATTAATATAACCAACTGCTTCACTCGTTCCCATAGCGATACCTAGTAGATTGTTTTTCTTTAAAGCCATCGCTCCAGCTAATGCTGTAACATCACCATCGTTTGCTACTACTAAAGGCACATTTAATTCTTTAGCAATATCAATATAAATGTTTTTAACATGTTCCTCAAACAATTCTTCTGGTACTTGGATAAATAAACTACCAACTTTAGCTTCATTATTAATATAAATGCCTGCACTTGATACGCCTAACGCATCAACTCTTGGCATTTTGCTTGCAGCTAAATAGATTGCTTGACGAATCTTTTCTTTGTGATATTTAGGATCACTGTTTAGTTTTGGTAGCCAAACTATTTCAGTTGAAAAAATTGGTTTCCCATTTACAACTGCAGAGACTTTCATATCTGAGCCACCAGCATCAAAACCAATTCGGTATCCATCTAAGTTTTTACCAATTGCTCTTTCGATTCTTTTACTTTCTGGTCTGTTTTCCATATGAACCACTTCAAATGGCTTACCATAAACTCTTCTCATAAAGTTAGAATCAAATGTTCTTCTACCTTCTAAATAAATCTTTTTTAATCCTTCATAAATCTTTTTAGGCCCTACAACAATAATCTTATAGCCTCCATAAAGCCATAATAAAGTTTTAGAAAGTTTTTCTAAGTAGAAAAGATTCTCTTCTAAATGTTCATCGTCACTAAAAATTATTGTTTCATAAAACTCATTTAATCCATCTTCCCTTTCAACAACAATCGTTATCTCTTCATGTTTACTTTTTTTAACTCTCTTTCTAAAGTTTTGAAAATATAAAACAATTGGTGAAAAATTTGGATCTAATTTAATTGGATACTTTACAACCTTCATTGTTTCCTCCTTATATTAATCTATATTTATTCCGCTCTTAAAGAGTCTACAGGGTCTTTTCTTGCAGCTGAACGTGATGGGATTAATCCTGAAACTAAACTAAGTATAATACTAATTGATACCATTATTAGAGCATAATTCCACGGGAAGTTGGCGATATTGCCACCGATATGTTTATTAACAATTAAATTAATTATTGCCGAACCAGCATATGTTACTGCAATCGCAAACAAACCTGCCGTTAATCCTATTACAAATGTTTCAGCGATAAACAAGTTTGATACATCTCTCTTTCTACCACCGATTGATCTGATAACACCAATTTCATTTGTTCTCTCAACGACTGAAACATATGTAATTATCGCAATCATCACCGATGATACAACTAACGCTAAACTCGTAAAGACAATTAATGCTATCGTTATTAAATTAATAGCATCATTAATCATGTTAAAAACAATTGATAATGGGTCTGAATAAGTAATCTTTTCTCTATCTGAAGTTTTTAAAGTAACTCCATTTACTACTAAAACGCCTGGTTTATTCCAGGTATCTAAATAATTTAAAACATTTTTCTTGTGATTCAAATCTTTTGGATAAATAGATATCGTCCCAGCTAGTTCATTGCCACCTAAATCTCTTAATGACAATGTGTAGATTTCTAAATCATCACTTCCTCCACCCATCATTCCAATTAGCGCTAAAACTGAATTATGTTTACCAACAAAACCAATATTATTCTTTTCTACTCCGTTATATGTATATGTGTAGTTGTAAGTAATTCCTATTGGCATATCTTCATAATACATACCACGATAAACCATATCTTCTTCTTTTTCATGGTTGTTTTTTAAGTGTGCAACCACTTCAGAATTTTTGTTTTGTTCAATAATATAGTTAGCTAATTCTTCAGTATAATAAAAGCCACTCTTTAAAGTTCCATAATGAATATTTTCTTTAGGTTCTAAAATACCAACAATTTCTAATTCCACCCCTACTATATCAGGGTCAGCAAAATCACTCTTATAAGCATTATAAGTAAATGGGTTTACTGGATTCATCGTCTTATTAAAAACCACATCATTAGGATACCATACAAACTTTTTCGCCATTAATTCTTCATATGTAAATTGATTAGAAAAAGGTAAATCATAATTATAATTCGGATCAACATTAACTCTTAAAACTTCATTAATAAATTCATCTAAATTATAATAGCCAAGTTGAGCAAGTAAAAAATCAGAAATCATTCTATCTTTATTTACAACTATCATTATCTCATTTTTCTTCGTTGCCATCTTACCTGCTAAAACATCATATTGCGATAAAATATATTCTTCGTTATCTGGCATTTGTTTAACACCCGCAATAAAATTACTAGCAAGACTCGCATAAGGTTTTGTTGTTTCGTTTTGCTTTAAAATATCTGTCGCAATCGTTTTTAAAACAGACAAACTAATTATCTTTGAATCAGCAGCTGCACTTTCTTTAAACTCAAAATAAATATTATTTGTAACATCTATTTCGTAATCAAAAAATAGTGCGGCAATATCTTCTTCAGGAATCTCTTTAACATAGTTTATGTAGTCTTCTGTAATAACACTCTCAACAAACAAATTACCGACGGTTTGTGCGCCTTCTCTAATTTGTTCAATCATCTTTTCAACGTTAACTATGCCGTTTTCCTTAACGATTTCTAGTTTTTCTCGTTGATTCATTCGTTCAATCGCAGCATTGATATCAAAAGCATCTTTAGTTACCATAACCGGATTCCCTGATAACATATCATCTTGTAAATCCTCTATAAATTCGGTTAGTCCATAACTTACAGATAACACTAAAGAGATTCCAATAATACCTATTGAACCAGCAATGCTCGTTAGTATTGTTCGTGACTTTTTACTAATTAAATTATTTAAAGATAACAAGAAAGTTGTAAAAAGACTCATCTTTGTTTTTTCTTTCTTTTCTTTTGTTTTTTCTTTATAAACTATTGTTTGTTTTTCTTGTTCTTCTAATTCTTCTTTAGTTAAAGGGTTAGAATCATCAGTAACCCTACCATCTAACAAGTTAATAATTCTTGTTGAATATTCTTCTGCTAAATTAGAGTTATGAGTAACCATAACAACAAGTCTTTCTTTAGAAATCTCTTTAATAATTTCTAAAATTTGTTTACTTGTTTTCGTGTCAAGCGCCCCTGTTGGTTCATCAGCAAGTAAAATATCTGGATCATTAACAAGTGCCCTTGCAATCGCTACTCTTTGGCTTTGCCCGCCCGAGAGTTGATTAGGTTTCTTATAATACTGATCGCTCAACCCAACTGAATCTAACGCCTTTTTAGCTTTTTCTATTCTTTCTTCTTTACTGTAACCAGCAATCGTTAATGCTAACTCAACATTTTTTAAAACTGTTTGATGAGGAATTAAGTTATAACTTTGAAAAACAAACCCTACTCTATGGTTTCTATATACATCCCAGTCTTTACTTTTAAACTCTTTTGTTGAAGTTCCATTAATTATTAAATCTCCACTAGTATATTTGTCTAAACCACCAATTAAATTTAAAAGAGTTGTTTTACCTGAACCGCTTGGTCCTAAAACTGAAACAAATTCATTTCTTCTAAAGACTAAATTTACATCCTTTAAAGCCTCTACTTTATAAGTTGGCATTTTATAGTCTTTATAAATATTTTTAAGTTCTAACATGATATCACTCTTTCTTAGCATACATATTAATTATTATAACTAATTATTGCCCTTTTTTCAATTATTTAAGACATTTTTTAAAATCTGTAAAGAAAGCAAAAAATCCCCCTTTAAATGATTAAGAGGTATTTCATCTATAAAATTACTTTTTAAAGTAAATGTAAATATATCGCAAAGAAGTGAAGCGTTGTTCCTGCTATAACGAATAAATGCCAAACAAAATGACTATACTTCCACTTTAAAGCATAGAAAGCTACGCCTAATGTATAGGCGACTCCACCACCTAAAATCCAAAAGAATGCTTCTTTGCTTGCAGCCCATAAAGGCTGAAATACAGCAACACCACTCCAACCTAAAATTAAATATAATACGATATGCAAAGCCTTATACTTTTTAAAGTTAACACTTTTTAATATTACACCTAAAGTTATTACCGACCATTGTATACAAATAAAGATAACATCAATTGGATGTTTGAAAATTATTAAAAATATTGGTAAATATGTACCACCAATAAGTAAATAAATACTTAAATGATCAAATCTTCTAAAAACTCTTTTAACTATTGTTTCTTTTTTAAAGGAATGATATAAACAACTCATTGTATATAACATAATCGCTGTTACGCCAAACAAAGTTACTCCTACTACCGCTTCAGCTGTTTTCGCTTTTAAAATCATCAACACTAAACCTGCAATCGCAAGCAGCGCTCCTACACCATGACTTACAGCGTTAGCGATTTCTTCACCTAATGTTTGCCAACGTCTCTTTCTCATTTTTTCACTTCTCCTTTTTTAATTTTTCAACAAAAATGTTTACAGCAATATTTTTACTAATTTGATATCTTCTATCGCTTTTGATTGTTATTGCATTTTCATCTTTATATTCTACCACAAAATCATCTGCTATTTTAATTTTATTATTATCAAAGTAATTAAATACATCATCACTTTCATTAACCATAATTATTTTAAAACTATCATTTTTATTTAACGCAAACAAGTTGAGTGTAGAAATTTTATATTCTTCACCAAAAACGGGAATTGGATGTCCGTGTGGATCAGTTTTTGGTCTTCCTAAAAACTCATATAAAGCATCAACTAATTTTACACTTGCAGCATGTTCAAGACGCTCTGCATCTTCATGAACTTCACTCCATTTAAAATTTAATGTTTCTGTCAAAAAAAGTTCAATAATGCGGTGGGCCCTAATTACTCTTATTGCCTCAGTTATGCCTTTTTCAGTTAAACGAACTCCCTTATAAGGTTTATAAACCACCAAGTCCTGTTTAGCAAGTTTTTTAAACATTTCATTAGCTGTTTGAATTGTCACTTCAAGTGTGTTTGCGACAACTTGTGTGTTCGCTAATTTTGCCTTTTCTTCAACCGTTAATGTATAGATTGTTTTAATATAATCTTCTTCTCTTTTATTCATAATTTTACCCAAAGTTTTCTCTTAAATTTTCAGTAATTTTCTCTTTACCTTTATCAGTTAAAATTAAATAATTATTAGTGATTTTTAAATAGTTTTCAGCTACTGCTAGTTTAATATATTTTTCTTTATTAAAATTACTTTCAAACATTTTTTCAAAACCAATATCGCCAATTTGATATTTTGATATTTCTGCTTCATGGTTTTCAATATGAACCAATAAAGTTAAAATACTATAATCTCTCTTTTGTCTACTTCTCTTTACTAGTTTATATATTATTCCGTTTCTCTTATTTAATAATAACGTTAGTAGAAATGTTATTAAAGTGACAGTCGCAATTGAGCCACTAATAACTACATCAAAATATAAGGCAGCAAAATAACCAACGATACTATTTGCTACTCCAACAATAACTGCCATTAATAATGTTTTTTTAAGATCTTTCGTAAACAAAAGAGCTGTTGCCGCTGGCCCGACAGTCATCGCAATAACTAAGATTGAACCAACTGCATTAAATGCTGCGACTGATGTTAAACTAACTAAAAACATCAACGCATAATGGATAAAGATTGGTGATATTCCTACTACTGTTGCTAAAGCAGCATCAAAGTTAACTATCTTTAATTCTTTGTAAAAAACTATTATAAACACTAAATTTAATAGTGCTACAAAAGCCATAATATAAAGTGATTTCGGTCCAATATTATAACCAAAAACAACTAGTTGGTCAAATATTGCAAACTCTAAATTTCCTAATAAGACAGCGTCAACATCTAAATGAACACTTCTAAAACCTAAACTAATAATTATTACCGCAATACTAAAAAGAAGCGGAAAAACAACACCAGTTGCGGCATCTTCTGTTGTCTTTTTAGACTTAACTAGTAACTCAATTAAATAAGTTGTAAAAACGCCCATTAATGTTGCCATTAAAATTAAGATAGGACTGTTTAAATTACCTACTAGCATAAAACCAAAAACAATCCCAAGCAAAACTGTATGACTAATCGCATCAGTCATCATTGAAATTTTTCTAATAACTAAAAAGACTCCAAGTAAACTTGTTGAAATTGCAGTTAAAATTGCAATTAATAAAATACTAGCATCCATTTTCTTCACCTATAATTGCTTCAACTTTACAAACTCCTTTTTGAGTGAGTAAATATTTGTCTTTTTCTTTACTAATATAACCATTATTAATCATCATATCGATGTTGTTCAACTCTGTAACAAGATTACCATGATGATAAGCGTGAATTAAAATATGATATTTAATAATTTGATGTTTGTGATATTTATCTTTAATAACTTTAAATAATATTCCTGTCTTTGGCGAAAAGAATAGTGCTAAAATTACTAAACTACATAAAACTACAACGATAACCGGTCCTGTTGGTAGGTTAGTTACTGATGAACTAATTGTTGTCCCAACAAAAGCTGATAAAAGACCAATTAAGCCAGCTAAAATTACATTGATAGATAGTTTGTTGCTAAACTGTCTACTAGCAACTGCTGGGGCAATTAATAATGCACTCATTAAAATTACTCCTACTGTCTTAATACTTATCGTAACAACAATAACTACTAAAACATTTATAATCGCATTAATAATTTTATTTTTATATCCTAAACTATGTGAAAACTCGCTATTAAATATACAGATTTTAAGTTCTTTCCAAAACAATAATATAACTAATAATACGAAAAGAGATACAGCGATAATAAATATTACATCACTTTTTAACATAGTCGCAGCTTGTCCAAAAATAAAACTATTGATTCCTACTTGCGATCCGTCACCCGTTGTCTGTACGATTAATAGCAATACTTGTCCAAAACCGAAAAATGAAGACAATATTAACGCGAGTCCTGCATCAGATTTAATATTTGAAAACCTTTTAATTATCTCTAAAACAAGCATCGCAAACAACGCAGACATTGCTGCACCCACTAATAAAACAATCATATTTTTACTTTGCGTAAACATAAACGCTAAAACAATTCCTGGTAAAGTAGCATGACTTAATGCATCGCCTACAAGCGCCTGTTTTTTTAGCACCAAAAACACGCCAAAGGCACCATTGACTAATCCTAAAGTCA
This sequence comes from Acholeplasma sp., assembly GCA_012839355.1. Classification (GTDB taxonomy): domain Bacteria; phylum Bacillota_I; class Bacilli_A; order Acholeplasmatales; family UBA5453; genus UBA5453. The sequence goes on from DUNK01000037.1 coordinate 39,828, forward strand.
TCGTACCAAGCGCAATTATAATAAAGATATAGTTTTCTGTAAACCAACTACCCATCAATTATCACCTTCAAGCAGTTTTGGTTCTCTGTATGCTAATTTAATGTTTTCTTGTGTAAACACTTCACTTACATTACCACTAACTATTATTTGCTTGTTAAGCAATGTTACTTGATCAAAATAATCTCTAACTGTATCTAAATCATGATGAACTACAACAACAGTTTTTCCTTCATCTTTTAACTCTCTTAAAATCTTTAAAATTGCCTTTTCTGTTTTAACATCAATACCTTGAAAAGGTTCATCCATTAGATAAATCTCAGCTTCTTGAACTAAACTTCTTGCTAAAAACACTCTTTGTTGCTGACCGCCAGAAAGTTCTTTAATATGTCTATTTTTATATTGTTCCATACCAACCTTTTTAAGTGCTTCAAGTGCTAATTCTTTATCCTTTTGGCCTGGTCTTTTTATCCAGCCAACATGACCATATCTTCCCATTAAAACAACATCAAAAACAGTCGTTGGAAAATCCCAGTCAACACTTTCTCTTTGCGGAACATAAGAAATTTTCTTTCTTATATCTTTATACTCTTTATCAAAAAACAACACGCTTCCTGTAACAAGTTTAACTATCCCTAATAACGCTTTTATTAAGGTTGATTTCCCTGCGCCATTTGGCCCTACTATAGCCATTAATGAACCTTTTTTAATGTTTAAATCTATATCCCATAACACAGGTTTTAAATCATATGAAACAGTTAAATCTTTTATTTTTATTGCATCCATATTTTCACTTCCTTATTTTAAACCACCAATTATTGTATCTATATTATGTCTAACCATATCTAAATAGTTTTCTGCTCCGCTACCTTCTTCTCCTAAAGAATCACTATATAAAGTCCCACCAATAATAACATTATGACCCATTACTTTCACAGCATCAATTAAGGACTTGATTGTTGTTTCTGGAATAGAACTTTCTAAGTAAATAGCTTTAACATTATTATCAACAATCAGATTTGCTAAATCTTTTATATCTTTTGCACTAGCTTCACTTTCAGTTGATATTCCTTGAATACTTAAAACATTAAATCCATATGCTTTACCAAAATAAGAAAATGCATCATGGGCAGTAATTAAGACTCTTTTTTCTTCTTCAATAAGCAAAACTTCTTCTTTTATATATTCATCTAGTAAAATAAGTTTTTCTTTGTATTTATTAAAGTTATTCAAATAATCTAACTCATTTTCTTCATCCATTAAAATTAGTCTATTTGTAAGTGCTTCTGCAGCTATAGTCCAAAGGTTTACATCAAACCAAAAATGTGGGTCAATTTCTCCGTTTTCATCTTTTATTAAACTTTCCTCAGGAACAAAACTGCCTAACTCAAGTAATTTATCGTCTAAAACATGCAAGACTTTCCCCATCTTAGCCTCTAAGTTTAATCCGTTTGTAACAACAAGATCAGCTTTACTAATTGCACGAGTAACGCTCGGTCTAGGAATAAAACTGTGTGGATCAACACCAACATTCATTACCGTTGTTACACTCACATGTTCTTTTCCTATCTCGCTTAATAAATCGCCAATCATAGTCGTTGTCGCAACAACATTAACTTTCCCTTCTACATATTTAAAAGGAACGCTTCTTCTACAACTAGATAAACTTAAAGCTAATATTAAGATTAAATTTAGTATTAAAAACTTCTTCATATAATCTCCTACAAAAAAATGTTAAGGCTTACCTTAACCTTATTATACTATAATGTTAATTACATAGCAAGAAAAAAGCCATAACTCTAATGAATTATGGCCTTAAAATTTAGTTTTGTTTATTTATCTTTTTTAAAACATAAGAACCAATCTAAGCATTTCATATCTTCATCTGTGCTTTCCATTCTTTCTTTTGCAGCACCACATGAACCTGCTGTACGTACAATTACATCTTCGCCAGGATGCCAATCAGCTGGTAAAGCTACATGATCTTTATCTGCTTTTTGTAAAGCAACAATAATTCTCTTAATTTCATTAAAGTTTCTACCAACTTCTTGTGGATAATAAAGAATAGTTCTTATAATTCCTTTCGGATCTACAAAATAAACTGCTCTAACTGCTTGTGTAGATGAATGATTTGGGGAAATCATTCCATAAGCGTTAGCTACATCCATTGTAATATCTTCAATTAATGGAAACTTAACTTCGATATTTTTCATATCTTTCCATTCGAGTTCTTGAATCTTTCTTAACCATGCAATATGAGCATAAAGTGAGTCAATTGATAAACCCACTAACTCAGTATTTAATTTCTTAAAATCTTCAGCCATATTTGCAAAAGTCATAAACTCTGTTGTACATACTGGTGTAAAATCCGCTGGGTGTGAAAATAAAATCGCCCACTTGCCTTTATAATCTTCAGGGAAGTTAATAACTCCTTGAGTTGTAACGGCTGTAAAACTTGGCGCCTTATCTCCAATCACAGGCATTCTTCTCGTTTTTTTCTCCAATAATTCTTTCATTTCTCTTCCACACATTTCATCAAAATTCATTTTCTTTCCTCCTCTTTTAAATACATTTTGATTATAATCAAATAACTATAATTTTTGATTACCACATATAGTTTAATATAAAAAAAGTAGCAGTTCAATTAAGATGCTACCTTTCCCATTAATTACTTTAATTTTTTGATAAGTTTTATATTTTAATTGATATTAAGCTTTCTTAACAAACTCACTTTTTAAATCCATTGCGCCAAAACCATCAATTCTACAAGAAATATTATGATCGCCATCTTGAATTTTAATATTATCGACTTTCGTGCCTTGTTTAAGTGGCGTTGATGAACCTTTCACTTTTAAGTCTTTAATAACGATAACGCTATCGCCATCAACTAACTTATTACCATTAGCATCTAAAATATATACTTCTTGATGTTTATCCCATTTAAATTGGCATGCTGAACAAACTAACTTATCCCCTTCTTCATAAGTGTATTCAAATCCACAACTTGGGCATTTCATAGTATCACTTTTTCCTTTCTTATATTTTTAAAATGCAAAACCTACTAAATCTGTTACTGGTAAGGCGATTGTTAAAGCTCTTACCTTTGTATGTGTGCCTAAGTTTTCACTAATTGCACTCATAATCTTCTCAGTTAATTCGCTTGGAACAACAATTAAAATAATTTCTTTTTCTGGTTGTATTAAGACGTTTAAAAACTTTTGAGTTTCGGCATCAGCTGTTCCTTTAGCGTGAATAACTGTACCACCTCTCGCACCGTTTGCTTTTGCAACCTCCATTATCTCATGTCTGTGTCCCTGATTACTAATTACTAAAATTACTTTATGATTTACATCAGCCATAATACTACCCTCCTACTGTTCAATAAAGTTTAATGTACTTTTATTAATTGCTGCTAGTGGCACCGCAAAAGCCACTGCTCTATGGTTTTGAAATGCTTTTGCATCTTTAAATAAAACCATTAAATCTTCTACTTTTTCTTTTCGTAAAACAGATATAACTATTTCTTTTTCACTATCTGCCAAACCTAAATATGATAGCATTTCATTATCAGCCGTTCCCTTTCCATAAAAAGTCACATGATATTTTACTTCATTTTCATTTAACATATTAATAACTACATCTATTTTTTTACGATCACATATTACTATTAATAACTTCATATTATCCCTCTTTATAATTCAATAAACTCATCTTCAACTTTTTCTATCTTATGTTCTTTAGTTTTATATTTATATATTAATCCCAATATTTGAATTGTCAACTGCGGAGCCATAACTAAAAAGGCCATTACTCCAAATGCATTTTGTAAGATTAGCGAGCTTTGATTTGGTAAACCTGCGTATAAATAATTAGATGCACCAATCGCAAACGGAACTAAGAATGTTGATGCTAGTGCACCACTAACTGCCGCTCCACTATCGATTGCAATACCTGTAAACATTTTTGGAACAAGTAACGCTAATATTATAACTATTACATAAACTGGTATTACAACATACAAGATATTTATACTAAATACTATTCTTGTCATTGCAAGAGCAATCATAGCTGTTACACCAATTACAATAGTTGGCAATAATATCTTTTTACTAATAATTCCATCGGTTACTTCTTGAACTTGGTTGACTAAAACTATTACTGATGGTTCTGCCACAACTATAACCATCGCAAATAAAGCACCAAATAAAATTAAATATCCTTTACCATTTAAAGACGCTACTTTTTCACCTAAATATGGACCTGTCTTCATAAATCCTAAAGAAGCACCAGATAAAAACAACACTAATCCTACATAAGTTAATAAAAATCCAAGTAAAATCGCTTTAACTCTTGCAGCAGGATATTTAAAAGCTGTTATTTGAAATACAATAAAGAAAATAACAAACGGAACTATCGCAAAGGCAACATTTTTTAAATTATCTATGATAATTGCCATAACTTTAACTGTGCCTTCCGCATCAACAGTAAATGTTGGGTTTTTATAAAACGCCCCTAATAACATTACCGCAAAGATTGGTCCCATTGAAGTTATTCCTAATATTCCAAAACTATCTTCGCTTGTTGAATCTTCTTGAGTTGAAACTATCCCAAAGCCTAAAGCCAGTAAGAAAGGTACTGCCATTGGTCCTGTTGAAAATCCACCAGCATCAAAAGAAACAGGAATAAAATCAAAATGAGTAAAGCAACCAATAGTAAACAATATAGCGTATAAAACTATAATTAAATATTTAATCGGTATTTTAAATAATACTCTTAACAAAGAAATTAACGCAAACAAAGCTGAACCTAAAGCAATCGTTAATACCATCGTATAAAGGGGAACAGTACTTTCAAATTGTTTGCCTAAAACTAAGACAGATGGTTCAGCGATTGTAATTAAAAATCCAAGTAACAATGCCACGATTAAGAAAAACACTAAATTCTTTTTCTTAACTATAAAAGCGCCTATCTCTTTTGCAAGACCCATAATTGATGATTCAGAACCAATACTAAAAATCACTAGTCCAACCATCAACATTATAACACCTGCTAAAAATGTAAAAATAGTTGTCGCATCTACTTTAAAAAATAATAAAACGATTGTAATAACTATAGTTAAAGGCAAAATCGCCTGAACAGATTCTTTAATTTTTTCTAATAATAACTTTTTCAATTAACCACATCCTAAAAAACACTTTTAACTTCTATTGTCTGTTCGCGGTTTGGCCCAACAGAAAATAGTACTACTTCTAGACCGCTCAACTCTTCTATTTTTCTTAAATAGTTTTGAGCGTTTATTGGTAACTCTTCAAAACATGTTACATTACTAATATCTTCTTCCCAACCTGGCATTGTAATATAGTTAGGTGTTACTTTACTATATTCATTAATATCAGCTGGTATATAATTTATTTCTTTACCATTATGATTATATGATATACAAATCTTTAATTCTTTTAATCCGCTTAAAACATCTAAAACTGTAACAGCGATGTGACTTATACCACTAACGCGTTTTGAATGATTTAAGATCACACTATCAAACCAACCAGGACGGCGATAAGTTTGAGTGCGCGGTTCATATTCAACTTTCGTTTTATGAAAGTGTTTAACAATCTCTTCATCGTTAATCAGTGTTGGCATCGGACCAGCACCTTCACGTGTCATATACGCTTTTACAACCCCAATAGCACCTTCTAAAAGCCATGGTGCAATTCCGGCATAAAGCGGTAAAGCAGCGGCCGTTGGACTTGATGAAGTGACATAAGGATATGTTCCGTTTTCCACGCAAAGCATTACTCCTTGCGCGCCTTCAAATAAAACCTTCTTCTTTTTTTCTATTGCCTCATTTAAAAATATTGATGTATCAATTACATATTTTCTCATTCTCTCAGCATAGACTTTGTATTCATTATATATTTCTTCAAAATCAAAAGATTCAATTTCTAATTTTTCAGCATCAATGTTTTTTTGCCTAATAATTTTCTTTAATTCTTCTTTAAAATTAGAACCGGTAAATATTTCCATTCTTAAACCGATTCTATTCGCTTTATCACTATATGCAGGACCGATTCCTTTTTTAGTTGTTGATAATTTATCTTTACCTTTACTTAACTCAATTGCCTCTTCAATTTTTAAATGATAAGGCATAACGACATGAGCACGATTAGAAACATATAATTGTAAATTTGGATCATTTAACTCATCAATTTCTTCTAATAATCCTTTAACATCAATAACCATTCCTTGCGTTAAAAGATTAACTACATCTTTATTAACTGAACCTGAGGGTAGTAATTGAAACAGATGATATTTACCATCAGCAATAACTGTATGACCGGCGTTGTTTCCGCCTTGAAATCTTGCAACTACATCAGCTTTTGATGCTAAAAAGTCTGTAATTTTACCTTTTCCTTCATCGCCCCATGCAGTTCCTACTACAACTATCGTGTTCATTATTTAGCCTCTCTTCTAATTATTTCTCTTGCTACCCAAACGCCGTTTGCTCCAGCTTGAGCTAAACCTCTTGTAATACCAGCACCATCCCCACCAATAAATAAGTTTTTAACATCAGTCTCAAATTTATCAGTAGTTTTAAATCTTGCTGAATAAAACTTCGTCTCTACACCATATAAAAGTGTATGTGCACTAGCAATTCCTGGTGTAATATGATTTAATGCTTCCATCATTTCAATAACTGATTGTAAAGTATTATATGGTAATACTAACCCTAAATCTCCTGGGACTGCTTCTTTTAAAGAAGGTGTTACAAAGTTGTCAATTAAGTCTTCATGAGTTGTCGCTCTCTTATTTAACAAATCTCCATATCTTTGAACAATTACAGTACCACCAGTAATTTGGTTAGCGATTCCTCCAATTGCATGACCATATTTATGTGGGTTATTAAAAGGTGGTTCAAACTGATGACTGACAAGTAACGCAAAGTTAGTATTTGTTGTGCCTAAAGCTGGGTTACTATAAGCGTGACCATTAGCTAAAACCGTACCACCATGATTCTCAACAACCACATGACCACTTGGATTCGAACAAAACGTTCTTACATGTGTTCCTAAACTCGTATTATAAACGAACTTTCCTTCATACAAGTGTTCGTTAATTTCTTCCATAATTAAATCGTTAGTCTCAACTCTTACACCAATATCGATTTGATTATTACTAATTTTTATTCCATTTCTTTTGGCGATATTATGTAACCAACTAGCGCCTTCTCTACCAGCAGCGATAAAGACATATTTACTATTAATAACCTCTCCACCATTAATAGTTACACCTTTAACAACGCTATCTTTGATAATGACATCTTTAACTTCTGTTTTAAATCTCATATCGATTTTTTCTTTTAATTCGTCATAAATAGATTTCATTATTTCAATATTTTGTTCAGTGCCTAAATGTCTTACCTGCGCTCTTAAAAGTTTTAGACCAACAGCTAAACCTCTTCTTTCAATCTCTTTAACTTTTAAAGTTGTTGGATCAGTTAAATCTTTTGTTGCGCCGTGTTTTAAATTGATCTCATCAACATATTTAATTAAATCTAAAACGATATCTTTATCTAAGTAGTTAGTCATCCAACCGCCAAACTCACTCGTAATATTAAACTTACCATCAGAGTAGGCACCAGAGCCGCCAAAACCACTTGTTATTGAACAAGCAGGCGAACAACCAGCATGACCTTCTTTATCAACTGGACATTTATCAATTAAACCTAAATTGATTGGACATCTTCTGTTATAGATATCAAATCCTTTATCGATTAATAACACTTTTAAGTGTGGTGCTTTAACCATAAATTCATAGGCATTATATAGCCCAGCAGGACCACCACCAACGATAATTACATCATACATATTTTTTTCACCTTTTTATAAAGCATTTTATAAACACATAACATTATAACAAATTATTACTACAATTCAAAAAATATTTATAACTTTTTCATAATTAAAAAAACACCTTTTTCAACAAAAAAGAAGCGAATCTAATTGTTCGCTTCTTCTATTATGCTTATTAAATATCGTATTGTGATAATATTCGAGCAGGTGTTTTCATCAACAATCTAAAGACTGGCAATAAACCTGCAAAAATATTTAAACCATAAACAACAACTAATCCTATTAAATATGTTAATGGGTTAATCTTAAACATCATAAGCTCGCCAAGGAAACTTTGATTTAGCAAGTGTAAAATATAACACATTAATGTATAGCCGATAAAAGCTGTAATAGTAGTAATTATTATTATTTCAATTAAATAAGAACTCGCTATTTCTCGTTTCTTAACGCCTAAAGCTCTATAAACGGCAACTTCATAAATCTTTTGAATTAATGATGATTTCATTACAAAATAAAATCCCACTAAAGTAGCCCCAACAAACATTAGTAATGTAACTGCAGCACTCGCTATCATTGCAGAACGCGTATCTTTAAGTTCAGCTATTGCTTGTTTATACATATCCGTTCCTTCAATACCTAAACTGTTTTTTAAATTTTGAATTAGCAATTTTGGATTACTTGAATATATGTAGTTTCGAGTTGTTTTTGTTAAGATTGAAGATTTTAATGTATCTAATTTCACTAATACATAATCCATTTCAATATCATGAACACCTGTAACATAATAAGTCTCTTGTTCATCTGTTGCTGGATTAACAAGTAATATTGATAAAGGGAAAGTTATTTCATCAATATTTGGATAGCCTAAATTATTTAATTGAGCAGCATTTAATAAAACATCCTTCTTATTTACAGGCATCGAACCTTTAACTAAATTAAGATTCTCAAATGCCTCAACTGGCCAATACGTTATATCATTACCAAGTATATCATTACCAAGAGCGTTTACCATCATAAACTCTTCTGATGCAAAGATTAAATCAACTTTAGCATCAACTACACCAACAATTTTCGCATCCGTATTAGTATACTCTATTCTTTCATTAAACAAGCCATTTACATTCCAAACTCCAAAATCTTGAGCTTCAATATTACCTAAAAAACTATCAAGAAAAACTTTTGATACTACTAGTTCATTTTTAGCTGTGGCGTGTCTACCATGAACAAGTTTATATTTTTTCGCATGATCAATATGTGTGAACATTTTATGTGTTTCTATACCTTTAGTTCCATCATTTTTCAAAAATGTTAAAGACACTCCGCTCCCATAAGGATTTATGAAGAAATCTTCTGAATCGCCTTTTAGGGCTTCAAGTTGAGCTAAGGTTGGTTTTTCTTCATCAAATAATGTAGAGTATTCTACATATCCTTTTGGTAAACGTGCATATGAGTCAGCATCAATAATCGCTACCGCTGCAAAACTCATTACAGCATAAGCAATTATCATCCCTGCAATAAAGAAACTTGCAAACAACAACTTACCTTTTCTACTAGTGCCTAAAAGTTTTAAAAAGGCATTTTTAAACATTTTCTTAACAGAAAATAATAGTCCTTTTTCCTTTTTAACAAACTTATGGTCTAACTCCTTAACATCATAAGTTGTTTTTTGAACTTCTTCTTTAGATTTCTTAACATAATGCTCATCTTTTATTACAATTCCTGCTGATTCAGCAAGTTTAATATTTTTATAACCTGATACATCAACATACAATGTTTCATCTTTTAAAATTAATTTAACATTAACATTACTTAATTTCTTATCATAATAAACATCAACATTAACTTTTTCATTTTTAAGATTATCTTGATTTTTAATATCCTTTAAATAAATAGTAGCATCAGCAAAATTATGATCTTTCGCTTCATCGTTTAATTTATCGGCAATTATTTTGCCATCCTCAACCGTAATTATTCTATCAGCATAAACGTTTGCGATTTCTTTTTCGTGTGTCACTAATATTACTAAAGTTTCTTTTGAGATTTCTTTAATAATATTCATAATCTCAAATGTGTTTCTACTATCTAAGTTTCCTGTCGGTTCATCAGCGATAATCACTCTAGGGTTTTTAACAAGCGCTCGAGCTATCGCTACTCTTTGTTGTTGTCCGCCTGATAATTGTAATGCTTTTTTCTTTCTAAACGGATACATGCCTACAGCTTTTAAAACGTAATGAACACGATGTTCAATTTCTTCTTCATTATTAATACCTAAGTTTCTTAAAACGAATCTAATGTTTTCATAAACAGATAATTCTGGTAATAAATAATAGTTTTGGAAAATATAACCTACATATTCATTTCTAATCTTATCCCAAACTCTTGATCTATATCTAGGTATATATTCATCATAAAACTCAATCTCTCCTGAATTAACCTTATCAAGTCCCCCAATCACATTTAAAAGAGTTGTCTTACCAGAACCTGAACTTCCGTGAATTGCAACTAAACCTTTTTCTTCTAACTCTAGAGAAACATTATTTAACACATGAATTTGATTTTTCTTACCTTTAAAGAAAAACTTGTTTAAATTTCTTAACTTAATCATTTTAGAACTCCTCCTTACTTAAAGTGAGGACCTGAATCACACTTTGATTAAATACTTTCTTATTAAATCTTAAACCTAACCAAACGCCTAAGAAAAGGAATATTAAAACTAAGACAATATAATCACTAAACTTCATATAGTCAAGCAATGTTCTAATATTACTAAATCTGTATTGCAAGAAATAAAAGCCTATCATCGTTATAACAAAGCCTATCATATTCATAATTACTTGCTCTAAAACAACCATCTTTGCTAAAGCTGATTTGTTCGTTCCTATCGATCTAAATATCGCAAAATCTTTCTTTCTGCTTGCCATTATGTTTTTACTAACAGCGTGAACTATTGCATATAAAAAGAATCCCATCCCTACTAATAGTAATCCAGAAATCAAACCTTGAATAAAAAGCATAAACTTTTGGAGTGGTGAACTAATGTTGGCAGGGTAGTAAACCTTATAAATTGTTTGATCAATCGACTTAATAAAGTTATCTCCCTTTCTAAAATTAGCGACTTCAACACTTATCATATTTTTGTCAATTTTATACTTAGATACATAATTTTGCATAGACAAATCTAATACTTGATCTAATAATTCTTTTTTAATCAAGCCTCCATAAAACTCTCCTTCAACTTTACCTACCGAACCTACTTCAAGTATTACGGTAGATGTGTGTTCGTAATAAGTATGAAATTTAACATTTACATTGTTTTCAACAACATATGTTTGAGATTCATCGCTTTTTATCATTTGTATATCATACAATAAAGTCGCATTCGGATCATATTCTAATTCAAAACCAACAGAATCTTCTAAATTGCAATATAAACTATCTTTGAGATTCTGTCTAATATGATTATAAAGATTAACATCAATATCAGCAACAATCTCTTGAGTTAAATATGCTTCTGAAAAATAAATCGTACGTCTTTCTAGTTTATCAAGTCCGACAACCTTAAACTCTACAAAGTGTTCTAAATTGCCACCATAGTAATAGATAGGCGTGAATGCCAAACCTATAACATCACCAACTTTTATAGTGTTATAATATGATGAAACAACTACTTCATTAATTTCTTTCGGTAGTTCTCCTTTAACATCGCCTTTGCTTAAAATTTTTGCAGAATCAGTTTTTGAAACATAAAAATTATGATGACTATTTAACAAGTTAATGCTTAAGTTTCTATTGTTATGAAACAGATGTGCATTTTCATAAACAGTCAGGACATTTCTATTACTTTTAATTTTGTCGATTTCGGCACTGCTAAGTGGTTCTCCATCTCTTCTTTCAACTAAAAGTCTAGTCTCAGGAACTTGTGGATAAGTTTCCGAATCCATCAATCCTAATTCCCTTCTCGCTTTCACTTGCGAAGAAAATATTAAAGTAAAAATACCAATAACTAAGATTTGTAAAATCAACATAAAAATCGTTCTTTTAGGTGTTGAAAAAATGTTTCTTAAACTAATTTTAAAGAGTGTTAACCAAGACACTTTTTTAGCTTCTAGTTTGACTGGTTGTTCTTGTTTTTCAAACTCTTTTAACTCTACATCTTCAACAATAGTTCCATCATGCATCCTAATCTTTCTAGTTGCATAAGGTTCTACTTGTGCATAATCATGCGTAACAACTATCACAAGTTTATCTTTACTAATCTCATGAAGTAAAGCCATCACTTGTTTAGACGATTCAGAGTCTAAGTTTCCTGTCGGTTCATCAGCAACAATAATCGGTGTATCTTTAGCAAGTGCACGAGCTAAAACCGCACGTTGTTTTTGTCCACCTGAAAGTTTTGATGCTTTATGGTTTTTATGACTACTTAAACCAACTCTATCAATTAACTCTAACGCTCTTTTTCTTCTTTTATCTTTTGGGTAACCTTGCACCTCGAGCGCAAATAAAACATTTTGATAAACAGTATAAGAATCGATAATATTATAGTTTTGGAAAACAAAACCTACATATGAACTACGATAAGTTTCCCAGTCGCTAATCGTATAATGTGATGTCTCTTCACCATAGTGGTAAAGTTCACCTTCTTCATATCCATCTAAACCACTTATAACATTAAGTAATGTCGATTTACCACTGCCTGATTCACCCGTTATCGCAACAAACTCACCTATATCAAAACTAGCAGAAACATTTTGCATTCCAACTGAAACTGTCTCTGCCGATTTATAATATTTACTTACATTTTCTAACTTTAATATCTTCATTTTCGTCTCCATTTATATTAAATAATCCACATTAATTATACTATATAGTATAACATTATCAAATCTAAACACTTTCAAGAATTGGTAAAATTTTCTTTACATCTTCTTTATACCACTTAGGATATTTATTTGATTTTAATGTTTCTTTAATTAAATCATTATACTTTGTATTTTTCTGTCTAACTAACAATGTTAACGCATTTCTAAGTAAAAGTGTCCTACCTTTCCACAAATATGCATGTTTACCATACTTCTTTTGAAACTCTTTATTTGATAGTTTAAAAAGATCTTCAATTAAAACATATGCTGTTTCTTTTACTTGTAAATCTTCATGGTATTTACCTTCGATATCTTTATTTTTTGGACATACCTGCTGACAAATATCACAGCCCAAAAGTAGATAGTTTTTCTTAATTAAATCTTCACCAAAAGGTTCTTTTAACTGATTGTTAGCACTCATACACTTATTAATATCAAACCCACCTTCTAGTGCATTAACAGGGCAAGAATTAATACATATCATACAATCACCACATGAATCATTATTTTCTACTATCACTTCAGGATACTTATCTTTCGTTAAGATTAAACCTATAAAGAAATAACTACCTAACTCTTGATTAATCATTAAATCGTTTTTTGCTAGATAAGCCAAACCTGTTAACTCTAAACATCTTCTTTCATCTAAACTATGATTATCAACTAAAATAGTATACTCATAACCTTTTAACGCTTCACTAGCAATCTTTTTTATAACACTATGATAATCATAACCATATGTATAAATTGAACCAACTAACTTGTCATCTTGTTGTTTAAGTGTAATTTTAGGATAAGCTAATCCTACAACAAAAATTGAAGAAACATCTTTTAAGTGTTCTTCTTTTTCATAGTTATCATATCTAGTTTTATCAATTACGCCTACAAGGTTAAAAACCTTTTTTAATCTTTCATACATATTTAATCCTCAGTAATAATCTTCTCTTCCTTTTTCATAATTATAATATTAACCATTATTAATAAAAAGCCGATTATGAAAAATAAGACCGCAAAATCAAACACTAACAATCTATTATTATGATATAAAAACGCTCCTAAAATTGGTCCAATGATATTGCTTAATGAAAGGAACGATTGTTTAATTCCCATAATTCTCCCCATATTTTCCTCTTCAGCAAAACTTGCGACATATTCTCGTTCTAAAGGTAAATTAACCGTTTTAATGATGATATAAACTAAATAGTATGTATATAGATAAACTAAAAATGAAAACATCGTCCCTCTAAAACAAATTAAGACTAAAACCGCGCTTAATAACTGAAAGATTGCAATTACTTGCAGTTTAGCTTTAATTTTTTTAAGTAAAGGAACCATTAAGATACTTGTAAAGACTCCAACAAATCCAACAATCATTTTAAACTGACCTAAGACATCTTCTTTATACCCTAAATCATTAATAAAATAGACATCTAAATATTTATCAATATTAATGTGTGACATTGAAAAAAAGAAAAAACTAATTAAAAAGATTATTAATTTAATATCCTTTGTTTTAAGGAGTTTAAATGCTTTAAAAATATTAACTCCTTTTTCTTTTTGATTGTTAACCACTTCTTTTGGCTTAAACATAACCAATACAAGTAACGCCAAAAACGCACTCAACAAACCTTGAATTATTAAAACATTAGGCATATGATCAGTCTTAAAATATTTAATGAAAAAATCGTTAGTATAAATAAACCCACCAAAATATTGACCTATTGCTCCACCAATGGCTGTTGCTGCTGCGCCATAGACAAGATTTCTTGTTTTATTGTGTTTTTTAGATATTACAACAACCTCACTCAAAAAGATTGTTGATGGTGCTGCCATGCCTACACCACTAAAAAATCTTACTATAGCTAAGCCCCAAGGCCCGAACACTTCACCTAAACCAAATAAGTATTGAGCTAAACCATAGATAAGAAAACCAATAAAAACACTTATTTTCTTTTTACCGTGATCAGCTAAACTTCCCCATAACGGCGCTGAGACCATCGCACCTAAACTCATAAAAGCGAAGAAAAATCCAAACATATAGTCTGGAAAATTAAGTTCAGCCACATAACTAGGTGTGATTGGATGGTGAATATTCATGAATATTCCTTGCAAGAATAATAGCGTTATTACTACTATAAAGGCCTGTTTATCTTTCATTATATCTTCCTATCTATTTTTATACATAACCTCATATATAGTTTAGAACTATTTATGAGTATTGTCAAAAGAACATGTTAATTAAAAGAAAAAGTGTCGTTTGACACTTTTAAACATAAATTACTGCGCTTGGCTCATAGCCATTTAATTCAACTGTTACGCTTTCTATAACTACATTTGTTAAAGGTCTATCATTATAGTCTGTTTGTAGATTTGCGATTTGATCTAACACATCAAAACCACTGATTAAACCTCCAAATGAGGCGTAGTTACCATTTAGGTGTGGAGAAGTTTTATGAACGATGAAAAACTGACTTGTCGCACTATCAGGCACCATTGTTCGTGCCATAGAAATTACACCTCTATAATGTCTTAAGTTATTAGTAACTCCATTACTGCTAAAATCTCCTTTAATATTTCCATAAGGAACTCCAACATGACCACCCTGAATCATAAAGTCTTTAATTACTCTATGAAAACTAGAACCAGTATACTTATTATTTTCTACATATTTTAAGAAATTATTAACCGTGTTTGGTGCCACCTCAGGAAAGAGTTCCAGTTTCATCTCACCAAAATTCAACACTTTAATTGTAACTACTGGGTTATTCTCACTTAAATAACTATAATATTTTAACTCTGCCAACTTATCTTCCCACCTTGCAACTAAATTTAGATTTTTATTAACTTTTGAACTAAAATTATATGGTTGATCATTTAAATACCATCCAAGGAAATTGTACCCTTCTTTTGTTGGTTCAGTAGGTTCGGTAACCAACTCACCTTTTTTGAGTGTTTGAGCGGGGGCTTCTCCTACTCCTTCATTTAAATCAAATGTGATAGTATATGTTTTCTTTCCACAAGAAACTAATGTTAATAATAAAACAAATATTGTAATTATATTTAATATCTTTTTATCCATTTTACATTCCATTAGTATTTATTTAGAAAATCTTCTTTAAATTTTTTAACTAATTTTTCTTGCCAATTTGATGTTGGTGCTAATTCACCAAAGAAAAATCTTAACGTTTCTGGTTCTCTTGTAAATTTCAAACCACCGATTAAATCTCTATTCTTATAGAGCCAAATAATTCTATCAACTGCATAATTGATATGTGAAAGTGTAAATACTCTTCTTGGAATCGCAAGTCTAACAAGTTCCATATCAGCTAACTTTTCAGTTCCATCAGGATTTCTCACTTCTGATAATGTTCCTCTTTCCATCCCTCTAATACCACTAACAATATAGAGTGCTGTAGCTAAAGCACCTGCAGGGTATTCTTCTTGTTTAATATGAGGAACGAAACTTCTTGCATCTAAGTGACAACCAAGACCACCACCAGGCGTTACGACTGGAACTTTATGTTTTACTAATTCATTAACCATATAATCAATAAAGATTGGCCCTTGACTAATAACATCAAATTCCATTGATTCTTCTAAACCAACAGCAATCATTTCCATTTCTCTTGTGCTCATGCCGCCATAAGTTAAGAATCCTTCATACATTACTACAAACTCTTTCATTTTATTGTAGAGTTTTTCATCTTTTAAGACTATTCCGCCACCTTTTGCAAACCCAAACTTTCGCGCTGAGAAATAAACTATATCAAACAACTGACAAAACTCTTTAGTTATTTCACTAATCGGTTTATTTTCAAATCCTTTTTCTCTAACTTTAATAAAATATAAGTTATCTTGCAGTAAACTAGCATCTAAAACAGTCATAACTCCTGCTTTTTTACATCTTTCAGTAACTGCTTTAGCATTTTCAAAACTAATTGGTTGACCACCAATTAAATTAGTTCCCGCCTCAATTCTTAAAAAGGCGATTTCTTCTTTACTATATTTTTTAAAATAGTCATCTAATTTCTTTAAATCTACATTGCCCTTAAATGGATAATCACTTTGGATCTTTAAACCTTCATCAATAATTAATTCATCTACAATTCCGCCCATAGCGAGAATGTGAGATTTAGTCGTTGTAAAGTGATAGTTCATCGGCGTTCTTGTATTAGGTTTAACTAGCGCTCTACTAATAATATGCTCACAAGCACGGCCTTGGTGAGCAGGTAAAAAGTAAGGTAAACCTAAAAGGCTTGTTACAGCTTTTTCTAAACGATAAAACGTCTTACTGCCAGCATACGCTTCATCAGCACGCATTGAGGCAGCTAACTGTTCATCACTTGAAGCGTTCACGCCACTATCAGTTAACATATCTAAAAACACATCTTCATTTCTTAATAAAAATGTATTGTTAGTTGCTTTAGTGATTGCCTTATACCTTTCATCTACATCTAACAAATTTATTTTTGAAACAACCTTTGGTTTATGTAACTCTAATGGTTGTTCCTTTAAATACTTCATCTCAATTCTTTTCATATTAATCTCTCCTAACTCTTTATAATAAAAAAAGATTCATCCGTTAAGGACGAATCTAAAAATAGACCGTGGTACCACCTTAATTCACTACTATTGTAGCCTCAAATTAGTTTTAACTGGACTAGACCAGGATACGCTCCTATAAATGTAACTTGTAAATCTTTTTTGAAATACTTCCACCAAATGTATTCTCTCTGTTCATTGAAAAAGAAATACTCTTTTTTATAATCATTGCCTATCAGATTAATTTTTAATTACTACTATAATACTATTAAAAAACTTTTTTCGCAACAAAAAATATATTTTTTATTTCTATTTGCTTTATTTTGGACTTATTCTACCTCTTTTAACATCTTTCTAATCTTTCTTAATTCTTTATTAGCGTCAATATACCAATTATTAGAAAAGACACGATAAACATTCCAACCACGAGCTTTTAAATACTTTTCTTGGTGAAGTAAGTTTCTTCTTGCAGTTACATTAGTATCATTAACAATATCGCAAATAATACCTAACTTATACTCTTTTTCTTCTTCATCATAAATTGCTAAATCAATATAATGTTCACCAGCACCAATAGAAGTATGAACATTGTATTTTAAACCTTCTAAACGTTTCTTAATATCAAGTGCTAACTCTTCAGTTAAAGCTCTTTGCGTCTCTTCTTCTTTAGAGTGTAATTCTTGTAAGACTAACTTCGCTAAATCTTTCTTGCCGTTAGAAATGAAATAACAATACCTCATAAAATCTTTTAAAAGTTTTGGTCCTGCGCCTTGTAAATCTTCGACCTTAAATTCTTCAGGATACAAAGATGAAACAAAATAGATTTTCTTCTTCGCACGCGTTACCGCAACGTTAAGTCTGTTTTGACCACCTTCATGGTTTAACCAGCCAAATCTTCTTTTTACAGTTCCTGTTTTATCTTTCGCATAACCCATTGAAAAAATGATAATATCTCTTTCATCACCTTGAACATTTTCAATGTTTTTAATGAATAAACTTTTATCTTCATTATCTTCAGTTCTCATTAATTCTTCTTCAAACTGGCGTTGATATGTGCCTTTTTTAAAGATTTCTTTATCGATATGATTTTCAATTAAATCTCTTTGCGCACTATTAAAAGTAATGACGCCAATCGTTTCATTATTTTTACGAGTTCTAAAAATCTTCTTAATTATCTTAACAACTTCTTTTGCTTCTTCAACATTTTGTCTATTATGGAAAATACCTTCTTCCACATGTACATATTCAATCGGTGGTTTAGGACTTTCTTTTTGGTTAGGTGAAACGATTAATTTACCATCATAAAAAGCATAATTAGAAAAAGAAATTAACTCTTCATAATTAGATCTATAGTGATAGTTTAATAGCGTTTCTTTATATTTATATCTCGCTAAGTCTAATAAACTTTTCGCATCTAATGAAACATCTTGTAAGATTTCTTCTTCAAAGAGTTCATCTTCATTATCAATTCTCCCAAAACCTAAGCTTGATGGTCTTAACTGTTTTGGATCCCCTGCTATTACAACCTTTTTCGCACGATAAATTGAAGGGATTCCCTTTTCAACATACATCTGTGATGCTTCATCAAATATAACTAAATCAAAAAGTCCGTGCTCTAAAGGAATTAACGAACTAACAACCTCAGGAGTCATCATCCAAATTTTAATACTTTCAAATAACTCTGGTTGAAAGTGATTAATAAACTCATTAACAGATGGTTTTTTAGCTGCTTCTAATATACGCTTGATATCCATAATTCTTTTCGCATTAGAAAAGTTTAATGCTTGTTTGTATAACTCCATCTCAAACGACTCAGTCGTTATTAATATCTTCTCAGCAACTAACGCTTCTAAACGTTCTTTCGTATCTTGATATTCATCAATCACACTTAAATCTTCTTGGTGGAGAGCTTTAAACTCTTCTAAATAACCTGTGTAATAAGCCCTAAACAAATATTCTCTAAACTTGGAAATATCAATTATATCTTTTACTAATTCATCTTCAGTAAGCATATTTAAGTATTTAATTTCTAATTTGTTTAATTCTAAATATGACGCTTCTAATTTAGGTAATCTATTTATATTTTCTAAAAGATAATTATTTACTCTTGCATCCTTAAGTAATAACTTTAAATACTTCTTCTCATATCTTCCTTTTTGAGCGAAATATAATAGTTTACCTTTATTCATTTTTAAGAAAATTTTTCTTAACTGAATCTTTCTAAACAAACCTGAAGTATTATAATCTTCAACAAACTCTAAATATCCTTCACTAAACTTCTTAAATTCTATCTTAGAACTTCTAGTTAATTTCTTTTCAAACCTTTTTACAACTGGATATCTACTAACTATCTTATGATATTCTAAATATTTTTTTAATTCACTATTACTATCAAATTTATCTTCTAACCCTTTTAAATCACTATAACTTAAGTTCCCAAAGTGTCTATTAAACATTTCATAAACACTTTTAGGTGTTAACTCTTCGTTTACTTCTCTATCTTTTAAATACTTATTTAGTAATTCAGAAACATTAAACCCATCAACTTCACCAAAGAGTAAATTAATAGTTCTATCTAATGTGTTAAGGAGTTCGGTAATCTCCGCCTCTGATTGATAGCGATCATTATTGATAGTCCTAATTGGTGGTGTTGGATCAATAAAATTACTAAGCATATTGTAGAAGTTAGTTTTATTTTCAGCATCATCTAAAAACATCGCGTATTTTGATGCGTTTTTGAGCCTTGAATAGATAACATCTAAAGCCGCTCTTTTCTCACTGACAACTAAGACATTTTCTTTGTTTAAAATGGCATTCGCAATTAGGCTTGTGATAGTCTGACTTTTGCCTGTTCCAGGCGGACCAAAAATAACAAGTTTTTGTTCCTTGTTTAATAAATCAATAACATTTTCTTGCGAGTCATTTAATTCGTTTATATATGTAATACTATCTTCATTTATCTTACTTTTATCTACCGCAAAAACAACTTCTTTTTCTTTTTTATATAAGTTTTCTTCATCAATTAAACCTTCCAATAATTCATTATATTTATTACTTTCAATAATCGCATTCATATCTTTTTGAATCATTGATGAATAAGGTTTATATCTTCCTAAAACAAGATATTGTCTAAGTTCAAAGTTACGATATTTTCTTCTTTCAAACTGAGCTTTTAATAAACTTTCAAACATTTCAAACTCAAACTTTTTAAATTTATCGTGGAGCGCCACACCATTTTTTTCATAATAATCAAACACTTCATCAGTCAAAGTGTGACGACTAAAACTTTCCACAAACGGATCTTTTTCCTTTAATGATTCTTTATCAAGTTTAGAAATCATTAAGAGTAAATCGTTATTATAAATGATATCTTTTTTATCATCTTTTTGAAGATAAAAATTTCTTCTGCTTCTTTTTAACGCCACCGGAAAAAACAGTAGTGGCGCCTTTATCGGAAACTTTTCCTTTCTTAAATATCCTTCAATATAAGGATAAGCAATATATAAATTATAAGCTCCCGTTTCCTTTAATTCTTTATTAACATTTCGATATAAATTCGTTAAGTCTTTAAATCTTCTTTCGTTTGGAAGTTCAAAATTATACCGTCTTGTTTTTTTGTTTGTGAGAAAGTCAATTAGATTTTCATCATCTTCTAACGTTGCCAAATCAAAGTTTCTTAACTTTTCAATTCTTCCCATATAAAGGTTCTGGTTATTTTTAGAAAGGTTAGTAAGTCTATCCTTATAATTATTTAAAACTTTATATGCTTTTTTAGATACCTTTACTTCTTTTATCTTCTTAGAACGATAATTATTAATGACTTCTAAAAAGTCTTTTGAGTAGTCTTTAATAAAATCTTTATCAATCCCTGGAACAGCTAAAAAATCATTAGTTTTGAGTGGCATTTTGTTTACCATCTCAACTAACGCCTCGTCATTACAAATAAATGCATTTTCATTCTCAGCTCTTAACTGATCTCGTAACGTTAAAAGTTCTTCTAAAAACTCATTTTTGTATAACAATTAATATTCTCCCTTTCTAAATACCATACACTACTATTTTAACATTAAAATGAGACATTTTGCATATTTTCTATTATATGTAAAAAATACCACATCAGTGGCATTTTTACTTAAACTAATTTTTATCTATTTTTATTATCAACAAAACTTTAATATCTCTGGTGTTATCTTAGGGATACTTATAGTCCAAAACTCCCACCAACCACCGATAACATTCGCAATTGCAGCTATTGCATACACAACTGAAGTAAGCACCGCTAAACTGAAGATTGCAGCCATCAGTATACCCCAAACCGCAATATACACGCATAAAATTATGATTGATACAATTAATAAAATTAAAATTCTTAATACTATTGGAATATCATTAGTAGCTAAACTAACAACACCATTCCAAAATCTTGGTGTGATTGTGCTATATAAGAACTTCCACAACCAGACAACCGGATAATATAACTTCCCTAAACCTTTTAAATTAATATCATAATTCATTACTTAAAAAACCTCCTTTAATACCTACTCTAATTATATAGTTTTAACCACTATAAGTCAATTATAAGCGCCTTATCTTACTCGTCTTTTTCAAATACTATTTCTGGAAAAAGCGCTAAGTATTCTTCTTCTTTTTCGCGGTTATACCAATAGACAATTTGATTTGCTGAGATACTCGTAATTTTATATTCTAAATCTTCTCTACTCTTTATTAGGTCTTTGGCTTTTTTAGAAAACTGGACAACTTTTTTCCCATCATGAGTTACATACCCATTTTCTATTTTTAACTCATCACCAGGAAGCGCCTTCCTAACATTATATCTACTAAACTCAAAGTATCCTAAGAAAACATCAGAATATCCAAGTCTATAAACAAACCTCTTTGGCTCCTTAATTTCTTTATCATATTCAACAATTCTCAAGTTTTCTATTCTATCAACATAGTTAAATATTTTATGGTTTGTATGAATATTTAAATTATCCTTGGCTCTAGTTATACCAACATAGAGGACTCTTAAATCTGCATCTTCAAGATATTCAGTTGAATCATAATAAATGAATACATTATTAAACTCTTTCCCTTTAGCCTTATGAAGTGTTGAAACAACAAAAGGTGCTTCAATATAGAAATCATCTAGGTTAGTTTCAAGTAAATACTCTTTGAAATCACTAATAAAGACATCAACACCTGCGGTTTGTTTGAATTTATTTAATATTTTTCTGTATAGTTCATAGTCTTTAACTGTTTTATATCTCCCAGCAAAATTCTTAAATGTTTCTATCCAAATTTTATCCGTTATTTGGGTATTAAGATTTTTTGCTTTATACTCTAAAAGATTATAAAACTCTCTGATTTCATAAACATTGAAGGCTTTAACATTATCAGTTGCTTGAATTAACTCCGCCCTTCTTTCTTTTTTGTTTAATATGCCTGTTATTTGTAAAGCTTCTTCATTTGTTAAAGTAAGAATGGCTGTTGTTCCTCTTAATTTACTATTTAATATATCTTCAATAAACGGCATGATAAATCTTTGTCCGTTATACTTGGTTACTTTAATATGGCCTAACTCTTTTCGATGTGGGCGAATTTCTTTTTTCTTTAATCTATTTTTAATTAGTGAAGCAACTTTATTAGAAAAATCAATTAAGTTCTTTTTAGCTCTAAAATTTATGCCAAGTTCATAAAAGGCTTTATCTTTTTCGGCAAACATTCTAAAGTATTTTGAGTCAGCTCCTCTAAACTCAAAAATGTTTTGATCATCATCACCAACCGCAACAACTCTTAAGTTTTCATTATAATCAATTAGAGCCTTAACTAACTCGTATTCTTCTACATTCATATCTTGTGCCTCATCAATAACTAAAATCATTTTAGTTGCGATTGCAGGCTCAACTTCACGACTTTTTATCTTTTCCGTAGCCGCTTTAATTACACTATCAGTCTCCATAAGATTACCAACTTTTCCTAGCACATCAAAAGCAAACGAATGAAAAGTTCTTATATTGATATAATAAGCACTTGAACCAATTAAATCTGCTAGTTTTTCTTTAAAGTCTGTCGCAGCAACACGAGAAAAAGTCAACATTAAAAGTTGTTCAGACCTGATATCTTCGTTATATAAAATTGAAACTAATTTGTGAACTAATACTCTCGTTTTACCTGAACCAGGACCAGCCGCTACAGCAATAGTTTCATTATCTTTATCTTTAATTACCGCTAATTGTTCATCTGTAAGTTCACTGAAAAGTTCATTAAACCTAATTACACTCATATTAAGATTTAATTGTTCTTTCTTCTCGCCTGGGAAATATTTTTTAATAAATTCTTGATAATTCATTAAAAAGTAATCTTGAACTAACTCTAAAGCTTTTTCTTTATTTTCATACATAATATTTGCAAACTCGCCAACGATATGGATTTGTTGTTTCCTGTTTTCATAAAATGTTTCTAAATTTTGATAATCTTCTTTAGTAAACATCTTTCTAGGATTTAACTCCGTTTTAGTTATATCTAAACGGTGATATAAAACAAAGAACCCACCTTCAATTTGTAAAACTTTTATGTTTTGTAAGTAAAAGAGTCTATCTTCAATGTCTTTCATATTTACTTTAAATTGCAACAATTGATTTCTTCTATTGAATTCTTTTACTAACTCCATAATAGAAAAATAAACCATGTTTTTATTCTTTTCAACAATTTTTTCTTTAACATTATACAAATATTCAATAATGAATTCATTCACTATAGTTTGCTTGCTAAATTTATCTAAATAGGCTTCGCCTTCTTCATATAATTTAATAATAAAATTATCTCTTGATTGTTTATCAACATCTATAATATTAGCCCTATCTAAATAACTAATTGCTCGTTTAACATCTTTAAGTTCACATTTAACATTGTTTTCGTCTAATTGTTGATAGATGTTTTTAACATTATAAAGAGCCCTTTCTGTTGTAAAAAGATTGAAAAGATGGTTAATTATTTTCTCATAAAGTCTTACTTTTCTTATTGGACCTATATGTGTTGTACCATCAACAATTTCTGCTACTAAATCTTTATCATCGCGTAAAACATTAATTTCTCTTAATTTACGAACAATACCAATTACCTCTTCAGTGGTTAAACCTAATAAATCTGCGATATAATCAACCCTTGATTCTGCAATATCGACATCGCTAGATTTTATATTTTTTTCTGTTATTAAAAGTTGCATTACTCTTTTAGCATTCATTACTTCTTTTTCTGCAAACATGTTTGACTTATCTATTCGTTCATTTGCCTCAATAATGCTTTTAACTAAAATACTATCAGCATAAACTCTTGGGGAGTTAAATGATCTTTTCACATATCCTACTTGTTCAAGTGAAGCAATTGCCGTTGTAATACGATTAGAAACGTCACTTTTATCAACTTCCCATCCAGATTCTCTCGCAATTTCTAGTGCTGAATAAGAAACATCGTTACGATGTCTCGTCAAAGACTTAATACCTGACCATACTTGTTGGATTTCTTTTAAATTTAATTTTGAATCATTTAACATTCTAAAATGTCTATTTAAATCATCATCAGTGAAGAGAATATAACAAATAGCATTAATATCAGCTTTTCTTCCTGCTCTTCCCGCTTCTTGGATATAGTTTTCTAAAGAATCACTAATATTATAGTGTATGATTTTTTTAATATTATCTTTATCAACACCCATACCAAAAGCATTAGTCGCAACCATTATTTGTGTCTCGCCACTCATAAACTTGTTTTGTTCGAATATTTTATCGCCTTTTTCCATTTTGCCATGAAACTTAGAAACCAAGAGTCCTTCTCTTTTTAATTTAAGATATAAATCATCAACAATTTTTGTTGTTGAAGCATAAATGATTGTTGGCACATTGCTTTCGCCAATAATCTCTCTTAATTTTTGATACTTCTCTGCTTCTTTTTCTAGTTTTATAACTTCGTATGTTAAGTTTTTTCTCACAGCAGGTGCTTGAATGACTTTCATTGTCAAGTCTAATTTTTCTTTAAAGTACTTTTCAATATCTTCAATAACCTGTTTTTTTGCAGTTGCTGTAAAACAAGACACTGGTATTGGTTCTTTTAACTGTTTAATTTCTTGAAATTCTTTTATGTAATCACCAATATATTGATAATCCACTCTAAAATCATGACCCCATGTAGAAAAACAATGCGCCTCATCTATAACAAATCTAACTACTTGTCTGCTTAGTAATAAACTTTGAATGCTCCTACTTCTCAAACTTTCGGGAGCGATATATAAAATACTCGCATTACCATTTCTAACTTGTTCAAATGCTTTTTGTTTTTCAATAGAATTTAAAAGACCATTAATTGTAACAGCTGAATGAACTCCTTTTTCAATTAAACTATCAACTTGATCTTTCATCAAACTTTGAAGTGGTGATATAACAACCGTTAAACCTCTAACATTTCGATTAATCATCAATGCTGGTAATTGAAAGGCTAACGACTTACCTCCACCTGTTGGAAATATTGTAATAATAGATTCATTTTTCAGTCCTGCGATAACTGCATCTTCTTGAAGTGATACTCCCTCAAACTTTCTAAAAGAATCATAATCAAAATATTTTTTCAATCCTTTTGTTGGTGAAATATAGTTATCACAATACGAACAACCATCACAAGAAACATTTCTTAAATTCCATAAAATTGTTTCAACCATTGGATAGTTTTTTAATACCCAACTAGGTAGAACTGATGTGTTTTTCTTAGTCGAAATAATTGCTAAAGCATAACTTAACTCCACTGGATAATTCTTTATATAATGGCTTAGGTGGGCGTTTTCACAAATGTTATCTTTAAACTCCTCAGTTATTATTTTAATAACATTTAAAAATCTCGGTTTGTATTTTATAAATTTGAAAAATGCTGCAAAGCCATCTACATCATTTAATAGTTCATAATAAATCTTTTTCATGTTTTCATCTAACTCTTTAAACGCTTCTAAAATATCGCCAAATAATACTCTAACTATTATAGAATCATTTAATGGATTATTTAAATCTTCAGTTTGAAGTTTATAATCTTTTACTAACTTATGATATGGTTCTTCTGGAAATAATAATGTCGATAAAAAAAGAGTATCTATTGCATCTTTAGGTCTAAGTTTTTTAAACTGATGATAGTTTTCGAAAAATTTAAAGTCATGATTAATAACATTATGACCAACAAAAAAACTTGCCCCGCTAATGAAATCAGAAAACTCTTTAGCATTAGTTGTATGAATTTTAGAACCATCATTTTTAACTGCTCCAAAATCATCTATTAAATTACTTTTAACATTAACCTCTAAATCAAAAAAAATCATTTGTTATCACACAATCTTCTTTTTATAATCATAAACATTATATCATTATTTATCAATTATTTAAAACAACCAATCCTAAAATACAAAAAAAGCACCACTTCTATCAAACAAATGATGCTTTATCCTTTTCTATAATGAACCTTTTTAATGTTTGTTTTTTATAGAATTATACAATGACATAAATGTTTCTAACTCACATTGAAATCTTTTTTTACTAATTATCTCACCACTACTTTTATAAGTTAGTATTCTATATGGATCAATCTGATCATAGTTACCATTAGAAAAAATAATTTTTATGAAATATTCCGACTTCGCTTTTATATCACTACGATATGTACGATAAGTAATTTTTTCTATCTCTTCTAGTGTTTCTTTTATTTCTATTTGGTTAGTTATTTCTTTTTCTAACTGCTGATTTTCATTTGTTAGGTCATAAAGTTCAATTTTTGTAACATCATTAGCACTATATTTAAGGTGTCTAGTATTACATCCCACAATCGTTACTATTAAAAAAGAAAATATAATTAATAGAATTAAATTTTTAACTTTCATATTAAAACACCTTTCTATATTTTAACTTAAAAAGATAAAAACTTCAATTTCACTAAATTCCTATTAAAAAAAACATAAGCAAGTTGCTTATGCTTTTAATGAGACTTTAATTGTTGTACCTTCGCCAGGCGCTGATTTGACATCTGTCTTACCATGATATTTAATTACTGTATGTTTAACAATTGCTAAACCCAAACCTGTGCCTGAATCAATTCTTCCTTTATCAATTCTATAAAACCTACCGAAGATTCTATCAATGTGTTCAGCAGATATCCCAATTCCATCATCTTCTACTTCGAAGATAATATCATCGTTTTTCTTATATAATCTAACATTAATAACACTATTATTATAGCTATACTTAATTGCGTTTTCAATTAAGTTTTTAAATAATTTATTAATATCTAACTCAATACAGTTATAATTAATTGGTTCTTCATAAATATCTAATTTAATATTCTTTTCATTTAAAAATGACTCCATAGTATAACAAACATCTTTTAAGATTTTATTAAGACTGACTATTTCATATAATTCTTCTTTTTCTGTAATTGATTCTAATTTAGATAATGTTGACATATCTTCAACAAGTAAAGACATATGTTCAGCTTGATTATAAATTCTTTCAACAACATCTTTATATTCTTTTTCTTCAACCATATCTAACGTAATTAATTCGCTATAACCTAAAATCGCAGTTAATGGCGATTTTAACTCATGTGAAGCGTGCGCAAAGAAGTCTTTTTTCGTCTCTTCTATTTTTCGTTCTTCTG
>DUNK01000038.1 GCA_012839355.1 Acholeplasma sp.
ATTAAGGGAATATTTACAACTAACGATAAAAAGAGAATATATAATATTACATATCCTACTTTATCTTTTAAGTATTTTCCTATTTCTGATGGCTGAAATAAATTCGTGTAAATTCTTTTAAACATTAGCAAACTCCTTATATGTAATTATAGCACAAAATTTGATTTATGATACAATAAGAGTAAGAAGAAAAACGCAGTTTTTGGCAAATGCTTTAATCGTGCCAAAAATAAAAATTAAATTTTTAATTTAATATCACATAATTAAAACAAGAGGTTAAAATATGAGAAAAAAACATATTCAAGAGTTTGTCCAAAGCTATTTAAAAGAAAACATTAATAAAGATGACATTACTATTGATGCAACAATTGGAAATGGGCATGATACGGCGATTTTAGCAGAATTGTCTAAGTTTGTATATGGTTTTGATATTCAAGAGTTAGCCCTTGTTAACACAACTAATTTACTAAAAGAAAAAGGACTATCTAATTATGAACTTATAAACGATAGTCACGAAAACATCTTAAATTATATTAAAGATTTCAAATGTATAGTTTTTAATTTAGGTTACTTACCGAATAGCGATAAAAAAATTACAACAACCAAAAAAACAACTCTTAAAACTTTAAAATCACTTACTTCTTATTTAAAACAAAACCAGTTTATAATTATTACTTGTTATCCTGGTCATCAAGAAGGCAAAATGGAGGCTGATGCTGTTTTAGACTTTGTCGGCAAATTAAATAGTAGTTTTAGTGTTTCAAAGTATGAATTAATTAACAAAGACAACAAACCACCATTTGTAGTAATAATAGAAAAAGGCTAGAATGTTCTAGCCTTTTACAACTATATTTACAAGTTTATTTGGTACAACAATTACCTTAACTATTTGTTTCCCTGACGTGTGTCTAACGACATTACCTAACGACAGGGCTTTTTCTTTTAATTCATCTTCTGATAAATCCATCTTAACCGTTGTTTTATCACGTGTTTTACCATTAACTTGAACGACTATTTCTGTCTCTTCTAAAACAAGTTTATTTTCATCATATGTAGGCCACTGTTCATAGGCAATACTATGTTTTCTATTAAAGACTGTCGCATATAATTCCTCAGTAATATGTGGGCAAATAGGATTTAATAATTTTAGAAATCCTATTGCTTGATTACGTGAAAACTTTTTCGCTTTATATACATCATTAACAAATGTCATCATTTGACTAATTGCTGTATTAAAACTTAATGTCTCATAATCCTGAGTAACTTTTTTAACTGTGAAATTATAACTGTATTCTAACTCTTCTACTTCATCTTCTATCGGAAAATAATACATTCTCCAAACACGATCTAAAAAGCGTTTAGAACCATCAATTGCATCGGTTTGCCATGGTTTATCAGCAGTTAAAGGTCCCAAGAACATTTCAAACAATCTTAAAGTGTCAGCACCATGTGATTCATAAATAACATCTGGACTAAGAACATTCCCTCTGCTTTTACTCATCTTTTGATTATCTTCACCGAGAATCATGCCTTGATTTACTAATTTTATAAATGGTTCTTTTGAATGAACAATACCTAAATCATATAAAAACTTATGCCAAAATCTCGAATACAACAAATGCCCAACAGCGTGTTCTGCTCCACCAATATATAAATCCACTGGTAACCAGTCTTTTAATTCCGCTTTGGCATCTTCTGAATTCAAAGGAATAAAATCATAAATTGTTTTTAAAACATAACCAATATAATACCAACTTGAGCCAGCAAGCTGCGGCATTGTATTAGTGTCTCGTTTATACATTTTTCCATCTTTTTCTACATATAGCCAATCATGATTATTGGCAAGCGGTGATTCGCCTGTCCCTGAAGGACGAATATTATCCATTTTTGGTAATGTTAATGGTAATTCTTCAAGTGGTAACGGATAAATTTTTCCATCTTCGTCAATTAATACTGGAAATGGTTCTCCCCAATATCTTTGACGTGAAAAGACCCAATCTCTTAATCTATATGTAATGTCTTTTCTCGCTTTATTTTCAGTTTGAAGTCTTTCAACAACTTTATTAGTTGCTTCTTCATTATTTAAACCATTTAAATAGTTACTATTAATATGGATTCCATCACCAACATATGGTAATTCATCTGCTTGGACTACTTCTTTAATATCTAAGTCGTGCTTTTTCGCAAACTCATAATCTCTTTCGTCATGAGCAGGAACAGCCATAACTGAACCTGTACCATAATTATATAAAACATAATCAGCAATCCAAATTGGAATCTTTTTATTATTAGCAGGATTTATCGCAAAGGCACCAGTAAATACTCCGGTCTTTTCCTTACTTAAATCGCCTCTATCTAAATCTGTTTTTTGCTTAGTTGCTTCTATATATTTTAAAACTTCGTCTCTTTCATCTTCTGTTGTAATTTCTAATACAAGCGGGTGTTCTGGTGCTAATACACAATAAGTTGCCCCAAATAAAGTATCTGCTCTTGTAGTAAACACTTCAAAGGAAAGATCCATTTGATAAACATCAAATTTAATAACTGCACCTTCACTTCTACCAATCCAGTTTCTTTGCATTTCTTTAATGTTAGGTGGCCAATCAAGTAACTCTAAATCATTTAAAAGTCTATCTGCATATTCAGTTATTTTTAATACCCATTGTTGCATTTTCTTTTTAACAACCGGATATCCACCGCGCTCAGAAACCATTTTGCCATCAACAATTTCGATTTCGTCATTCGCTAAAACTGTTCCTAAACCCTCGCAAAAATTAGCCTCAACATCTCTTCGTTCAGCCAATCCCGCTTCTAATAGTTTTGTAAAAATCCATTGAGTCCATTTATAAAAATCTTCATCTGCTGTCGCAAACTCTCTATCCCAGTCAATACCTGAACCAGCTCTAATAATTTGTCTTTTAAAATTATCAATATTTTTATATGTGAAGACTCTTGGATCATTTCCAGTTTGTAATGCATATTGCTCTGCAGGCAAGCCAAAAGCATCCCATCCCATTGGATGAAGCACATTATACCCTTGCATTCTTTTGAAACGGCTCATTATATCTGTTGCAGTATAAGATGCAATATGCCCAACATGAAGTCCGTCCGCGCTTGGATAAGGAAACATGTTTAACACATAATATTTCGGTTTAATTTTATCTTTTTCGGTTTTGAAAGTTTTATTTTCTAACCAATAATTTTGCCATTTTTTCTCTATGGTTTTAAAATCATACGCCATAATATCTCTCCTATACAAAAACAATTATAACATATTTTTTTATATTTACTCTAAAAAAATAAGGGATTAACCCTTATTTGTTTCTGCTTCAATTAATTTTACTAATTGTGCGACTGTTTTAACTTCCATCGCCGCATCATCAGGAATCATAATATCGAACTCATCTTCAATAGACATTATTAGTTCTACAGCATCCAATGAATCTGCGCCTAAATCATCTTGAATGTTTGTCTCTAAGGTTATTTTTTCAATATCAAATCCTAATTCATCTGCAATTATTTCTTTTACTTTTTCTAAAATCATAACTTTTCACCATGCTCCTTTAATTCTTTTTATATTACAAAATAAAAACTTACTATCATTATATCATAAAGCGTTTATTTGCAAACTTAAAGTCCTTTAATATCGCTATTTTAACATATTTAAACTATTTGAACCGGTTCTTTGTACGGTCTTGTAAATTGTTTTTTTATTAGGTAATATGGTTCTTTAACTGTTAAGACACTAATAAGTGCCAACAATCCTACTCTTCCACCAATATTTATAAAACTTGTTCCTACAAAAATACAAAAACTAAAAATTATACTTGCAATTATCATAATAAAATAATCATCTTTTTGATTTTTATTAGACATTCCTAAAAGCGCTGAACCATAAATTATTGAACTAAATTCTAAACTTTTGGTAGCAGGAATTAATAAATATACACTTCCTAACAATATTACTATTCCATAGGCAATTGTCGGCCCTAAATTAAAATCATTATTTAAAATGAATGTTAGTAATGCAGCGATAAATGATACTAATAAAATAAACAATAATTGCATATTATCTTTTGGTAAACCATTACCTAAAACTTCTCCAAAAAACATCAATACAATTATGCCTCCAACAAAAGCAATAGTCCCTGATTTTCCACCAATACCGACAAAAACCTCTTTTAAAAGTGTATTAAAGATTCCTGCAAACACAGATATAAATATAATTCCAAAATATCCTGTGTACTGACATAAACCTGCACCAATAATAGCTCCTAAAACTGCTTCTGCGGTATATTTCTTCACTAACAAACCTGTAATAATTGCTACAAGTCCAACTGTTATATTTTTATCTATGTTAATTTCTGTCCCAAAGAAATATACAACTAATGCTCCAGTTAAAATTGCAATAAAGGAAAAAATTTCTTCTTCATCTAATTCACTAAACTCTGCTTTTTTTATTATCCTTATAAAAACAATAACAGCGGCAATAATAAATAGAAAATCTATTATAGAAAATAACACTAAAAAGCCTATTGATAGCAAATAAGCTTCCCTCGTTAAAAACATTAGTTTAATAGCACTCACCAAAAAAGTAATTATAGCGCCAATTATTGCTAAATGTTTTCTCATTTTTCCCCCATTATTTTATTTCAAAATACAACGGACAATTTAGTCCGTTGTATTATCTAAAAAAGTTAAACAAATACTAGTAGTTTTGTTTTCTGATTTTTCCATCCATCTTATGAATCACAATACTGCCGTCTGCTTTCTTAGCAAGATCTTCAGCAAATTTAATTGCTTCTGCTTGTGTATCAAAGTGTTGAATTGTCATTCTTGAACCTTGTTTTCTAACGCGCCATCTTTTGTAGTTAGGATTTTTTTCATCATTATTTAATAAAACATGATAAATATCCTTAACTTCTGATGCTGGTTTTGCTTCTGCTTTTGCCGCTGGCTTCGCTGCTGGTTTCGCTGCAGGTTTTGCTGCTGGCTTAGCTGCTTCTTTTTTCTCTACTTTTTCTTGAGCAGCTGGTTTTGCTGCAACTGTTTCTTTTTTAGGTTCTGCTGGTTTTTCTTCAACCTTTTTCTCTACCTTTTTTTCTTCTTTAACTTTTTTGTCTTTCTTTTTTCTTCTGAAAAAACACATTTTTATCCCTGCCTCCCAATTTATTTAACAATATTATATATTATCAACATAAATTAAACAAGTTGTTTTAATGTTTTAATACAATGTAAAACATTTGTTATTTCATATATAACATGTCTATTTCACACATATAATTACGCATTGAAAGAGCCTATTTTCTAAACTATTTTCTTAATTTCCACAAATTCTTCTTTTGTATACCCATATAGTTTTTTTGTTCCTAGTAACTTTCTATAATGAAAACTAATATTGCCGATCTTCATAAGTTGGTGAAATGGGTGTTGCGTATATGCTGTATTTTGGATTTTATTCCTTCTTATTAAACTTCTAACTATGGTATACGAACCAGTTCTAATTATTAAATCCTTAGTTATATCATAGCCATGATTATTCATTCGTTTATCTAATGCGTCTACTAATATGATATAGCCAATTATTAAATTGAGGACTATTATTAAATATGTAGATTTAGCTATTAAAAACATTATGGCAATAAAAGGTAATGCTATTGTCGGTAATATTAATGGCAAGAAAATAAAATTAGTTTTTCTTAATCTTGTCGGACCAACAAATGTATCTGTAATTAGCCTTTCAGCATCTAAAATTTTTAATACTTCTAATGTTTTATCATAATTTGCAATTGGTAAAATATATTTACTCTCGTAATTCGAATTATCATTTTGATCTTGTTGGTTAAATTCACCTATACCAATAATTGATGATTCTAAACTATATTTATCAAAGAGTCTTAAACCGATAGATTGTCTTAAATAAAGAGCATTAATTCTATCTTTCTTAAATTTAAAATACTTCTTGCTAAATAATCCATATTCATATTCAATAAAATCATCTTTTAACTTTAACTTGTACTGATAAAATGTCATATAAGTTGCTAATCCGAAAAGAAAGGTTATCAGCGCTAAAATAACAACTATAGCAGCAATTGTTAATAATATTGCTTGAATGAAAGTAAATTCATTATCTTCAAAATAATATGCCACTTGCATAGAAGATGTAATAAACATTGTTGCAACAACAATAGTTGCTAAATAACCAGGTCTTAATATACCAAACAAAAATAATTCTTTACCTGAGGCAGCATAAATAACATTTTCTTCTTTTATTTCTATACTATCAAACTCCTCTGGATTAGGAAGCACTAAATCTTTATTGTTCTTTTTATTTTCTAAATATTCTTTTAATGCTAACGCATAATCTTTTTCTAGTGCTAATTTTCCTTCTGGATGCGGTGATGCAGTTGTATCTGTTTCTATTTCAATTGTACTAATTCCTATTATTCTATCTAATAAACTTCTTTTAACCGCAATCATATTTATATTTTCATAAGGAATCTTGCGTTGTTTTTTATTGATGAGCCCTGACTCAACCACAAAACTATTTCCATCATCATAAAAAACACGTCTACGCATCAAAATCCAACCAAAAACTAAACCTAGTATTAATGGTATAACGCCCGACAAGATAAATCCTACGAAAGTATATGTGTTTTGTAGATTAAGTCCTTGTTCCTCTTCTAGAGAAGCAATAACAGCAACATATATAAATGGTATAATTATTGAACACACCACTGTTGTAAGAACTCTAGATATGTAGTTTTTCTTAGTGATATGATATTTATTCATCCTTTAATTTCTCATCTAAATTTAAATAGCTGTTTAGCTTTTCTTGAATGCTTGCAACAACTTCATTTGCTTGTTCATTTTCTAAGCCAATAATATTAGTCAAAGACCCTGCAGTAACTATAACAACTGTTGCTTGTTTCATTAATATTTGAATTGGTCCTTGACGTTTTTCAATGTGTTGAATTCTCTTAATTGGAACATTCACTTGTTGTCTAAACAAAACCCCTGTCTCAATAACAATCTCTTCTTCACTAATCAAATAGCCATGTTTTTTATAAACATAGAAAGGTAAAATGAAATTGTATATTAATGCAAGCAGCGTTAAAAAGCTTGCCACTCCTATTAAGATGTATCTTAAAATAATTTCATCATACTCTTTAGCAGGAATCAATAATACAATAACTAAAAACGCGTAAACAAAAAGACTGATGATTGTTCTTTTAATAAATACATATAAATTAATTTTCTTTGCAAGTTTATTCATAAACTTTCCCCTTTTTTTCTTGCTTCTTCAACTTTATTTTAACATGTTTTAAGACATTAAAGTAATAATGTACATTTTTACCTTTTTTTTACACATGTGTAAAAATCTTGTAAGGTTATAAAAAACCCCTTTTGCTAAAAAGGAGGTTTTTCTTTATTTTTCTTATTTCTTGCGTTCTTTTTATCGATTTTTGCTTGCTTCTTTGCATTCTTTTTATCGATCTTTGCTTGTTTCTTTCTTCTTATTAATGATAAACCATTATAGTAATCTATCCAAAGATTTTTAACATTTTCTCTTGAGTAAAATTCTTTAACGCTTAAAGCGTGTCTTACTGCTATGTTGTAGTAATCTTTATCTTTACTTAACTTATCAATTGTTTCTACAAAGCCATCTACATCGCTTGCTCTATAATAACCATCTAATAAAACAGGTTCAAATAGTTTTAAGTCTCTAACAAAGATTGGATTTTCGCAACTGCATGACTCTAATATTGCCATTGGAAATAACTCATTAAATGATGGCATAAATAATAAATCTGACATGTTATAAAAGTCTGTCATTTTTTCTCTATCAAGAATGCCTACAAACTCAACATTTTTAGGCGGATTATCCATAATTTCTTTTAATTCTTTATAACCATCTGTTATTTTACCAAACGAGAATCCTCCAGCCCAAATAAATCTAACATGTGGTAGTCGTTTAGCTGTTTCAACAAAATCAACTACACCTTTTCTTTGTTGAACTTGACCAACACCAACTACAACAAATTCATCTTCTTTAACATTAAATTCTTTTCTAACTTCATTTCTTCTTGCTTTATCATACTTATAAAAGACTTTTTCATTAACGAAGTTAGGTATATATGTAATTCTTTCTTCTTTTATGTTGAACTTAACTAACTCTTCAATAAATGATGGGTTTACTACAACTATATGGTCGCTATTACGATAAATACTCAATACATATTTTTTAAACATTCCCATAAATAATCTTGGTAGTTTAATTGATCCTTCTAATGTATCAGGTAAAAAGTGAACATGAGTAACTACAGGTTTTTTAGAATATTTAGCTCCGAAATAACTCTTTGGATTAACTGTGTGTAAATGTAAAATGTCATGTTTCCCCCTTTTATTTACTAACACATTAAAATGTTCGTCAGCCTTAGTCTCGATAAGATTAATTTGTTCTTTAGTTGCTGATAATACTCCTTGGCCTTTAATCTTTTCGCCAGTATAAATCATCTTTATAGTTCTTTTCATAATCATCCCTTTTCTTATAAATATTATTTATTCTAAATAATTATACCTTTTTTAAAGTCATAAGTCCAATAAGCCTATATATTAGCTTTTTACTTTAAAGGCTCTTGTTGCTTTAACAGCCATCTTCCAACCTTCAATATATTTGTTTCTTAAAGATTCGTCCATCTGTGGCTCATATCTTTTTTTAAGTTGCCAAGACTTTTTAATTTCGCCTTGATCCTTCCAATAGCCTATAGCAAGCCCTGCTAAGTAGGCTGCTCCAAGCGCTGTCGTTTCTAATATCTTTGGTTGTTCAACGGTAAGATTCAAAATATCTGCTTGAAACTGCATTAAAAAATCATTTACTGTCGCACCACCATCTACCTTAAAAGATTTGATTGGTGTTTTTATATCTTCTTCCATCGCTCTTAAAACATCCATGGACTGATAACAAATAGCTTCTAGCACAGCTCTTACAAGATGTTCCTTTGTTGTACCTTTAGTTAAACCGAACATTGCGCCTCTAGCATCAGAGTCCCAGTATGGTGTACCGAGCCCTACAAATGATGGTACTACATAAACACCATCATTAGATGCTAATTTCTTAGCTCTTCCTTCGGTTTCATCAGCTGACTTAATTAATCTAAGTCCATCTCTTAACCACTGAACTGCTGAACCACCAACGAAGACACTACCTTCTAATGCATATGTTATTTTGTTATCTATTTTCCAAGCGATAGTTGTTAGTAATCCGTTTTCTGAATTAACCGGCACATCACCTGTATTCATCAACATAAAGCAGCCAGTTCCATAAGTATTTTTTACAGAACCTTTTTCAAAACATGTTTGACCAAAGAGTGATGCTTGTTGGTCGCCTGCAACACCGGAAATTGGCACTTCATAACCAAAGAGTTTTTTAGATGTATAACCATAAACTTCTGAACTTGATTTAACTTCAGGTAGCATTTCTACTGGGATATCTAAAATAGCACATAACTCTTCATCCCACTTTAATTCATGAATATTGTATAGCATTGTTCGCGAAGCATTTGTGTGATCTGTTGCATGAACTTTTCTATCTGTTAAATTATAAATTAACCATGTGTCAACTGTTCCAAATAAAAGTTCATTGTTGTTCGCTTTACTTCTAGCACCTGGCACATTATCTAAAATCCATTTAATTTTTGTTGCCGAAAAATACGCATCAATTAATAAACCTGTTTTTGATTTAAATAATTCTTTATAACCCTTATTTATTAAGTCGTTACAAATATCGGTTGTCTGGCGTGATTGCCAAACTACCGCGTTGTAAATTGGCTTACCTGTGCCTTTATCCCAAACTATAGTTGTTTCTCTTTGGTTAGTAATTCCGACCGCTTCAATGTCTCTTAATGTTAACTTAGTTTCTTTTAAAACTTCTTTAACGACATATAAAACACTATTAACTATTTCCTTTGGATTATGCTCAACCCAACCTGGCTTAGGATAATGTTGTGTGATTTCTTTACTAGCCATTTTTATCAAATTTGATTCTTTATCAAAGATAATTGCTCTTGTGCTTGTCGTTCCTTGATCTATTGCTAAAATATATTTCATAGTTGCCTCCAACAATATTTGTTTCGTTAAAAAAAGAGTGATTAGGAAAACTTTTCACTCTCTTTTATAGTCTCTTAATTATTCTGTAATAACAAAGTTTCCTTTTTTAAACACTTGTACTTCTTTACCGTCTTGTGTTATACCGACTATCTCTAAATCACTTGAACCAAACATAAAGTCAACATGAGTTAAAGAGTTGTTATAACCTTTCTTTTCTAAATCTTCAATAGGTGCTCCAATACCACCTTTAATATTCATTGGATACGCTCTACCCAACGCTATATGACAACTTGCGTTTTCATCAAATAATGTATTATAAAATAAAACATTACTATTGCTAATTGGTGAATCGTGAGATATTAGCGCAATCTCGCCAATATAACTTGCATTTTCGTCAAAGTTAATAATTGATGCTAATGCTTCTTTTTCTTTTGCTGCATCAAACTCAACAACTTTACCTTTTTCAAATCTTAACCAAAAGTCTTCAATTAATTTACCATTATAATGTAAAGGTTTTGTTGCAACAACTTTACCTTCTGTCATAAACTTATGAGGCATTGTAAATGCTTCTTCAGTTGGTAAGTTAGGATTAAAATATACTCCATTTGCCGCAGTTTCGCCACCAGCAACCCAAATATGATCTTCAACTAGCCCAATAGTTAAATCAGTTCCTAAACTATTTTTAAAATGCAATGTTTTAAAGTTGTATTTATTTAATAATGTTGAGTACTTTCTTAAATTACTATTATGTTCATTCCATACTTTTTGAATATCTTTTTCAGGGTCAATTCTTGTTGCATCAAAGATTGCTTTCCATAACGCATTAATTGCATCTTTTTGACGCATTTCTGGAAATACTTTTTTTGCCCACACCTTGTTAGCTGCACCAACAATTGTCCACTGACCTTGATTACCCATAGTATATTCTCTTAAGAAACCCATCTTTTGTTGTGCTGCTCTACTTGCTAGTTGAACCTTGTTTGAATCAACATCTTTGAATAATCCTGGCATTGGCGAAGTAATATTAATAAAACAAGCATTATTATCGACGTAATATTTAGCTCTATTAACTGAATATTCAGGCACTTCTTGAAGTGTTTCATCATCCATATTTAAATATGCTTGACGACTTACTTGTTCATCTGACCAATCAACAATTACTTTTTTAGCTCCTTGTTCATAAGCTTTTTCAACAATTTTTCTTGCCAAAACTCTTGACTCTGTATTACTTCTTAAAACAACTGTTTGACCTTTTTGAACATTAGCACCAACTTTTACAGCAAGTTCAGCTAATTGATCTAAAGATTTATAAAAACTCATTATTTCACACCCTTTAAAGCTTCTCTAACATTTCCTTTATGTTTAACATCTAGTATTTCTTCTATTTTATTTATATCTTCTTCTTTTGACATTATCGCAAAAATCGCATATTTAACTGATTTATATTTTTCAACATATTTTTGCGCAACTTCATTACTAACTCCTGTAACATCTTTTACAATTCCAATCGCTCTACTTACTAATTTTTCATTTGACATTTGAACATCAATCATTAGGTTTTCATAAACCTTACCTAATTTAGTCATTGCCCCAGTTGAAATCATATTTAAAATTAACTTTTGTGCTGTTCCTGATTTCATTCTTGTTGAACCTGTTAGTGGTTCAGGACCTGTGATTGCTTCTATCTTATATTTAGCAACGCTTGCAATTAACGAATTTTCAGAAGTTGTTACACACGCTGTTTGAGCACCGATTTCATTTGCATATCTAACTGCCGATACTGCATATGGTGTTCTTCCACTCGCTGTAATTCCAACAACAAAATCTTTATTTGTTAAATTTTGTGCTTTTAAGTCAACAACTGCCGCTTCTTCCGAATCTTCAGAACCTTCTAACGCATCTCTTAACGCCTTATCTCCACCAGCAATTAACCCAACAACCATCTTTGGGCTAACACCAAACGTTGGTGGACATTCACTAGCATCTAAAACACCAATTCTACCACTTGTTCCAGCACCAACATAAAACAGTCTCCCGCCGTTTCTAAAAACTTCAGTAACCGCATCAACAACTAAGGCAATTTTATCTAATTCTTTTTCGATTGCTAATGGGACTAGTTTATCTTCGTTATTAAAAAGACGCAACATTTCAATTGTTGGTAATGTATCTATATTTTTTGTGCGTGGATTTCTTTGCTCAGTACTAATTTTCGAAATATCTACTTGTTTCTTTGCCACTTATAAGTCTCCTTCAATTTTCTTTTTCGCTAAAACGTAAGCTCCATAAACTGGTTCTCTACCATATAAATCAAAGCGAACATTAGGTATTGCTTTATTAACCTCTGCTAAAATTGTTTCATTTACATATAAAGCCTTTAACGCAAATGATCCACGTAATGCTACCACAACTGGACTTTTTTTCACATATACTTTATATGCTTTAATGATTTGTTCAGCTAAAAGTTTACCTTCAGCAATTAAAAGTTCTTTTACTTTTGGATCACGATTAGAGACATCTTGAATTTCTAAAGATAATTGAGCAAGAGTACTTTTATCAGTATTATAAACATATTCTACTAATTGTTTAGGGTTTTTTAAACCGATTACTTTAATTAATCTCTCAGACATAACAGAAAATGATGATTTAGTTTCATATTCATCAATTAGTTGCTTTAACGCCGCTATAACAAAATGATAAGCAGAGCCACCATCTCCTAAAATATGACCCCAACCGCCTAAACGATTAATTTCATTTTCATGTTCAATCATAATAACTGAACCTGTTCCGCCGATTGCCATAATTAAAGATTCATCTCTTGTTTTTTCAATTGCATATAAGCCAATTGTAGCATCTACATCTAAACTAGCTTTGCAGTCAAATTGCTCTTCAATTTCTCTTAGGAAATCTGCAGTATCGCTTAATCTTGATGCGCCTGCAACACCCATTTGAATAAAGACTTTCTTTTCTTTTCCGATACCTGAAACTAACTTCATAATTAGTTCCATAATTGTTTTCTTTGACTTTTCAACATTAACACTAAAATTAGAAAATCCAACTTGAATTCTCTTTAGTTCATTTCCTTCATAGTCATAAACTACTCCTAATGTTTTTGTTCCGCCGCCGTCGATTCCGATAATGTAATCATACATATAATGGTAACACTCCTTTTGGTTTTATTTTCCCCAAAAGATATTCTTTTAGAGTATTGATAGAATTTTGTGTGTATTCATATAGACAAACATAATTTTTAATTTCTGGCACTAAATAATGATCATAAGGATTTCTTAGTGAAATAACATGTAATTCCGCCTTTAATTTATTTAGTATTTTTACAAGTTCTACTTGTTGTAAGTATACATTTGAATTATATGTAGTTAAAATCACTTGATCATATTTTGAAGCTAGTGCTTCTAATTCTTTAATTTCTTCTTTTGTTGGATTTAAACTCGCTAATTGATAATCCATATTTGGTAGATGCTTTCTTAAAATACCAATCGTACTATGTTCACCATCAGTATGGTCTGCGCCACTAGTTGAAATTGGAAGTTGGCCGATAAATAATGTTTTGCCTTTTTCTTTGTATACTTCCCCTTTAACAAGTGTTAACGCATCATTAACTGCTTGTTGAGCAAAATCTAAATGCTTTTTGTTTCCAACTATATCTTTAACATCTCCAAATTTATTTGTAAGAATACTTAAATTTAAATCTTTTTTAAACTTTAAAACTCTCTCTACTCTCTCATCTAATACTTCCATAGAAATAGTCCCATCTAATACAGCCTTTTTAAGTTCTTTTACTGCACCGATTTGTTGTTCTTCATGGTGACAATATAATAGTAAGTTTGCTCCTGCTAAGACTGCTGGTACAGATGATTCAATAGCTCCATATTTATTTAAGATAGCTTTCATTTCCATTCCATCTGTAAAAATTAACCCTTCAAAACCCATCTTTTCTCTTAGCAAGTCTGTCAAGGCTTCTTTAGAAAGTGTTGCTGGCATTCCGTTTGTTAAGTGTTTATAAACGATGTGAGCGCTCATAATTGCTTTTAAATCATCATTAATTGCCTTTTCAAACGGCGCAAGTTCAACTTCCTTTAATCTATCCATTTCAAAATTAACACGCGGCAAATCTAAGTGTGAGTCCACATTAGTATCACCATGCCCCGGAAAGTGTTTGCCTGTTGCAATAACTTTTGTTTGCATACCCTTAATAAAGTTATTAGCATATAAACTAACTCTCTCTGCTGTATCACCAAAACTTCTTACACCGATTACAGGATTAAGTGGGTTATTATTAACATCTAATACAGGCGCGAAATTAACATTAATTCCTAAAGCATCTAATTCTTTTGCCATATATAAACCAGATAAATAGGCATTTTCTGGGTTATTTGTAGCACTTAATGTCATCGCTCCAGGAAAGACGGTTGCACCATTATAAAGTCTTGTAACCATTCCACCTTCTTGATCCGCCGTAATGAACGCTGGTATACCAATATATTTCATCATTGCTTTTTGAATATTTTGGTTTAAATTAAATAATTTTTCAGGTGATGTAATATTTCTTGTGAAAAGTAAAATATTTCCTAACTTATATTCTTTAATTAGACCATCTATTCTTTCGCTATATTCGTCTTCTGGAAAACCAAAAACGATCAACTGACCGATTTTTTCATCTAAAGTTAAATCTTTTACCGTTTTCTTCATTAACATCTCCCTCTACAATTATATTTTAACTGGTAATTTTCCTTGCGGTTCTAAATTACCTTTTAAATAACTAATTAAAGCATTTACTGAATTGCTAGTATATTCGTATAGACAAACATAGTTTTCTATTTCCGGCACTAAATGTAAGTCATATGGGTTTCTTAGTGAAATAACATGCAACTCTTTTTTAGTTTTAAGAAAAGTTTTAATAAGTTCAACTTGTCCTTCATACATATTAGAGTTATAAGTTGTAAGAATAACTTGATTGTAATAACAACTTTCACTAACCAATTTCAATATTTCTTCTTTATTAGGATTAACATCACTAACTATAAACTTATATTCAGGCAATGCTTTCTCTAATTTAATAACTGCACTATCTTCTCCAGAAGCTTCTTCAACTAAAGTTAAAGCTTTTGGTTTTTGAATAATAAATAGTGTTTTATCTTTTTTATTAAATCTTTCACCTTTAACTAAGGTCAGTGCATTGTTAATAACTTCTTTAGCGAAGTTTTGATGTTCTTCTTTGTTGATTCTTTCTTTAATCTCATCAAAAGATTTTTCTAAATATTTCAAACTGATTTCTTTTTTATGTTTTAAAATTCTTTTAACTCTATCATCTAAAACTTCCATTGGGATAGTTCCCTCTAAAACTGCTTCTTTAACATAATTAAATGCTGCTATTTGTTGTTCTTCATAATGACAATATAGTAACAAATCAGCCCCCGCTAAAACTGCGGTCACGGCTGACTTAGCTGCCCCATATTTATCATCGATAGCTTGCATTTCCATTCCATCAGTGAAAACTAAACCTTTAAACTTATATTTATTTCTTAATAAATCTATTAAAACTTCTTTTGCAAGTGTCGCAGGATAATCTTTATTTAAAACTGGATAAATAGCATGGCTTGTCATAACACCCTTAACATTAGCGTCTATTGCCTCTTTGAATGGTACAAACTCAACTTTTTCTAATCTTTCTAAATCATGTTCAACTACCGGCAATCCTAAATGTGCATCAACCGCAGCATCACCTTTGCCTGGGAAGTGTTTAGCCGTTGCGAACACTTTTGTTTGTATACCTTCAATAAACTTTTTGCCGTACTCTGCAGCAACTTTCTGGTTATCACTATAACTTCTTACACCAATACCTGGATTTAAAGGGTTTGTATTAACATCTAATACTGGTGCAAAGTTAACATTTAAGCCTAAAGCGTCCATTTCTTCAGCCATATATAAACCATTTAAATAAGCATTGTTAATATCTCCTGTTGCACTTAATGTCA
This sequence comes from Acholeplasma sp., assembly GCA_012839355.1. Classification (GTDB taxonomy): domain Bacteria; phylum Bacillota_I; class Bacilli_A; order Acholeplasmatales; family UBA5453; genus UBA5453. The sequence continues at coordinate 16,104 of DUNK01000038.1, forward strand.
TCGCACCAGGAAAGATAGTTGCTCCTTTAAACAATCTTGTAACCATTCCGCCTTCTTGATCAATACAAATAAAAGCTGGAGTGTTTAACTTTTCCATCATGTTCTTTTGGATTTCTTTGTTTAAATTAAAAAGATCTTCCATTGAACTGATGTTTCTTGTGAATAAAATAATATTGCCAAACTTATATTTATTAATTAACTCATCAAGTTTTTCTGTATAGTGTGTTCCATTAAAACCTACTACAAACAGCTGGCCTATTTTTTCATCCAAAGACATGTTTTTTAAATCTTTAATCATATAGGTGATACTTCTCCTTGATTTTCAAAAACTCTTTTTTATCTTTAGCAAACTTTGCTTTTATCTCATCAATAGTAAGAGTGTTTTCTCTAATAAAATCATCGCCAACATTTAAGTCAATCATTCTATTGCCAAACTCAGTCCATGGCGGGTTATAACTAAACTCTTCATGTAACTTTTCTATTTCTTTTAACATAATCATTCCAGCAATCACTGGTTCAAACTTTTTATAGTCTGTTACATATATTTCAACACCCGAACACATAACACCTTTATGCTTACTTGAGACAGGTGTAAAATATAAAGTTTTAAACTTAGCATGAGGTATCTTTTTACTAAAAATCTCAACTAATTCTTTTGATTTAAACCAAGGTGCGCCGATAATTGAAAATGGCCTAGTTGTGCCTCTTCCCTCGCTAACGTTCGTTCCTTCAAAGATACAAGTTGCTAAATAAACAAATAGTGAATCAACTGTTGGTAAGTTTGGTGAAGGTAGGATAAATGGCAAATTATAATCATACCATGTAGAATCTCTTTTATAACCTGACATTTTAATAACTTCTAAGTCACAATTAATACCAAACTCATTATTAAATAAATGCGCTAACTCTCCAACAGTTAAACCATATCTTTGCGGGATTTCATAATAGCCAATAAATGAACGATATTTTAAGTTTAATATGTTCCCTTCTACTTCCGGTCCTACTGGGTTAGGTCTGTCAAATACAACTACTTTTTTGCCATGTTCTTTTGCAGCTTCCATTGTATGAGCCAAACTATAAATATATGTATAAAATCTTGCACCAACATCTTGAATGTCATAACAAATAATATCTACATCTTCTAACATTTCTTTAGTTGGTTTACGGTGTTGACCGTATAATGAATAAACCATAATTCCAGTTTCTTCATCAACATAATTATGAATTACATCTCCATCTTGAAGATTTCCTCTAAGTCCATGTTCTGGTGAAAAAAGTGCGGTTAGGTTTGTATGTTCATTTAAAATATCTACTGTCGCTCTAAAGTTTTGATCGGTTCCAGACGGGTTAGTCAGTAAACCCACTCTTTTTCCTTTAAATAAATCTAAATGTTTATTTAAGTTTTCTATTCCATATTTAAACACTTTTATTCTCTCCTCTTAAAAATCTTCTTGGTTTTCTCATCAATAATACATTTAAAACTAGCGGTACTGAAAGCCCCACAAAAACAAATATCGGCATCAACATTGGGCTTATCATTAAAAACACCGGTGCAATGGTTATTATGATTACTACTATTGATCTAAAGAAATATTTGCCTGTAACAACCAAAGACACTTTAAATAAGTTTTTAAGACTTATTTCAGGTGCAATATATAATACTGTAACAGAATAAATCATTGTCATTATGAACAATAATGAAAAGCCTGCTGTTATTAAAAAGCCTAAAGTGTACAATACATTGCCTTCGTCATTTTGAAGCATCCTTAAATAATTGTATGCTCCTAAAACGCCAACAGCTAGTAATATTAAAAATAATGCTCCTACACCAACATCACGCCAAAAGTCTTTTTTAAGATTTTCCCAAAACCCTCTAAAAAGCGGTGTAGTTTTATCTTCTGTATAATCTACAAATAAACTATATGCTGCTTTATAGCCTGCATAAAAAGTCACTATTGGAATAGTCAGAACAACCATAAATACATTTAAAACAACTATTCTTATAATCCAATCCGCAATTATATTTAATGTGCGTAAAAAAGGTTTATCATGCATCGCTAACCGACAATTCCTGTTCTTTCAATCGACTCAACGAATCCTCTTTGAACGAATAAATAACCAATTAATAATGGTAACATCATTAATAACGCACAAACATTCGTAATCATCTGCAAGAATAGTGGGTTATTCCAAACCTCATCACCGATTAAGTGAAGTAATCCAGCATAACTAAGTGCCGCATACATTCCTTCTGAAGCATTAATTAACCTCATCGTTAATAATGGGAGTTCCGCAGTTGATATTTGTAGTAAACCGACATAGTATGAGTCGTTCCAAGCCCAAACGAAACTAAAGAGCGCAACCGTAACTAATGCTCCTCTTGCGTTAGGCAGCATAACAGACCAAAATGTTCTAAAGACTCCAGCTCCGTCAATTTGTGCAGATTCTTCTAACTCAGTTGGTAGCCCTCTAAAGAACTGTCTAAAAATGAAGATGAAGATTCCGCTTCTAATACCCATACCTAAAGCATTCATCATATAAAGTGATATTTCTTTTTGAATTAAACCTAAGTTTCTAAAATATAAATATCTTGTTAAGGATAAGGCTTGCGGTGGAATAATAATTGTCAAAATTACTCCAATAAATAAGATGTTAGAACCTTTAAATCTTAATCTCGCAAACGCATAGCCTGCTAGTGATGTTGCGACTAATTGTAAAACCATTGAAACTAAACTAACCTTAATTGTGTTTGCTAAAGCTTTCCAATAATTTAAAACAATAAGCGCTATTTTAATGTTTTCAATACTCCAAACATCTGGAATCCAAACAACTGAAGGTTTATTGATATCTTCTGGTGCTCTTAAAGCTTGTAAGATTTGTTGGATAGTTGGGAAGATAATTACGAAACATAATCCCAGTAATAATAAGTATCTAAAAAAACTGCTAAAAAATCTTCCATACTTTCTACGTCTTCTAAACTTAGCAGCAGGACTCTTAAACTCTTCGATTCTTCCTTGAATAAATTCTTTAACTTGACTTGCTTTTAGTGCTAAACTATTTTTCTCTTTCATAATGTGATTCTCCTATTTTAAATATTTTAGCAAAGATTGCTAGTGTCAAGAGTATTACAATAATTAAACCAACATAAACCCAGCTCATCGCTGATGATAAGCCCCATTTCTGTCTGTTAAACTCGTATGTAATAATTGTCGAAACGCTTGATGTTAAGAATGTGTCAACAATCGCATAAATTGATACTGTAATTATATGTGGTGAAACGTTCGGTAAAGTAATCAACCAAAACTGCTCATAACCTGTCGCACCCTCAATGGTCGCAGCTTCATATAAATGTTTAGGAACACTTTGAATTGCTGCTAAGAATAATAGAATTGGTACTCCAGATAAACTAATAATGTTATAGATTCTATCAATTAAACCTACAACGAAGTTAATTATTCCTGTTCCAAGTCCCATTCCTAATAAATAATCACCCAAGTTAAAGACACCAACTGCGCTTTCTTGTAATAATAAATCAGTTAATGTTCCGCCTTGTGCTAAGGCAATTGAAACCGCACTGGAGTTTAAAATAACTGGAATAAAGAAAATCGCTCTTATAATTGCTCTGCCTCTAAACTCATGGTTTAAAAGAACCGCAATAAACAAACTAAAGATAACTAATACAAGTAAGTTAATTAACGATTCTTGTAAAGTGTTTAGTAACTCAATCTTAAAACTTGTATCATTCCAAACATGTTCTTGGAAAGCGTAAATATAGTTATCAAGTCCAACAAACTTTAACTCTATTGCCCCAGGAACTGGTGTAAGTTCAAAGAAGCTATAATAAAATGATTGGATAAACGGATATACGAAAAGCAAACCAAATCCAACAATCCATGGTGCAACAAAGAATAAACCAAACAATACTTTTCTACGATTATAAGTAAGTCTTCTTGGTCTATACCCGCGAATCTTCTTAATTTCTTGTTTAACTTTAACTACAGCATGTTTTTCTTCTTTTTTAATTTTCTTAGTTTCAACTTTAATAGCCTTTTCTTCTTCTACTGTAAGTTCAACTTTAGGAATATTCGCCACTGCTGCTTTTTTGTCTTTCAAGAGTGCTTTAATCTTAACTTTAAGTTCTTTTTTGTTTTCTTTGTACTCTCTAGTAAGTTCTTTTACAACACTATTAATACCCTCTTTATCAGGTACAACAAGTTTATTAATTTTATTATCTCTTTTTTCTGCTACAACTAAAACTCTTGCATCTTGCTCTTCTTTTAATTTTAAGAGTTCAGGTTTAATATCTTCTTTAGTTAATATTGTTAATTCTGCTTGTTTAATACTTTCTTTATATTTTAAAGTTAACTCATCAATATTTTTTTGATGTGCTTCTTTTAAAAACTCTAACTCTTCAGCAATCGCAAGTTTACCTAAATTAGAAGACTTCTTAATTTCTTTTCTTCTAAACTTATTTTTAGTTTCTAATTCTTTTAATTCTTTTTCAAATTCTCTTTGTGGTCTATTAACTGTCTTGGCATTAACAGCTCTTTCTCTTTTTTTAATGTCATCAATTATTTTCTTTTCTGCCTTTTTATATTCATCATTGATTTCATTTAATGCTTTATCATGTAAATATAATGGTAAAGTTGTTTTTAAATAAGTTTGATTATAAGTCTCAGTTAAAAGATTGAGTTCTTCTTTTAATTTAAGAATCTCATTATCATATTTTTCTTCAACACTAATAATCTCATTTCCATTAGGACGCAATAAAAGAACTTCATTATGAGCTTCTTTTCTTATTTTTTCAATCTCTTGCTCATAAATAGCCACATCTTCTTTAATCTTTTTAAGGATTATTTCTTTATTTTCTTTTCTTTGTGTTGGCCTAAGGCTATCATTATGAATTATATTTACGTTTTCCATCTTAAGCCTCCTTTATTACTGCATAATCAAGGCTATTAATAGTAACCCCATCAACAACTACATTTGTTAAATTATAGTTAACGCATACTTCTAAGCCGTGTGAATAAGTAACTTTATATACGTTTCTCGCTATTCTTTCGTGGTTAACTAAATGTCCTTCATATAATTTAATGCTATTTAATTCAGCCATTTGGTCAGAAATAATTTCTGTCCAATGGTGATAATATGTTGACATAAACTCATTATATTCTGTATTAATTAACTTGCGAGGATCATCATAAGAAAGTGTATACTTTAATCTTGAACCCGTTTCAATTAGCTTTAAGAAATTATACTCGTGACTTCTTGATGTATTTAAATTAAAACTTAATGATGAATAAGGAACATAACCTGCAAGTATTAATTGTAATAATGGTATTTGGTCATCAAGTATCGGATATTGCGTTGCACCTGTTGGTAAATCAGCAGCATATTCAATATACGGAAACGCGAAACCCAACGGTGAATAAACAAGTTGATTTTGTTTAGCATTCTTCAATAATTCTTTTTGAATGTTTAACGCATCTTGACGATATAATTGATTACCCTTTTTATAATGTCCTGTTAAAATTCTTCCAATATCTAAATGAGCAATATTATCTGTAACTAATCCTTTTTGGAACCTATTAAAGATTGATTGATAATAAGCCGGGTTAATAATATAGTCATCTTTAGATCTCTGTTCTAGTGTTTCATTATAAGGAACGCCTGTCGGCTTATGATATGTATAATAAAACGCATGAGAACCATTTAATCTTGAAGCCGCATAACGATATTCATCAAATATTTTTTTAAAACTTCTAGCACGAGCCATATTAGTTTGAAGATATAAATTGCTTTCTAATAGTGCTAATTCTTTTTCTAATTTCTTATATCCGTTTGCCCCACCAAGTTTTTTCTCGATTTGCGCTTTAGTTTGGATTCCATTTCTAAGTCCATCTTTTAACGCTCCACGATAAATAACATCTAAATCAATACCTAATTCTTTATACTCTTGGGTAATTTTTAAGGCTTCTTTAAATGTTGTCATTGTTTTTATTTGATTATAAGGTAGACCTAAAAAATATGTTCGTTCATCATACGCCCCTACAAATTCTACCATTAAATTAGAAAATTCTTTTTCCACTTTTTGGAAACCTTCATTTTCAATTAAATAATCTCTATATGCATTAGCAACTCCAACATAATTATTATCATCACCTGTTAATAACTTATAAGAGACAGTTAAATCACTCTTAACCATTTTTGTAGTCCATAAGTTAAGCGAGTGAGTGACATAACCTGTACCTAATGTAATAAGCTCATTTTCTCTAAAATGCATCGTTGGATAAATTTTATTATATGAATCTACCCTATTAGATGTATCGGCAGTAATGCTCGCTTGCGCATCACCTTTTGTAATAATAGCCGCAAACCCACCATTTTCTTTAATCATACCATAAACAGGAACGAGAATTTGTTCTTGTTCTTCTGGTTCTTTAAGTGGTAGTAAAGCTATATCATGACCATATAATCTCTTTCTATATGGTGAATAGTTTTCCTTGTTATTGTTAAAATCAATAACTGCACCATTTCCATCAGGAATAATAATTTGTCCTTCTGTTGGTGTTTTATCAGCATGTTGAGAAATTGCAGTACCTAATAAAGGATAAAGTGTAATACTCGCAATTCTAAAATCTTTCGTATCAACTAATGAATCTCTAATGATAGATGTTTCAAATCCATCTTTTGTTAAGTTAACTTGAACACCTATTTCTAATTCTAATTGTGCAGTTGCATCATAATAACCATACTCTTCGTTGATTTCAATAACTCTTTCACGTGTATAACCCAAACTTTCTTTTGGTGAACCATCTGGATTATAAAAGATTTGGAACAATCTCTTCTTAAAGAGTTTTGACATACTATTTCCATACTTACTATCAACAAGGAAATAAAGATTACGTTCTCTATCTAAGTTAAATTCGCTCCTAATATAAAACGCATCAAGGGCACTATATTTTTCAGGATTATCAACATCCTCTTTTGGAATAAACTTAGGAAACCATAAGTGGTCTATTTCTCTATCAGAAATCTCATATAAAACTTGAAATCCATTTTCAATATATTTAATCTTGAAAGATCTATATCCTTCAGGGTCAATAATCGATTCTGGGTGATAAATACTATAACGATAGTTGTTAGCATCTACACGCGTTCCCCCAACTTTTATATATTGTAATGAAATGGTTGCTCTTTGGTTGTTTCTAGCTGCAGGTGTAAGAATTTTATTATCATCTAACTCCCACGGATCTTCAATACTTGGGTTTGACTCCCAAACCTCGCCGTTTCTTTTATCAATAACTTTAAAATAAGATGTAGTTTCATCAAGATATAACTCAAAATTTGTATTTTCAGCAACTAGTTTGTTTGTATTATTTAATCCCATTGCATCAATAAAGCCTTCTTTTGAAAACTTAATCAAATCTTCACTAGCATCAACTCTTACAGCTTTGAGGTTAAACGCAAAGAAATACACTAAAATTGCTATAACTAAAACAGCAATAATAGATAGTCTAATTGTAATTTTTTTCGTTTTCTTACTTTTCATACTGTCACCTCAACCTAATATCTAAGCCGTAGTTCTTGATAAACAGACTTAACGAACGATAAGAATTGTTGAATTAAGTCAAAGAACAACAAACCTAAAAACGCCATGAAAGCCATAGCGACCACTGTTAATATAAACGTAAAGATAGTCTTTAATAATCCGTACTCGTGAATATTTAGTATTCCCATAAATAACATTACACCAGTCAAGAAATAAGCCGCACTCATTGCAAGACTGTATAATCCTATTTCATCTAGTGTTAAATAATTAGAAATAAATACTGCTGGGAACCCAATAATAACAACAGGGAATAATGAATATCCTGTAACAATAAAGATTTCTCTATATGTTCCTTTACCTTCAAGTAATGTTGTAATACTCCAATTACCAACAGTAAATAAAAATATTAGTAAGGCCACTGAAAAGAACTCATCAAAAGTATTGAGTGCAAGTGGATTACGCGGATTTATTACAAACCCTTCACCTAAATATTTATATATGCGCAGTAAAATAAATAAAAGCATAAATATTACTGCAACAGAAACTTTCCCCTTCTTCTCTCTCTTTAACTCATCATAGCCGTCAAACGGATGAAAAAGAACGTATTTAGGAAATCTAATAAAGTTATACCAAAACTTTTGTATAGCTAATTTAATCTTCATACAGTAACGACTCCCCTCTCTTACGTTTCTTATAGATTGATCTACCAACCATTAAAACAATCAATGCGCCGGCACCAATCATAATATAAGTAAAGTTATCTCTTAATATGTTGTTTCTATATTCTTTGTAAGCTTTAGAATAGTAATAAGTATCGTGTCCTAACTTAAAGTTTTCTAATGCTTTTTTATATTCACCATTTCTTAAATGAGCTCTACCAATTCCGTTATAAGCAATCTCGTAGTTAGAGTTCTTAGTTAAGATTTCTGCCCAATATTCAGACGCCTCAGCAAACTTACCATGAGCTTCTAAATCCACTGCTCTAGCAACTAAATTACCAAACTCGCTTAAACGATAAACAATAAATGTTTGTTTAATTCTATCTAAAACAATTAAATCACCTTTGAAATAATTTAACGCTACACCTTGAGTGATTTTATCTCTTTGAGCTCCCGCACTACCATCAATAAATAACAAGTTCCCTTCGCTATCATATGTAAAGATGCGCGAGCGTTTTTGGTCTAATACACTATAGATTCCTGAATCTGCATATGCAATATCTTCTAATTCACTTGGGCCATGATCAACTGCTACATGTCTGCTTCTTAAAAACTGAACATCACCCATCGGTCTAAAATAACCATTTCTATTAAGTACATCTATACCTTTAGGGTTAATTAACTGAATTGTATTTTCAGCGTTCATATTTCTAGCTTTAGCTGTTGCATACATAAATGAATCTTCGTTAATCATTATGCTAGTAAATGTTGTTGGTAAATGTTTTCTTAACTTTTTCTTTTGTGCTTCTGTCATAAATCTTCTAGTAAACATTTCCCAAGCTGTTAATTTAATTGGGTTAACTCCAACATAGCGATTAAATTTTCCATCTTTTGATAACTCGACAATACCTTCAAAAATGTTTTTAGCAATAACATACATTCTACCTGTTACATCAACCGTAACTCTTCTAGGTTGAAAAGATGTTGTTTCAAAAACAGGGTCTTCTGGAGTTGAGTACACATCTACTATTTCATAACTATGATTTAGTCTAATAATTCTATTATTATCAGTATCTGCGATATATATTCCTAAATCTTTAACATCAATGCCCTCTGGTTTGTTTAAAGTTAATCCTGTTATTTGATCCGATTCAACCACAAACGAACCATCTTTAAACTCGTAATCTAGAGGATTAACTCCCTCTGCAAATGGGAAAACGGTCATTGAATCAACAAGATTAAAATCTTCATCAATGATTATAAGTGCATTAATTCCTGAATCAACAGCATAGATTGTATCATCATATACTGCAAAATATTCAGGCGATTTTAAATTAATCCCCAGTGATTTACTGTGAAAGTCTGCTTCATAAACAAATCCTGGTGATGAATGAATAACATTACCATAAAATGAATAGTTATAAGTTGATCCCATTAAAAATGGTATTAACGATAAACTTATTAGTAGTAACCATACTTTCTTCTTCATCATATCACCTACTTCATTCCTGATGTCTGGAATGTTTCTAGAATCTGTGATTGTGATAGTATGAACATCGTTACTGGGACAATCATCATTACGAAACTCACTGCCGCAATTGTACCGGCCCTTTCAATAGAACCTTGTGCAATTTGCGATAGCGCATAAGAAACAGGTTTTAATTCCTCACTATAAATGAAAGTACCACCTGTGTTTGCCCATAATCTTTGGAATAGTAATATTATTAGTGTAATCCATGCTGGTTTAACTAGTGGCATTACTATTTGCCCGAAAATACGATATTCACTCGCACCATCAATTGTTGCAGATTCAATTAAGTCATCTGGAACTTGTTCCATAAACTGCTTCATCAAATATAATCCTAAACTTGAACCGACAGCTGGTAAAATAATTGCCCATGGTGTATCGATTAAGCCAATTCTTGCCATAATAATATAGTTTGGTGTTGAAGTAACCTGTGGAGCAAACATCAATGAGTATACAACAATTGTAAAGAATAACTTTCTGCCCGGAAACTTATGTTTCGCAAGCGGATAAGCACACATTGATGCTAATATAACGTGTCCAATAGTTCCAACAACCGTATTAAATATTGTGTTAAAGAAATATCTTGAAAATGGTATCCATGACTGACTCATTAATTCTGATAATGACCTAAAGTTTTCCGTAGTTAAGTTTCTTGGAAGCAACTTAGGTGGGAATAAGAAAAGTTCATCCAACGGCTTAAACGCGTTTGAGACTGTCATAATCAGCGGAAAAGCACTGAAAAAACCAAATCCTAATAACATCAAAAATAATACTAAGTCTCCGACTAAGGATCTGTTTAATTTTCTCTTTTTAGTGAATATGTTTTGTTTAGTTGACTTCTTTAATTTCTTTGTACGTGTCACTATTAATCACCTATCCTTCTTAGACCCTTACGGACAAGCAAGTTAGCGCCAATCATAATCAAGAATAGGACAGTGGCTATCGCACTTGCATATCCTAAGTCGAACTGGATTGTCCCGAAATCCATCAAGTGGGTAACTATGGTGTGTCCGGCATAGTTGACCGATGGGAATCCCACTAAACTAATGGATATCTCGGCAATTGCCAAACTCGAAGTGATTTGCATAACAGCACCAAAGAGTAATTGTGGCTTCATCTGTGGCAAGGTGATATACCATAACTCTTGCCAGCGGTTTTGAATACCATCAATCGCTCCGGCTTCATACAGTGTCTTATCAACATTCTTAAGTCCGGCAATAAACGCTAAGAAACTCACCCCTAAACTTAGCCACAACTGAACAATAATTAAAACCGGTAAGACATATTGTTCTGTTTTTAACCAAATTATCGGGCTATCTATCATTCCATATTTTAATAAAAATCCGTTTAAGTATCCGTGTGCATCACCTGAGAAAATGATTAACCACATTAAAAAGGCGTTACCACTAATACTTGGTGCATAAAATATTAAAGTCATTATTGATTTTAAATGTTTAGGTAATTCATTAATTAACCACGCAAAAACAAACGCCAAAATATAACTAACTGGGCCTGTAACTATCGCTAAGATTAAAGTGTTTTTAAGTGAGATAATAAAAACATCATCTTCTAAAAACAACTTTAAATAGTTATCAAAACCAATAAATGTCGGCTTTTGAAGCAAGTTATAATAAGTAAATGAAATACCCAAACTCATAAATACTGGGACAACAGTAAACAAAAGAAATAGTAAGGCATAAGGAATCATTAAAACGTATAAATGTCTTGACTGTTTCACATCATGTAAAAACTGCTGCCATCTAGTTCTATCTTTTGGTTTAACTTGTGGATTTTTTACTGCTACATCTTTCTGTTCCATATCTATTCTCCTACTCTAAACCAAACTCACGACGTTTTTTACTCAATTCCTGATTAATAATTTGGACATAATCATAAATTGTTTCTCGTGGATTACTTCTATCATTAATAACTTTTCTAAGTGCGTTATCTAAGTGACGACCCGTCATATATGAACCTGGAACGTTAGGTATTCCCTTTGTCCACTGCCATTGTTCTAGGAGAATGCTATATTCTTTAGTTGTCCAAGGAAGCTGTTGCATTGCTTCTTTGTTGGCAGTTGGATATCTTGCCGCTGCTCCTAAAATACCTTCCATCTCACGACCAAATCTCACTTGTGTTTCTGTTGATGTCCACCATTTCAAAAACTTCCATGCTTCTTCTGGATGTTTAGTATGCTTTAACATCATTGATGCCGAAGCTGCTGAAACAGTTTCCCTTCTAATTGTTTCGCCTTCTTTAGTTCCCGGAACTAACGCAAAGTCCCATTTACCTCTAATCTCAGGCGCGAATACCGCTAGTGTATTATAAGTGTTATAGTACGCTAAACCGATTGGCATTTGTCCACTTCTAAATCTGTTTGCGAAGTTTGCTTCTAAGACAAATGAATAATCTGTATAAAATCTCGTCCATTCTTCAAATACTTCTGGACCTAAACCTGATGCGAATCCACTCTCTTTACCATAATCATTACCTTCACCTAAATAGAAATCGCCATCTCTTTGATAAAACATCGTAGCGAAAACTGGGTTAGGTGGAAGCGACATTACGCCAACACTTGTTGGTAATGGCATATAAAAGTCTAAATTATAGTTTTGCAAGTCTGGAACTAATGTATTTACATCTTGCCAAGTTTGTGGAACTTCAAAGCCTAACTCTTCAAAAATATCTGTACGATAAAACATTACCAAAAACATTTCCGTCTCAGGTAGCGCATATATACTATCTAAATATCTAAACGGTGTTAAACCACTTTCACTAAATCTTGTACTAACTTCTTCAAAGTCAGGGAATAAAGTTAAATCATATGCTGCATCTCTCATCGCATAGTCAACAGGGACAGCTGAACCAACACCTAACGCAATGTCTGGCCCTTGGCCTGCTAATGTCGCTGGTAGTAATGCAGCACCACTAACCAACTTTAAGTTAACCTGAATGTTATGCTCAGGTGTAAATGTTTCGTTAATTAATCTTCTTAAAATGTTTGCTTGGTCTTGACCAACCGATAACCAAACATCAATTGTTGTAACTTTTTCTCTACTTGTCATACCAACAGATGCATAATTAACATAAAAAGATGCGAAGAATGATCTAATTCCATTCCACATGCTCTCAAATGTGTTTTCTCTACCACGCATTAATTTAGCGCATGGTGATGCAACAACAAAATAGTCAATTTCTAGTGGTTGTTGGTCTAATAATATAATCAATGTACCTAACGAGGCAATATTATTTTCAAATCTTAATAGCTTTTTATGGATTTCACTTGGTTTCTTTAAAAAGTCTTTTAATTGAATTAATACAGTATCTAAAATACCTGTTTTTTCACTCTTAGTACCTGAAATGTCAATTAATGCTTGTCTAGTGTCTTCTAATCTTTGTTTTTCCGTTTCAAATCTTTCCAATAAATTAGGAATTCTTGTTGTTAATCCATAGTCACGGAATTCATCTGGTTCAGCACCAGTATAAATAATAATTTCTCGGTAGATCTCACTTAAGTTATTAATTGCATTGTTAATTTCGGAAATTAATATACCATACTTGCCTAAACTAACTTCCATAGAGATAGTATGTTTACCTTCTTCAAAATAAAATTGATAAGGTTTTTTAGTTGTACCAAGAGTTTGTAGACGCCAATCTCCATGCCGAACAAACTCATAGTTTTCCATTTCTTTAAATGGAATCTCATTATCAATAAATATATTTCTTGCCACAGTCATTCCTGCTGCCGTCTTCTGTTTAACTCTTAAAGTTATTTCATAAAGACCATCTTCAGGAACTATAAAATCCCAAGTAATTCTATCTCCGCTCAACCTCCAGTTATTACCACCAATTGAGTTTAAGATTTGTTTGCTTGGGTGATTTGGCATTGTTAAAGAACTTGTTCTATCATTTAAAGGATATAAAGTTGGTGAAGTTGTATTCACCGGTTTTTCAGCCTGATAAATTTCTAAAGACTTACTTGCGGCTTGATAACCTTTTTCTTGATAGTATGCTTCCATTTGTTCATAGTTCTTTAAAACTTTAATGCTTTCTAATTCAATTTTACCTATAACCATAGGCTCTCTTAATGATTCTATTTTAATCGTATTTATGCCTTCTTTAAAATAAATTTCAAATGGTTCAACGATATGACCACTAGCATCTCTTAAATACGCTTCATTCCAATCAGGTAGTTCTATTTGTCTTGGTCTAATATCATTACCGTGGATGTCTTTGATGATGTTGCCTTCTGAACCCCATAAACGTCTAAACACGATGTTGTCTGCAGACTCAAACGGAACTTTAAATTCTCCATCTTCATCATCTTTAAGTAAAAATCTTCTTTCAATGTTTGAACTCTTTCCTTTAATAGCGTCTGCTTGCTCGCCAACATATGGAAAGTACGTTACTAATACACGATAAAAACCCGCCTCACTTACTTCTATCTCATAAGTAACTGAACCAGACTCATCAGTTAAAAGAACGTTGTTCATTCCTTCATAACTTGCCAATATTTCATGATTTCCTTCTATAGCGACATATTCTTCGCCTTTTACTCCAAATTTATCAGTTTGTGGGTAATCTTCAGGAAAACTGTTTTTATAGTTATGATAATCAGAACTTTCTTCAAATGTTGTAGTATCAATCTCCCTACTAACTTTATTGTACTTTAAGTAGTCCGTATGAACCGCTTTAACTATAGCATCAACTATTCCATAAAGGAAAAATAAACCCACTAGTGAAATGAGTATTATCCAAATTTTTTTAATTGCGATCGCTCCTTTTTTTAAATATTACCCCCTTTTTGGTTCGGCAAAAAGGGGGTATTTTAAATTTTATGTCTTAAAGTGTGTTAGTTGCCGGCAATAAATTGTCCTAGCATAGTTTCATATACACCGACAATACTTTCTACAGCACTTCTTTGTTCACCATCACGAATACCTACGTTAAGTGCTAACTTTAAGCTGTTAGGGCTAAACGAGCCAACACCGATAGAGTTTAAGAACTCAACATAAGCTTTATCATAGATAGTCATATAAGCATTAACATATAGTTCATCTTCAAATCTTGTCATTAGTGTATTTCTAAATCCTTCTTCTGGAGTAATTCCTTCAGTTTCCCAAATTTGAACTGCACTCCATACTTTAAACGCTAATTCTCTTCTCTCAGCAGAGTGACCAGCAGCTAAGTATGCTACAGATGTACCATAAATTGGTGATAAATATTCACCTTCATAAGTATCTGACATAGGATAAGGAACAAATCCTAATTCAAATCCTAAGTTACCCCATCTATTAGGAGCTTTAACAAACCATAAGTCTCCTGGGTGCATTAATACTTTACCAGCTTGCCATTCAGCAGAACCTTGGTCATAAGCTCTATTAGGTTCAAATAAGTTTTCTACGAATAGTTCACGGATAAAGTCATATGTTTGCATTGCTGGTTCATCAGCAAAATGAACTGTCCCTGTGCTTAAATCTAAGTAACTTCCGCCATTTAATGGTACCATATTTTCTCCGTAGTAAGCTAATGCTCCACCTAAGGCATAATAGTCTTCACCTTTAGTGTTTAACTGAGCTTGAGCAGCCATTGCCCACGCTTTAAAGTCTGACCAACGCCATTTTGCACCAACATCTACGCCTTCATTATAGTATAATCCTGCAGGGTTAGGAATACCTAACTCATTTAACAAGTCTACGTTGAAATATAAGCCAGATGCAACAGTTAATGCTCCAGTTGAGAACCCATAACTATTTGCTCCCAATGTTCCAGCATCAATAATCTTTTGATTAATCTTTTCACCCGGTTTACCTTCACCAAGATAATTGTTAATTGGCGCGATACCGCCTCCACCTGCTAATTGTCCTAACCAGTCTGTTGTAACGTGGTAGAATACATCCGCTAATGGTGTTCCAGCAGTACTTGCTTGAATAATAGCACTAATTCTATCTGGACCCCATGCAGCATTATCCGGATACTGTTTATAAGTAATTTTAACATTAAATGTTTCTTCTGCTGCTATATGTAATTCTTGTCTTCTTTCTGCTTCAGTACCTGTAAATTCAGCGTGGAATGGGTCATGTTCTCTAAGGTCTCCAGACATAAATACGATTTCTTGTAATCCTGCGACTGGAGGAACAACTGTAACTTTTCTTGTTTTCTGATCAGTAACACCTTCAGAACCAACTAATAAATATGTTAACGTGTACTCTCCAAGTCTAGCAGTGTTTACTGTACCAATAACTTGAATATCAGATGTAACATTACCTTTGATAGTATCATAACCTGTAACACCTTCCATACCTTGAACCATATTACTAAATTCTGAATCAATAGTAACAGTTAAAGGTGCAATACCTCTAATTTCTACTTTGATATAGACTTTAATTGTTCTTGTTGCAACAACATCATTTCCTTCTCCATCTTTTAAATACTCTAATGGATTTTCTGGGTCAATGATTTTGTAAGTTAAAGTATATGTGCCAGTTTTTTGTGTATTTACACTTCCAATAACTGCAATATTTTCAGCATCTACAGTTCTAGTGCCATACACGATGATTGGATTTCCATCATCATCTAATTCTTTAACATAAACAGGATTTCCTTCTTCATCAAATACTGGATTTCCTTCTTCATCTTCTTCTTGAACATAAACTGGTTTGCCTTGTTCATCAACTATTGGTTCTCCATTTTCATCTGTTGCTTGGAGTGGTTTTTCCCATTCGATTGGCATTACTGCAGATACATTTAGTTTAGGGTCAAAGCTTGAACCATATTCTAATTGTTCTTCGTCACCACCACCAGGAACATTAATTGTTGCTTCTTTAACAACGTGGAATGTTCTTACGATTGTAGTTGTAAAATCACCAATAGTTATTACATAAACTACTTCATAATCACCAGCAACATCTTTATTAACTTCGCCAGTAATTGTGAAATACTGTGCTAAATGTTCAGCGTTATGAGCATATAACGTTCCAAGAATCGGATCTACAACAGTAACTCCTGATGTTAAATTAACTGTAGAGCCTTGACTTACTTTACGATCTTCAAGCCCGTTAATTACTACCGCTGCAACTGTAATATCTCTTTCGTAAACAAATTCAACACCATCTGTTCCAGTAACTTTGTAAGTTAAACGGTAAGTACCTGCTACATTAGTATCAACAGTACCTTCTATTTGAATTTTACTAGTTACATCTCCTGCAACAGCGTCTGTTGCTGAAATTCCTGCTAATTCATCAAAAGACATACCTAAACGAAGTGTAACGTCTTTTTGACCTGTGTTATTGATAACCGCAGGACCTACTTTTGCTTTTTTGCCTCCACAAGCGGCTAATAGCATAGTAGTTGCTACCAATAATGCAAAAATGAATATTCTTCTAAATTTCATTTTCTGATTCACTCTCCTTTTTATTTTTGTGTTTTTCTCTTATTTTAACTACATAGTTATTATACTACATAGATTACCGAAATGCTGACAATATAATCAAGTTGTTTTTTGTTCCACTTTCTCGCACTCTTATTATTTATATAATAATATTGCTTATGAAAACACTTCCGTACTAATTAATTTTACCCTTTTTTGTAAACGCTGTCAAGATAATACGACAAATACACAAGTTTCACTTAATAAAACTATTTTATTAGTCCCGGAATGTAAACATATAAAGTATGTGTTCTACTTTCTCCATTGTATGTAATGGTCAAATCATAACTAACCGTCACGGCTTTATATGGAACTTTATTTAATCTTCCATCATTAGTTAAATATTCAGTGTTATGAGAATTAATACTTAACATTAAACCTGGAAAATTGTACTCTCTGTAGTATTCTTTCTCAACTAAATCATAGAAATATCCAGTTAAGCCTGCATTAATCATTGATTGCGGACAAACCTTTCCTGAGAAGTCCTGGTGGAACTTAACATTACCCATATGATCATTGGCTGGTAAGTTAAATTGTTTTGATAGTTTTGCAGAAAGTCTTGCAGTTCTATGCCAGATGCTCATTATATTATCACCATGTGCAACACTTGTTTCAATACCGATACCGTTTCTGTTTCCACCACCAATACCGCCTTGGTTTCCATCGCGCCATGGACTACCTGCAACAGTGCTTCCGTCACCAGCATGATATGCAACTTCTTCTAACGGAATATGTTGATATATTTTTTTATCGTCAACTGTATAATGCCATGAAGCATATCTATCTGTTCCATTTAAATAACCATTCATCAAATAATTAGCATGCCATAATGCACCACCGCCAACATCTGTGTTTGCAGTTTCATGAACAACTACATATTGAACATACTCAGGATTATAAATCTGCTCATCCGGTAAGTTCGGCTTTAATCTCGGCGCTGCTGAACCTGGTCTTATTTGTGGACATTCACCAGGAATCATCATTGATAAATCAATTTCAATATCGCCAATTAACAATTTTGAAACACTATCTAAGTATTCAGCTGTATAATCAAAATTCACACCATAAACATTCCAACTACGGAAAATAGAATAATTGACCATCGTACTTATCGCATAGTCAAACGGATCATTCATATCAAGTTCATCAAACACTACAAACTTAAATTCTTGTCTAAGCGTATTGTCCATTTCTAAATAAACATCAATTGTTACTGGACCTGCGCCTACTAATGAGACTAAACCAGTTTCACTAATTGTTGCAATATTCTCATCTGAAGTTTCATAAATTACTTTTTCATCTCTTATTTGATAAGGTACAACATTGACATTTAATTGGAAAGTATTGCCAACATAAAAGTCAGAATATGTGCGATTAACCGGAACGAATTATAAGTATGGATCTGTTGTTATTGACAACATAAACGAATCGTACACATTTGCATTATCTCTTGCTCTTAATGTAATTAATACATCCCATGATTCAAGACCTTTAATTGTTGCTCCATTAGCTTCAATTACTGGCGTATTTGAGTAGCGCCAACTAACTGTATTATCACTTAATTCCCTTGGATAAATTACATACTCAATTGTATACTCAACACCAACTTCTATCTCATCTATTTTATTAGTGATTTCAATTTTAACCGGAACTCTTGGATTATAATCTTCTTCAGTTAATACATCTTCACTATTGGCATAGAAAGCCGCCAGCTCACTATTATTAACATTTTCAAATTTATTAATATCGATTGTTTCTCCCCAATAGTTTAAGTTCAAATCTAAACCATGATTTTCAACTGTTATTAAGGCCGTTTCATAACCACTTAACTTATTAAATCTTAAAACCTTTCTAATATCAGCAACATTATTTCCTTGACCTAAATTAATATCTAAACCTACTTCAATATTACTAATTTCATTCCACATTACATCAATAATTGTTGCTGCATCAAAGTTTTCAGTTGATGATATTTTAATTCCTAAATTCCCACCATCAATGATATTTCCTTTTATGTAGTTGCTTCCTTTTTTAAGCCCTGTAATTACAATCGCTTGATTAATATTTCCAATGATTTCATTATAATTAACATGCGCATTAGAAACGCCCTCTAACTTAATAATTGTACTAGCATTAATTTCTGTAAATTTATTATTGATTACCTTAACATTATCAGTGTTACTTGTATTGGATACAGTTCCACCTTTAATTGTAAAACCATCAATTGTAACATTACTACTAGCAATTACAACACTAGTATTAAGCGTTACTTCGCCTTGCGCTCTTAAATTAATTCCTCTATCAATTACTACTGGACTATTGTAGCTACCAGGATAGACAAGAATTTCAGTATTATTTACAGACTCAGCAATCGCTTCATCAATATTATTAAACAAGTTCACTCCATATTCTAATGTGAAATCTAAATATGTAATTGAATCTCCTTCGCCTTTAGTGCTATCTACAGCCATAATACTTGAAACTGTTATGTAAATTACTCTCGTAAGTTCTTGGTTGCTAAGTGAAGTAATTTTTATACCTGCACTACCAGGACCAACTGCCGTTACTAAACCAGTATTTAAATCTACACTTGCAACCATCGGATTTAATGATTGATAAAAAGCAGTAGGATCTGCATATACTGGATTTAAAGTTAAAGATAATTGTTGCGTTTGTCCTAGTAACATTTTTTCACTGCCTACAATTGTAAAATCCACTGGTTCTGTTACCACATTAACAATGTACTCTTCAGTAATGCTTTCATCATTTTTATTAGTAATTGTTATCACAACTTGGCCTGGACTTACCGCTATAACAAGCCCACTATCACTAACTGTCGCAATGTTTTCATCAGCACTTTCATATGATGCGTTAGCAACTAAATCAGGAACTTGATGTTGATCTCCAGCATCTAAATGCACTTCAGTAACTAATCCTTCTAATTGCGTAACTGTTACTTCTACTTCTTTATAATTAGTTGCATTAACTTTAGATACAACTTTAACTACTGCAGTACCTTTGTTGATGCCCGTTAATTTACCTTCGTTAGAAACCGTAACAATATTTTCGTTTGAAGAAACATAAGATACACCTAAATGAATATTTGTTTCTACATTTAACTGTAGCGTTGATTCTCTGCTAAGTGTTACACTCTCATCTACTGTAATTGTCGTTCCTTCTGTAACCGTTACTGTTACTACTCCTTTAATTCTTTCATTTTCTTTTGATGTTACTGTAACATCAACGGTTCCACCACCAACAGCTGTAATGTTGCCATTAGCATCAACCGTTACGATATTTGTATCAGCAGAACTAAAGTTTACGCCTGTATCAAAACTCTTAACAACATTTAAAAGACTACTTTCTCCTACCATTAAAGTTAGTTCGCTTGGAACTGTTATAGTCTCGCCTTGTTCAATGCGTACTGTAATAGTCATAGTAACATTCTTATCGCTTTTAGATACTATTTTTAAAAAACTTTGTCCTTTTTCATGACCTATGATAACTCCATTTTCATCAATAGTAAACATCGTCTCGTTAAACGACTCAAATAGCAATCCTTTTTTATCATTAGTTTCAAAGTTTAGATGAAAAGGTTCGTTCGTATATACAGTTATAGATTCATCAACCGTAATCTTAATTTTCGTCTTACAACCAACTAAAAGAATCGCTCCAATCATTAATATTAAATAAGTTAATTTTCTCATGCTTATCACCCTTTTATAACACTATTTTCTATTAGCAGATTGACCATATTTTTTAAGTCCTTCTATTAAATTTGAAACCCCTGGTGTGAACACTGAAACTTCAATCGTTTCAATTGAAGATTGTTTATAAGATGCAAAATCACCAAAGGCTTGTATCTCAAGTTCATAAGTTCCATAATCAAAATCAAACTGATAAGAGTTTGTTGTTGTTCTATACTTTTCTCTACCATTAACTCTAATCGTATAATATTCAGCGTTAGGAACTGCATCAAATTTTAACATTTTATCTTCGCCAAAATAAAAGTGACTAGGCTTAGTTAATATTTCTCTTGTATCTGGATATGGTGAAGGTGGCAATTGTGCTTCTAAGTTTCCATATAAGAAGAACATACCATTAGCAACGCTTCTTAAACTAAGCGGATTATCAGATGGTCTATTCATTGTGTCATAATAGTCAGTTTCAGGGTTATAAAATAACATCGTAGAAGATCCACCACCATCAACATTTATTGCAGTTTCTGCACCGAAATAAAGCATTAAATAACTAAGTTGTTCATAATCCATTCCTGGTATGTTTTCTAACTTAAACCTACCATCAATTGTTACAAAGAAAACTGTCCCATCAGCTTTTACACCAACAGCTGTACGAGGGTGAACATCCGTGTTATCTGAAACAACTCTCTCTCCATTAACTACTAACATTTGTCCGCCTGCACAACCCGATCTAATTCCTTCATGAATTCCACCTAAAACATTATGAACGATTACTGTTTCTTCTTCTGTAATTAATCCTTCACTAAATATATCTTCACCCATTAAAAGAAAATCACCGCGTTCTAATGTAACATCTTCTGTAGTAATGTAGTTAAGTGTTCCTTCAGCAAAATATCTACCTACACTACCTTGTGTAGTTTTAACATCTATTCCTTTAAATACCATCTTTGGCTCAGGACTAGAAATAGTATCAGTGTGATTCCAGAAAAATGCTGTAACTTCGCCTTCTTCCGGTAAACGGTTAAAGCCTGCAACATTAATTTCTTTTTGTTTTTTAGAACCAGCATTATCTAAAACTATTACTTGATAGCCTTTATATTCTGGTGGTCCAATTGTTACGCTTCCATCATCGTGAAAACCAATCAAAGGTCTAGAATGATCCCCTTCATGAATAGTTCTATATTCAATAATATGTGAACCAATCGTCATACCTAAATAGTTAGGGTCCTCATGTCTAATGATGTAAAAGTCGCCATTCACCGCTGATACTACTTTTGCTTGGTATTGGAATCTTTGATTTATCACAAATGTTTGACCACGAATGTGACCCATTCCAAAACCGTGAGGAATATAATTATCTCCTACTACTGCAAATAAATTTTCATCAGTAAGAATATTAGCAGCGGTATAGTTAATTTGTTGTTTAACTATTCTTGTTCCTGTTCTAACTGAACCTGTTATTCTTCGGTGTTCTACTCCATGTAAAACCTTAGAAACATCAGTATCAATTATTAACTCAAAATACTCTGGCTCTTGTGCTCTAATACTTAATGGAAAGATTAAGGCTACAACAAAAAGAGCCACTAAACAAAACTTTTTAAAGTAGTTTTTAAGCATGTTCTGGCACCTCCACTACTGTACTTGATATATCTTTAATTGTTATCGTAATACTAAACACGTAATCTTCATAAACAAATATAAACTCCATTTTATCAATATAACCCTCTTTAACTGATAATTGGAAATTTAGTACTACGCCATCCTCAGTAAATAAACTAATAAAATCATCTAGTAGATTCGCATACTTTGGATCTGCTGCATTTAATGAGTATTTTTTACTAGCATCATTGTATGAAAACGCATCAAACGTGAAGTTTTCATATAAGACATAACCATCACTTCCGCTTGTAGTTGTTGTTTCTCTTACAAAACCATCAGTTGTTT
Organism: Acholeplasma sp.; assembly: GCA_012839355.1. Taxonomy (GTDB): domain Bacteria; phylum Bacillota_I; class Bacilli_A; order Acholeplasmatales; family UBA5453; genus UBA5453. The sequence goes on from DUNK01000038.1 coordinate 38,917, forward strand.
TTCTATAAACATACTGATTGCCATCAACAACCTCATAATACTCTTCTATAGTACCTGATTGTATTTTTGTCACATTGTCGTTGAACATTAACAATATCGTGTAGTAATAGTTAATATTTTCAAAGTTCTCATTAACATAAAACTCAAGCGTATAATTAGTTAAGTTTAATGTATTGTTGACCGCCTCAGTGAAATTTATTTCTTCAGGGGCTCTGTTATCAACTATTGTAACTGTTACTATTTCATAAGCGTTCGGGTTTAATTTAGACGCTACTTTTACATTAACTATCCCTTCAACCAACGCTTCCATATTACCTTCGGCATCAACCGTTAACTTTTCGCTATCTAATGATGTAAAAGTAACTCCTGTTGAATCATCAGTTGCAACCGTTAGTTTTTGTGTTGAGAAAAGATCCATTGTTAAAGTTTTAACAACATTAATATCATAAAGAATCTCATTTATACCTAAAACCCTAACACTAACTGTTTTAACGAGTTTATAATTTGTCTTTGATTTAATTACAACATTAGCTGTTCCTGCCTCAAGCGCAGTAATTACGCCAGCATCATTAATTTTTAAAATAGACTCATCAGAAGACTCAAAAGTCACTCCGTTTTCATCATTAGTTTGGTAAACTAAATTATGCTCGCTATTAACATTAATTTCTAGTTGTTCAGCAGCATTAATTGTAATTTTTTCGCCAGTAACTACTACATATAATGACCACTCTTTCTTCTTGTGTTTAACTGTAATAGTGCTTAAACCTGGCCCAACTCCTACATAAACTCCATTTTCATCAACTAAAACTACATCTTCGTTTAAACTTTCAAAAATAAGTTTTTCAGGTCCAACTCCTTTGAAAAGAACTTCTTGTTCTTCGCCAACAGTGATATTGAATGTACCTTCTTCAACACTTACTTTGTTAGTACAAGCCGCTAAAACAAAGATTGCTAAAAATAAGACTAAAAAACTAAACACTCTTTTTATACTATTTTTCCTCCATTTAAGTCAAATACTCTCTTATTCTATTTCGATAAGGAAAAACATTATTGTTTGCCCTTTTTGGATGAACACCATTTGTTAATAAAACAAAACCTTTATTTATGTTTAAATCAATCCACATGTTACAGCCCGTAAAACCCGTATGCATAATAACTTTATCAATATCGTCTACTGGTTTATCCCAACCTAAACTGCGGTTAGTTAATCCGTATCTGCCTTCTTTTAGGATTCTTGATTTAAACATTTCTTTAACTGTTTCATCTTTTAAAACAAACTCCTGTTTTAAGATGCTTTGAATAAATTTCGCTATATCTTTAGCGGTTGAAAAAAGCCCTGCGTGTCCCGCTAAACCGCCCATCGCAAAAGATTTTTCATCGTGCACTCTGCCGACTAAATAGCCATTATAAACATCATCTTCACGCTTTTCAGTCGGAGCTGCTCTTAAAACATCTGGCCTGTAACTAGAATCTTTCATGTTTAACTTGCTAAAGATTACTTTTTCTGCAGCTTCGTTAATTGGCATTCCATAAAGTTTCTCGACTATTAGTCCTAGCAATATATAACCAATATCAGAATAAACTACCTTTTCTCCCTTTTCATAAATCAAATCAAACTCATAAACTTTATTGATTACTTCTTCTCTGTTTTTAAGAGTAGCCGCTTTGGGAATATCAGCAGGTAATCCTGAACTATGTATTAATAAATCGTATATTACTACATCGCGATGCTTAAACCTCGGTAGAATATCACTAATTTTGGCATCTAAAGAAAGCTTTCCTTGTTCAATTAAATTCATTATCAATGTTGTTGTAGAAATGACCTTAGTTAAAGAGGCTACGTCATATATTTCTTCCCCATTATTTTTTACCAATGGCTCATATGATTTGTAACCTACATAACCACACTTTATTTCATCCTTAGTAACAACACAATATTGTCCGCCAGGAAAAGCTTTTTCTTTAACGCCTTCTAAAAGAATCTCTTTTATTTTATCCATTATTTTCTTTTCTTAACCAATACTAAAATTGTTAAACCACCAACCAAACTTACTCCTAAGATGATGCTACCAACGATAATCGCAATTTGTCTATAGTTAGATTCTTTTTCGCCTACAACGATATGATTATCTAAACCTTCGTCAACAGCATTAAGATTTGTCAGCATCGCAACAATTTCTTCTCTAGAACTATTTTCATTATCTAATAATGCTTGTGCCTCGTTGATAAGTTCATTAAGTTCTGCCTTTTTCTCAGGCGTAACATATTGGTAACCTTTTCTTAACTCTTCAGGATTTGTGTTTTCACTTGCTTTAACCTTGTCTACGCGTTTTTTAAATTCTGCTAATGCCACTTCTAAATTATCTGTTACAACGCTAATATCTTCTTCTTCAAATACTGCATTTAATGTTATTGAAGCCGTTACAACAGTGTTAAAATCGTATAAATTATCACCTAAATACCAACCAGTAAATGTATAACCTTCTTTAGTTGGGTTTGCTGGTTTTGCAACAGGCCCTGCTTCTTCTAATGTTACAGTTTCTGTTCTATCTTCACCATACACAAATGTTACTACAATTTGTGGGTCTTGTTGACCTTGGAAATAACTATTAAGTAAAGTGGTTTCTACATCTTTTAATTCGTAATAAACTGCATTAATATCAGGAGAAACCGATGTTTCATCAGCAATAATTGTTTCAGCAGCTGCAATAATATTATCAACTGCCGTTAAAACTGTTTTAGGAGCGAAGTATTGTCCTTTTGGTAATTCACTCGCTTGTTTACCTTCAGAATCTTGAATTAGGTTTCTTCTAGTTCTTAACTGATTAACCGCTCCTTGTAATATCGATACAGCTTGATCTCTATTTGGGTCAAATGAACCTTGATAAACAGCATCTTTAAATGCATTAAATGCGTTTTGTAAAATAACTTTTTCTTCAACAAATACAGACATCCTAAATCTATTATCAACTACCCCTTCAGCTTCTTCGATTGCCGCGTTAATCGCTGCTAAAGCAGCTGCAGATGCATATTTTTTACCAAGTATTAAATCATCTGGTTCTAATCCTTCATCAGATTGAACTTCGTTACTTGTGATATAGTTATTCACTTGAGTAATCAAGTCTCTGATTTCTTGTTTCACCGCAAGTATCTCATCGTTATCTAAAGGAAGAACCTCTACATCACTAGCCCATGTAAAATCAACAGGCTTCGTCCAATAATAGTTTTCAAGTCTTTCAATAGTGCTAACAATTTGTGGTATTGCACGATTGAATGTTCTAAAACTAAATGTTACATGCCCCGCTACTTCTGCATATTGACTAATATATCTTAACTGTTCAACAAAAATATCTTCATTTGTCCATGGCGTGTTATCTGTATATCTATAAAATCCCAATCCTACAAGTAAGTCAACGTTTACATCACTAACAACATCTACCCACCAGTCAACCAATACCTCAAACGCTGATGATGTAGCACCAAAATCCCAATATAATTGTGGAAGAATATAATCTAACCACTCCTCTTTTACCCATTTTCTTGTATCTGCGAATAAAGAAACATATGATTGCCAACCTGTACTATTTGATCCATCCGGGTGTGTAGATTTATTCGCCCATATTCCGCCAGGACTAACTCCAAATTTAACTTTTTTACCATTAGTTATATTAAAATCTTCAACGATATCATGAACGTTTTTAATCATCATATCAACATTATTTCTACGCCAATCTGCTAATGTGCTAATGTTTGTTGGGTTGTAGTTAATAAATGTTTGCGCGTCTTCTGTTGTTGTTACATAGAAATAGTCATCAAAGTGAATTCCATCAACATCTGGATAATTTGTAAGTACTTCTTCAATAACATCGCTTAAATATTGTCTAACCTCAGGTCTACCTGGGTCTAAAATAAATGTTGCTGTACCACCAGATGGTGCGTTAGTTTGCTTTAAAACTAAATGCGGATTTTTCTTAGCGAAGTTATCTGCATGTAATGTCGCTAACATCTCCGCATGAGTTGTTTCAGCAGGCATATTAGCAATTCTATATGGGTTTAACCATGCATGTAACTCTAAACCGCGCTTGTGAGCTTCATCAATTGTAAATCTTAAAATATCCCAATCTAAACCTTCACCTTGTGCTCCTTTAATAAACCTTGAATAAGGCGCTAATTCAGATGGATACATTGCATCATTCATTGATCTTATTTGGAAAAAGATTGTGTTCATGTTTAGACTTTGAACTCTATTTAAAATAGAAATAATCTCATTTTTATATTGTTGATCATCAACCCATTGATTTAAGTCAATATTAGCAACCGTTGACACCCAAACACCACGTATTTCTTTAGTTCTTTCTGTGTAGATAGGTAATTCAATCGGTAAACCAGTATCCTTATGTTTAAGAATTTCATTATTTCTTATTACGTGCGGATATGTTTCAACAACATCAATATCTACCCTAATATTTATAGCTTGTTCTGCACCATAAACACCGGCTTTCAAACTTCTATATCTTAATCTATAGTTACCTTTTCTTTGAATTAAGATTGGTTCATTATAAGTAGTCCAACTGCTCGGTGGAATACCTTGAAATAATTGATATACAATACTAACTCCAGAAACTGAACCTGTGAACCCTAATTCAATTTCAATCGTTGATGTATATACATCATTTACTGCGTCATACTCGCCTGTAATAGTATGAACTGGCGTTGGTGGTTCTCCTTGCGCACTAAGATTACCAACCGCTATTAAAACAAAACTTAATAATATAGTTAATACTAACAATCTAAATTTCTTCATATTTTTTACCTTCCTTTGTTAAATAACTTTTTAAGTTCAAGCATTCCTTCTTTTTCAGGCCCATCTTGAACGAATGTTTTGTATGTAAAGAAAATGTTTCCTTGTACTTCTTTAAATTGGTTTGCATATTTTACTTGATTAACAATCTCCATCTTATCTTCATACTGCCCATCTCTTCCTAAACGGTAAGCACCATGACCTATATAAAGTTTTACATTAGTTCCTTTACATAAATCAACCCACCAATTAGTCATATCGGCAAACGGAGCCTTCTCAAAAGCAAAATCCCAATAAAGTTGTGGAACTATATAATCAATAAATCCTTCTTTAACCCATCTATATGAGTTAGCGTGTTGGCTAATCCCTGATTCATAGACTCCACCAACGTTTCTTGAACCGTTAGGATCAGATAAGTTAGTCTTCCAAACTCCAAACGGACTTACACCAAATTGAAGTTTTGGATTATACGCTTTTACCGCATCATAAACGCCTTTAATTACCTCATCAACTTGACGTTCTCTAAAATCATCTAACGATTGATTTTTATCTTTTCTTTTTTCATACTCCTCGATATCATCATGCTCATGATGTAAAGGCTTATAAGGATAAAAATAATCATCAAAATGTATCCCATCAACATCATAATTCTTAATAATCTCCATCATAGAATCAATAATATGTTGTTTAACTTCGGCCTTTGCAGGATTTAAAATTATCAATCCTTCAGTATCTAAAACAAGTAAATCTTTTCTTCTTTTAGCCAAATTTAAATCACTTGCTGATTCTAACCATTCGTCTTTATCATGGTTTGCCATAGAAACACGATACGGATTACACCACGCGTGTAATTCTATATTGTTTTTATGTGCTTCCTTCACTATCCAATCAAGCGGATCAAATAGCAATGGATCTCCCTCTTTACCAACTAAATAACGACTAGTAGGATTTAATTTTGATTTATAATAAGCGTCATTATTAGTTCTAACTTGAAAAAATATCGTATTAATATTGTAATTTTTAGCCGTTTCAATTATTTCTTTTAATTTTTCTTTGTATTTTTTAAGATCTAATTGGTTAGGCATATCAATATTTACAACATTTGAAACCCAAAAAGCTCTGACTGGCTTTTCATGATATTTTTTTGGAATAACAACTTGATTTCCATCCCAATCTAAAATCGGCTTATTAGGTTCTTTAAATGTGTATAATTTCATTTTTTATCCCCCTTTAAATGTGTATCTCAATTTTGTTTATTGCTTGTTTTGGCTGTTTTCTATCTATTTAGTTATAACATTAGATATTTGTCCTAATATTACATCCTTTTTTGCGCCTGTAGCACTTTTTACGTTGCTTGACTTACCGCTCAACGTCTCATTTCCTAATATTACAAACGCAAGAGCTTCTTTTGCATCAACATTTAAGCCATAAAAAGAAGTTGTTGTTACTTTAACTTCTTTTAAATACTCGCTTAGTAATTTTAGTAAATAAGCATTGTGCGCTCCTCCACCCGATGCAATTAATTCAAAACCTTCTAATTTATCACATATTAATTTACAACCCATACTAATTGTTTTGGCTGTAAAATGTGTTGCTGTCGCTATTAAATCTTCTTTTTTTTCGTTTTTATACTTGTTTAAAATCTCTTCTGAGAAACTACTCCCAAAATCTTCTCTACCAGTAGACTTTGGATAAGGCAATTTAAAATATTCATTGTTTACCAGTTCTTCAAAAAGCGGCTTAATTAGTTCCCCTTTTTTAGCAATATCTCCATTATTATCATATGGTAAATCATAAAGTTTCTCCATAAAATAATTAATGATCATATTGCCAGGCCCTGTATCAAAGGCGATTACATCATCTAAACTTCCGCCTTTTTTCAAATATGTAACATTGGCTATTCCACCAATATTTAACATTATTCTTTCAACCTTATCACTACTATATAAACAATAATCAGCATAAGGTACTAAAGGTGCTCCTTGGCCTCCTACTGCCATATCTGCCGTTCTAAAATTGCTAATAGTTGTAATATTTAAATTATTTGCAAGGACTGAGCCATCGCCTAACTGTAGCGTAGAAGGCCTTAAATCACCTATTTCTTTTGGTAAATGATAAATCGTCTGTCCGTGTGAAGCGACAAATGATATATCTTCGCTCGTTAAACCGTTCGCCTCCAACAAACTTTTTGTTTGTCTAGCAAACATTTCCGAAATTTCAAAATTTAAACTTGTAATTTCTTTTACATTGCTAGTATTTAAATTTAGTTGAGATATAATTCTTCTTTTTATCTCTTTTTCAATTGGATAAGTTTTAAAATCAACTATTTTTACTTTAGTGTCTTTAAAATTTTCCTTAATTTGTACGAGTACTACATCAACACCATCTAGTGATGTGCCGCTCATAATCCCTATCGCTAATTTCATATTAAACCTCAACTTTTCTTAAATAAAAGCGCTTTCTATCTTTATTATAACATATAGCTTAATATTGAAACAATATTACTTATGACTATATATCTACGATTTTGCTAGGATTCAAGATGTTTTTAGGGTCAAACAATCTCTTAATTCCTTTCATTAATTCAAGTTGTGTAGATCCAATTTGAGTCGCTAAATATTCTTTTTTCAAATAACCTACAGCATGTTCTCCTGATGTTAATCCACCAAGACTAAATGCTTTACTGTACATTAAATCAAAGGCTTCATCTAATTTTTCTTCAAAGACTTTTAAGTCCATATCATCTTTACAAAAGTAAATATGTAAATTCCCATCGCCAACATGACCAAAATATGGCATTCTTATGCCTAACTTTTTACTTACTTCTTCAGTGTACTCTAAATATTCAGGAATCACTGCTCTTGGTACAACAACGTCTAACTCATCCATTAAAGGCGTTGAAGCTTTAATTGCTTCTAAGAAAGCACCTCTAATTGTCCAAACGCTACTGTTTCTCTCATCAGTATCAATTAAATAAACATCAATTGCTCCTAATTCCATACATAACTCACTTGCTCTATCAATATCTTTTCTAAGTGCGTCTTTGCTAGTACCATCATAACTTAAAAGTAAATACGCATCATAAATATCATGTGGCATGTGTTTGCCTAAAAACTCTTTACTATATTTAAGTGATGGTTGGTTCACATATTCAACCGCTGTTGGAGTTACATGTTTCTCAATTAATTGTGCTGCAGCTTTTACTGCAGTTGCTGTATTTTTAAATGGAACTAATAAAGATGTTGAATATTTTGGTAATGATGTTAGTTTCAGTGTTGCTTCAACAATAATTCCTAAAGTTCCTTCCGTTCCAATAAACAATTCTTTAAGTGGATAACCTGAAGAGTTTTTAACTACTTTACCACCAACATTGATTACTTCTCCGTTCGCTAAAACAACTTCTAAACCTCTCACCCATTCTCTTGTAGTACCATATTTAATCGCTCTCATACCACCAGCATTTGTTGAGATTGTTCCGCCAATCGTCGCAGTTTTTTCACCTGGATCTGGCCCATAAAATAGATCATGTTTTAAAACTTCTTCATATATATCAAGCATTAATACGCCTGGTTGAACTTTCAAAGTCATATTTGTGTGGTCAAGTTCAAGAATTTTATCCATTCCTGATAAATCTAATAAAATTCCACCTAAAACTGGAACTGCACCACCAACTAAACCTGTACCAGCACCTCTTACTGTAACAGGAATATTTTCTTTATGAGCATATTTCATCACTTTAGAAACTTGCTCTTTATTTTTAGCAACAACTCTCACTTCGGGATAAGCAACTATTAATCCTATCTCATCTTTAGCGTATTCTTCAGCAATCTCATCGCCAACATAAGTATTGTTGTCGCCAAATATTTCTTTTAACGCTTTTACGTCTTTATCGGTAATTTTCTTATACATCTTAAGCTACCTCCTCTAATAATTTATTAAGTTCAGGCAATATTTCGTATAAATCACCAACAATTGAATAATGACTAACATTAAATAGTTTGCAGTCTGGGTCATTACTAATACTAA
>DUNK01000039.1 GCA_012839355.1 Acholeplasma sp.
CCCTTCTTTTAATTTCCAATTTCTTCTATGTATTTATCATTAATTATTGTTGCTAATTCTTCCAATGTTTGTTTTTTGTTTTTTAGTAGTAAATCAAGTTTTTTTAAATTCTTTTTGTTAAAATGTTTATTATCTTTCTTTAATCTTTCTTCAATCTTATTAAGATCATCGCCACGCTTAACCATCCTCGTTTTTCTCAATTTTTTACTAGATTCAATTAAAACAACATATGCATCCTCTTTTAAATAATCAACAAGCGAATTAGCACCATTTGGCTCTAAAATAATTACACTTTTTTTTACTAAGTCTTTCTTTTGTGTCCCATAATATTCATTTTGATATAGAGCCGTCTCAACAAAAGCATCTTCTTCTTTTAATTTAAGAAACTCTTCTTTAGTAATGAAATGGTAGCTAACTCCATCAACTTCACCAGCTCTCATTTCTCTAGTCGTAGTTGTGATTGTTTTATGATATTTAAATTTTTTTATTAAAATATTCGCAATTTCTGTTTTGCCACTAGCGCTTGCCCCAACAAGAATAATCATACTTTTTAACCATCTTTCATATACTATCTTTACAAATAAATATTACCATAAAATTTAATTTTTTCATAGTAAAGATGTTATAATGTATTTGGTGATTTTTAATGCGACATTTTAAAAAATGGTGGGTTTTATATTTCTTCATTGCCTGTTTTGTAATTGGCTTTGTAACTATGCCATTTTTTCATAGTGATTATTTCCAAAAACTTTGGCGTAGTTTAACTAAAATTAAATGGTACTACCAAATATTAATGTTCATTGGAACACTTTTTTTAACATTAGCACTACATGAATTAGCCCATTTTGTTACCTTTTTACTTTCCGGTTGTAAAAATGAAATGATGATTATTTTATTTTTTGTCTTTTACAAGAAAAATGGTAAATGGAGACTAAAAATAGACTTTAAATTGTTACTCTTAGGTGGTGGAATGGTTTATCCTAACTTTGGCGAGATAAACACTTCAGAAGAGTTTAAAAGAGCTAGAAAAGTCATGCAAAGATCCTTATTGGCTGCCCCACTCTTTACTTTAATTAGCGGTTTGTTATTTTCAGTTATAACACTCATTTTCTTTTACACTAATATTTTCTTAGTGCCTTTTAGTTTGTTTACACTAGTCTTTAGTTTGTTTTATACCTATTTATCCGCTAAAGAAGCCCCAGGCGTTTATGGTGACTTTAAAGCTTATAAGAGAGTTAAAACGGATGATCTGTTCGCACTTCTTATCGTTTCTCAATATGCCTCAACTTTGCCTGATCAACATGTAGCGTTAATGAAAGAACATTTACAAGATCAAAATCCTATTAGTGCTGATTTAATTTCTAAGGGGTTCTTTACTATTTTGTTAGATATGGCACTTCAAAGTGATGAAATAGACTATTTCGTTTTAGATAAAGTTACTTACTACGCAAATTCGCTTATAAATTATAGTCGTTTAATTAATGATATTGATAACTTAGATTTAGCCCAAGCAATCATCTTCTATTTAGATAGATTAAACTACAAAGATGAAGCAAATAGACTATTAAATCTTTTCATTATTACAATAGAAAAATCACCGCTTGATTTAAAATCTCAAGAGTATTATATTAAACAAACAAAACACATTTTAAAACTCAGTGATGAATCATTATTTTTAAACGACCATAAAAACTTAAATAAAGGTAAACTAACCTTTATAATGAGAAATATTCCTTCTTTTATCGAAAGCGAACAACATAAAAATGCGGGTTACATCAGCATCAAACCACATTTACCGATTATTCACTCTTCTTTTGTTGATTAAACTATTTTTTTATGTTATAATTCTTGCGTTGCACAATTAGGTTTGCGCTAAAATAGTCTTCTAAAATAAAATTCCGATACGCAATTATGCGCCGTTAGCTCAATTGGATAGAGCGTCTGACTTCGGATCAGAAGGCTAGGGGTTCAAGTCCTCTACGGCGCGCCATTATAAAAACACGGGAAGTAGCTTAGCTTGGTAGAGCGCTTGCCTTGGGAGCAAGAGGTCGCAGGTTCAAATCCTGTCTTCCCGACCATTAATTTTCTTTAATTGACAAATAAATACTATTTTGATAGTATGATAATACAAGTAGGCGTAGTATAAAGGTTATTATAAGTGCTTGCCAAGCATTAGATGGGGGTTCGATTCCCCTCGCCTGCTCCATTTGAAGATGCATTGGCTTCCAATTCTTGGAGAAAAAG
>DUNK01000040.1 GCA_012839355.1 Acholeplasma sp.
TATAAAGACCATCTTTATTTTGCATCAATCCACTTCTTGAATATGCAGTTGCATAATACGCTCTAAAAAAGAGCGAGTGTCCGTCTATTAAAATTAACTTCTTCATCTTAAAAACATTCTCCTCATACTACCATTTTACCATACATGGGCTTGTTTTTTTCCACAAAAATAGTGGATAACTTAATATCTGAATCTTCCCTTCCCTTTGCCTTTTCCTTTGCTCTTTTTGACTTTAGGTTGAGGGATAGTTGGTTGCTGGTTAGGGTTTTTCGCAACTTGCTTAACCATGTCTTGTTGTTGATTAAGCGATTCAATAACTTTATTTACATCACTAACCTTAACGCCTGAACCTTTAGCAATTCTTTGACGTCTTCTTGATGATTTAGCTATCAGTTCTGGATTTTCTCTTTCATCTTTTGTCATCGAAAAGATTATCGATTCTGCTCGATATACTTCTTTTTCATCAACGTTTTGCATTTGTTTACGCAGTTGACCTAAGCCAGGAATAAATCCTAGTATTCTTGAAAGTGATCCTAATCTTCTCATCATTTTAAACTGTTTTAACATATCGTTGTAGTTATATTTACCTGATAACATCTTTTGCATTAAATTCATCGCATCTTTTTCGGAAAACTTCTCTTCCGCTTCTTCAATTAATGTTAAAACATCTCCCATCCCTAAAATTCTTTGAGCCATTCTATCAGGATGGAATACTTCTAGTGAATCTAATTTTTCCCCACTAGATGCTAATTTGATTGGAATACCAGCAATTAATCTAATTGAAAGCGCCGCACCACCTCTAGTATCGCCATCTAATTTCGTCATAATAACGCCTGTACAACCTAACTCTTCATGGAAAGTTAAACCTACATCTGCCGCAACTTGACCTGTCATTGCATCAACAGTTAATAGTATTTCATCAGGATTAACTATCTCTTTTATATCTTTTAACTCTTGCATCATCTCTTGGTCAATTTGCAGTCTTCCTGCCGTATCTATAATTACTACATCATATTTGTTTTCTTCAGCATACTTTATGCCCCTTTTAACAATATCAGTCGCTTTCTTTTGACCTTCTTCATAAACAAAAATATTTGCTTGTTCCCCTAATGTTTTTAACTGATCAATTGCTGCTGGACGGTAAACATCTGCCGCAATAAACATAACTTTTCGTTTTTTATCTTTTTCATTACTAATAAATTTTCCAAGTTTACCAATAGCTGTTGTTTTACCTGTTCCTTGTAAACCGACAACCATAAAGATAGTCATACCTGAAGGTTTATAAGCTAAACCAACGGTCTTTTCTCCCATCGCTTTTGTTAATTCATCGCGAACAACTTTAACGACTTGTTGGCCAGGATTTAAACCTTTCATAATCTTTTCGCCTAAGGCTTGTTCTTTAACGTTCGCTAAAAAAGACCTGATAACTCTTAAGTTAACATCCGCCTCTAATAATCCTAACCTAATCTCGCGCAACATCTCATCAATATCTTTTTCTGTTAATTTACCTCTACCTGTTACGCGTCTTAAAGCCATTTGTAAACGACTTGATAAATTTTCAAATGCCATAGTTATCCTCTACTTCCATTAGTTTTTCTAACCATTTTTCATCTTTTGTTTCTTGGTACTTTCCATAATACTCTTTTCTAAGGTTATTCTTTTCAACTAACTTTAACTTGCTTTCAAATTCTTCTAGTTTTAAAATTGTTGAAGTTAATGCTGAATGAACAGCATTTCTAGTTATTTCATAATAATCAGCAACTTCTTTCAAACTATAATCTTTTTCAAAATACATAATAAAATACTCTTTTTGCTTATCAGTTAAAAGAGAGTTGTAGTAATCAAACAAAACATTATAATGTGTTATTTTCTTTATTTCTTTCATTTACTATTCACCAAAAAAATCACTAAATAAACTATAAATATATTCTTCAATATCAAAAACAACCAAATCATCAATCTTTTCTCCTAAACCAACAAACTTAATTGGCAATTGATATTTATGTTTAATTGCTAATACTATTCCACCTTTTGCTGTTCCATCTAACTTAGTTAAAATAACTCCTGTAACATCAGTTGCTTCTTTAAATATCTCTGCTTGAATTATTCCGTTTTGTCCAGTAGTTGCATCAATAACTAAAAATGTTTCTTGTGGAGGAATATTAATAACCTTTTCAATAACTCTACGCATCTTTGCAAGTTCATCCATTAAATATTTTTTATTATGAAGTCTGCCAGCGGTATCAATTAAAACACAATTGTACTTTTCTTTTTTTGCTAAAAGTAGTCCATCGTATATCACACTTGAAGGGTCGCTCCCTGCCTCTTTTTTAAAGACATCAACACCTGCACGTTTACCCCAAATCTCAAGTTGGTCAATTGCTCCAGCTCTAAATGTATCACCAGCAATTAATAAAACTTTATTCTTTTCATCCTTTAATCTCTTTGCGAGCTTACCAATAGAAGTTGTCTTACCTGTGCCATTAACCCCAACAAACAAATATGTGTTTATTTCTTCTTTATCGTAGTTAATATCAGCTTTGATAATCTCCCCCTCTAAGTATAAATTAAAGAGTTCATCAACAATAACCTCTTGCAGTTGCTTTGGGTCAGTAATCTTTTTAGCGAACTGTTGTTCTCTTAATTTGTCCATAAAATATAGTGTAGTCTCAACACCAATA
>DUNK01000004.1 GCA_012839355.1 Acholeplasma sp.
TATCTGTATAAACTGGACTATTAAAATCATATAGTGAAGAACCAACATACCAACCTAAGAAATTATAGCCTTCTCTTGCAGGTTGAGTAGGTTTACTAACTACTGAACCTTCACTTATTGTTACAGTAGTTGAATTTCTTAGGTTGGTATGTTGGTTCTTCACTATATGATTTTAATAGTCCAGTTTATACAGATATTACATTAGTAGCACAATGGGAAGAAATTATAGTTTACAATATTACATATAATTTAAATGGAGGAACATTAACCGTTAATTATGAAGATCGTGATGAAATGATTACGGACTTTTTAACTGATTTTTACAACTATTTATCTTTAAAGGGAATTATAACTCCTGATGATGAGTTAACTGATTTTATGCATGGTTATGGTTATACATCAGGCTATGGTGGGTGGTATGATGATGAATATTATTTTAGCCATCTATATGAAATGAATAATAAAGAAGTTAATGCGAGTACAGGTAAGTTTATTAACCAGCCTGAATATAATAAGTGGGTACCACTTTTAGATTTAATGGAAGAATATACATCAACTGGTAACCCAAACCAAGTAGGTCAGTTTTGGGGAATGCCAGATGTTGTAGGAATAGTAAGAATTAAACCATTTATTCAACAAAGAAACTTATGGACATATTTAGGTCCAACAGAAACAGCTTTAATTACAGAAATATTAAATAGAATTCCACCTGAGCTTGAAAAAGTTCCAGTTATATATAGTTTTACAGAAATATCACCTGATATTACCTTACCGCCTGCAAGAAGAGACGGTTATGAGTTTTTAGGTTGGTACAATAATGCAGCACTTACTGGTAGTCCGATCGGCGTTATTCCTTCAGGTACAACAACTGATGTTGATCTATATGCGAAATGGAATAATATTAATGCGGAAGAATTAACGATTTATTTCTCACTTGACTATGCAGGTTTAAGTTTACCAGCCAAGAAAGTTTATGAAGGTGAAAAAGTAACTAGACCAACAGACCCGGTTAGAAGTGGTTATACATTTGCAGGATGGTATTTAAACAATATATTATATGACTTTAATAATCCTGTTTATAATTCGTTTACTTTGGTAGCGAGATGGGAAGAAGTAGTTAATATTGAAACGGTTACAGTTACATTTAACTTAAACTATGGTAATTTGCCAGTTACTGAAGAAACTATTAATAAAGGTACAGTTATCAACAAGCCAACTAATCCAACAAGACTAAACTATCAATTTTTAGGTTGGTATTTAAATAATGTTTTATATAACTTTAATACACCAGTTAATCAAGATATAACACTCTATGCTAAGTGGGAAGAATTAAATATTTACGAAGAGGTAACGCTATATTTTGATTTAGGTTATAACTCATTATGGTTACCTAATATTGTTATAGAAAAAGGGACAACTTTAAGTGAACCATATAGTCCACATAGAGATGGTTATGAGTTTTTAGGTTGGCTTTTAGATCACCACCTATTTAACTTTAATGAACCTATTTATGAGAATAAAACATTTGTAGCATTATGGAAGAGTGATGGGGGAGTTAAAGAACATACTGTTACATTTAGTTTAGGTTATGATAATTTATCATTAGAGCCTGTCACGGTTCTTGATGGCAGCAGGATTAATGTTCCAAATAAACCTGTAAGAGAAGAACATGTTTTCTTAGGTTGGTATTGTGGAGTTATGCGTTTTGATTTTACAGAACCAGTTTATGAAAATATTGATTTAGTTGCGAAGTGGAATGAATCTATCAATGTTACTAATATGGTTGAAACATTAAGTGGTGCATCGATTAGAGAAGTATCTGAAAGCGGCATTCAAAGATTAAGATTTTATGGTAGGGTTGATAGTTCATTATTAAAGTGTGAATTTGGTTTTTATGCTATCTTCGGTGAAGCGACTTCTGAACAACTTTTAGAGGCCATTAGAAACAGTGATGGAAGCACAATTTATATCAATGGTAGAGATGTTAAAAGACGCGCGATTAACCGTGCTGATCATAAAAATGAATTTAGCATTGTCTTAACAGGAATCCCAAGATACGGATATGCTGATAAGGTGACAGTTATCGCATATGCCATAGATGAAGAAGATAATTTATACTTGGCGAGTGAGGTTGCGACAAGATCAGTTTTAGAAGTTGCAACAAAGATGGAAAGAGTTGGAGATGCAACACTTGAAAGTAGAGAAATAACAAACTATGCCCACAACAATTTATATAAACTTTATTATGATGTTTATGGCAATTTATCCATTACAAAAGGGATTGCGGAAACTAACCATTTTGCGTTAAGAGAAATCTTCTTTAACGATTGGAATAATAAGTTTGGAATTAACCTTGTAGAATCATCAGCGCTTGAGTTTTTCACTAGCGCTAAGGAAGGTTCAACAGTTTCAGATAACAACAATACGAACTTAGCTCCAACAAACATTTATAAGTTCTTTAATGACCCTATTTATAAAACTAAATGGGAATGGTTATTAAACTACTTGCAAGATTATGATTATACAATCCATGCTGCAGGTCAAATAGAAGCGATTAAAGGTAATGGCACATATACTAATCCTAATTTAAGTGGCAGTGGTAAGAACCGTTTATGGAACGCACTTCATTTAAGTTATTCTATTTATAACTTCTTTAATGAAGCATATGAAAGAGGAGGTTATACAGCAATTGACTTTTATAATACAACACCAGCGCATGATGGATTAAATAAATATGAAAGATATAGTCACGTTCCTGAATATAACGAAAAAATTTATATTGATTGTGGACTTAGCCCAGTCTTTAAAAATGGCGATGTAATTAAGTTGCCAGATATTACCTTAACGCCTTCAGTTGGTAAGATGTATGTTTATTTTGATGGCAGTAATTATTTTGCCCCAGAAAGTTTCTATACAACAAGTGGCGAAAAAACATTTACGGTAGTAGAAGTTACGATAAGTGCTTATCCGATTAACTACTATGATGGGGTGGTAGAGTTAGTTGAACTTAAAGATTATTATATACAAGGAGAAGAAAAAGAATTACCTGAACTAAGAAAAGCAGGTTATAACTTCCTTGGTTGGTATGATAATTCAAACTTAACAGGCTCAGCTATTTCTAAAGTTGCTTCTAGTGATATGGGAGATAAAACTTTTTATGCTAAATGGGAAAAAGCGAACGCGGTTATAAAAGTGGTTTATGATTTTGGTGATTATGGATATCATACAACTAGCAAAAACGAAATCTTTATGAGTTTCCGTGAAGACTATAAAGAATTTTATAATTTATCAGCTCCAATTGGTTCAACAATTCATGATTTCTATCCAAACTCAAAATTAACATTACCAAATAGAATTGAAGAAATATTTAATGATTCTGTTATGGGGGAAAAATGGGGTTGGTTAAAAGATTACATTTTATTAAAAGCGGAAGAAACTAACTATCCACATTTAGATTTACTTTTAGCATATAACCAAGAATTATGGAGATTAAATATTCAAGCACTCTTTATTGATGCTTTATATGAGGTTGATGATTTAGATTATCTTTCGGTTGATTTTAGCAATTTAGAAAATGGTAATTCTTTTTGGATATACACTAAATATAATTCTTATGTTGCTAATTATACTTACGCTGATAGTTTAGTTTTAGGAAGTGCAGTTAAAGTTTGGGATCACAGATATGAATTTGTCGGTTGGGTAAATGAAAGTAACGAAACTATTAACAGCATAAATGACCTAAGTGAAGGGGAACATCACCTAAGAGCGATTTTTATAAAAAAGTAAAGGTTTTAATTTTTAATTAAATTGTGTATAATTAGGAAGTGGAGGCTATATGAAAAAATATAAAATTTGCGACTTAATTGTAAAAATGAATCCAATCTATGAACCTTTAAAATCACAAATCATACCATACTTAGTAGAGACAGATGAAGAAATAGATTTTGAAATACCTAATATAGAAGATAAAGTAGAAAAACTTTTTAACGAAACTCAATTACCAAATATAGGTACAGCTGAATATTTATTATATGGATCTTACTTTTATACAAGACTTATAATGTATGAGGGTGTTATGTTACATTCATCAAGTGTTGTTTATGAGGATAAAGCGTATTTATTCTCAGCACCAAGTGGTACAGGGAAATCTACACATACATCTTTATGGTTAGAAGTGTTTGAAGGTTCATATATCTTAAATGATGATAAGCCGGCGATAAGAATTATCGATGATAAAATCTACGCTTACGGGACACCTTTTTCTGGTAAAACAGATTTAAGCGTTCCGACAAGAAAAGAAATAAAGGGGATTTGTTTTTTAGAAAGAAGTAAAGAAAATTGGATTAAAGAAGCCTCATTAAAAGATGCAATTAGTTTTTTTTACCGAGAAACTGTTAGGCCCGGTCATAAAGAATTATTAGATAGAGCGTTTGATATTGTTGAAAAGATAGTCGAAAATGTAAAAATCTATAGGTTAGGTGTTAATATATCACACGAAGCAGCAATCTTAGCATACAATAAAATGAATGAAGCAACATAAGGGGAACATTATGAGAAAGATAAAGAAAACAATATTATTATTTTTAGCAATAGTTACTATATTTAGTTTAGGTATAGTTAATCATAAAAAAGAAATTATCGAATTAAATGCCCAAACGGAAAACGAAAGAATGTTAAAGGCCGTTTGGGTTAGTCCTTTTGTTGGAGATGTTAGTATTAATGGTGAAACAACATTTAGAAATACTATGACTAACGTTTTAAACAAATTAGATAGTTATGGTTATAACGCATTAATATTTCATATAAGAATTCATAATAATGCTTTATATCCTTCAACTATTAACCCAAAATCACCATATGTTTCTAATATTAACTTTAATAATTTTGATCCAATAACATGGTTAGTAGATGAGACACATAAAAGAGGAATTGAGTTCCATGCTTGGTTAAATCCTTATCGTCCTTGTGAAGGAAGAATTGCTAGTGGTAGTTCTATGCCTTCAAGTAATCCTGAGTATAGTGGGAACTTAATTACTAGCAGTGATTCTAGTAAAGGAAAAATATTAGACCCTTCTAAGTGGGCAGTTAAAAACCACATTAAATTAACAGTTAAAGAAGTAATTGAAAATTATGATGTAGACGCGATTCATTTCGATGATTATTTTTATGTGCCTTATTCAGGTTATAGCGAGGATGAAAAAATTGGTCATGTTAACGCTATGATAAAAGGAGTACATGATGTAATTACTACACATAATGCTAACAATAATAAACATGTTCAATTTGGGATTTCACCAACAGGTATCTATAAAAACGGTAATGGTGTAGTTAGTTATGATCCTAACACAGGAAAAGTTACATCTAATGGTTCATATGGAACATTAGGCCAACAACATGGTAGAGAGTATTTATGTTCAGATACACTACATTGGATGAATGAAGGTTGGATTGACTATATAATGATTCCACCAAGTAAACACTTTATTAAAATCTCCATGAGAGTTACCTCTTTCCCAGTAGATTTGCGGCATTATATAGTCAATCCAACCTTCATTCA
>DUNK01000041.1 GCA_012839355.1 Acholeplasma sp.
CTTCAGCTGGCATATTTTTAATAGAACCATCATCTTTAAATGTTACTGAATCAACACCATCAGCTAACCATTTAGCTTCGATAGCTGCAGCTTGTTCGTGCCACTCTTTACCGATTGGACTTGCTGGCTTCATATTATATTCATCGCCTAATTCTTTTTTAGTTTTTGCATTCCATGCAAATACGCCATCAGTTGTTGTTGATTGTATTTCATCAATGTAATAACTAACAACTTTACCTTTTTCAATTGTAACTTTCACCCAAGATACTTGTGGTGCACCATCATAGTTAATTGAAGTTTCAATCGCTGTGAATACTCCATCATGTGCATATTCTTTCTTAGAACCTAAACAAGATGTTAATGAAACAGCCGCAAAAACTACTAATAATAATGCTAAAAATCTTTTCATTTCTTTCCTCCTCTTTCTAGTACTCATTTCAATACCAAAAAGATTATACATTTATATATTATTTTTTGCAACAAAAATACTCTTTTTAATTAATAAATCGCTTACATTCTATTTTTATGTATTGTTTCCCTTAAAATACTCTTATTACGCAATAATAACCGCTATAATTTTTATAGTTTCATTTCAATATATATGTTGAATAAAACACGCAAAAATGGTATGATATATTGAGTATAAAAGATAGAGGTTTTTATGAAAGACAGATTAAAAAGAATTAGAAATTTTTCGATTATTGCTCATATTGACCATGGTAAATCAACATTGGCAGATCGAATCTTAGAAAAAACAGAATCTGTATCTGAAAGAGATATGAAAAGTCAAATCCTTGATGGGATGGATTTAGAACGTGAACGCGGCATTACAATTAAGTTAACTGCAGTTAATGTTAATTATAAAGCTAAAGATGGTGAAGATTATATTTTACATTTAATTGATACTCCTGGGCACGTCGACTTTACCTATGAAGTATCTCGTAGTTTAGCTGCTTGTGAAGGCGCTCTTTTAGTTGTGGATGCTGTCCAAGGAGTAGAAGCTCAAACACTCGCTAATGTCTATTTAGCCTTAGAACACGATTTAACTATTATTCCCGTTATTAATAAAATAGACTTACCAAATGCTGATGTTGAGAGAGTTAAAAAAGAAATTGAAGATATTGTCGGCATTCCAACTGATAATGCAATATTAACAAGTGCTCGTACTGGTGAAGGGATAACTGATGTTTTAGAAGCGATTGTTAATTTAATTCCACCACCAACAGGCGATATTAATAAACCACTCGCAGCATTAATCTTCGATAGTAGATTTGATGTTTATCGTGGCGCAATCGCTTATGTACGAATAAAAGATGGTAGTGTTAAAAAAGGTGATGTAATAAAAATGCACAATACTGGTGCTACATATGAAGTAGTTGAAGTTGGTGTATTATCGCCTCATGAAGTTCCTGTTGATATTTTACTTCCTGGTGATGTTGGCTATATTAGCGCTTCAATTAAAGTTATTAATCACGTTCATGTCGGTGATACTATCACATTAAGAGACAAGCCGACAAAAGATCCTTTTCCTGGTTATCGTAAGTTAAATCCTGTTGTCTTTTGTGGATTATATCCAATTGATAACGCTGATTATAACGATTTAAAGGATGCTTTAGAAAAACTTAGTTTAAATGATTCAAGTTTAATATATGAACCTGAAAACTCAGTTGCCTTAGGCTTTGGGTTTAGATGTGGCTTTTTAGGCTTACTACATATGGAAATTATTCAAGAAAGGTTAGAGCGTGAATTTGATGTTGGTTTAATTGCCACAGCTCCAAGTGTTATTTATAAAGTTAATTTAACTAATGGTAAACAAATAACTTTAGATAACCCTGTTGATTTACCTGAACCACAAACTATTGAATCTATTGAAGAACCATTCGTTTCAGCAGAAATCCTTTGCCCACCTGATTATATTGGTCCTGTAATGGAGTTAGCTGAAAATAAAAGAGGTACTTATGTATCACTTCATTATTTAGAAACTAATCGAGTTGAGATTAAATATGAACTGCCTTTAAGTGAAATAGTTTATGATTTTTTTGATAAATTAAAGAGCGTTAGCCGTGGTTATGCAACATTTGACTATAATTTTAGTGAATATAAGAAGGAAAAACTCGTTAAACTTGATATTTTAGTTAATGGTGAAGTTGTTGATGCGTTTTCAAGCATTGTCCATAGTAACTTTGCTTATGAAAGAGGAAAAGCCTTAACTCAAAAATTAAAGAAGGTTATTCCGCAACATATGTTTGAAGTACCAATTCAGGCAGCAATCGGTAAAAAGATTATCGCAAGAGAAACAATAAGAGCGTTAAGAAAAGATGTTTTAGCAAGATGTTATGGTGGCGACGTTACAAGAAAACGTAAACTGCTTGAACAACAAAAACGTGGCAAGAAACGGATGAAAGCTATTGGTAATGTTGAAATCCCTCAAGAAGCTTTCTTAACAATCTTGAAAGATATTGAATAGGGGTATTAATCTTGAAAGCACTATATGTTCATATTCCTTTTTGCGAAAGTATTTGTAGTTATTGTAATTATTGTAAAAGAGTTCCAAAAGATGCTTTAATGATTGATAACTATATAAATACTTTAAAAAAGGAAAAAGAAAAAGTTAAAGGTCCTTTTACAACTATTTATATTGGAGGTGGAACGCCTTCAATGCTCAATAAACAACAGTTAAAGTCTTTACTTTCAATCTTTGAAAATGAACAGCCGAGCGAATATACTATTGAGATAAATCCTGAATCTTACACTATCGATAAGGGAAAAGTCTTAAAAGAATATAATGTTAATAGAGTTTCATTAGGTGTTCAAACATTTAATAATGAGCATTTAAAGAAGTTAAATAGATTACACACTAATGAGCAAGTATTTAAAACTATTAGTAGTTTAAATAGTTTAGGAATAAATAATATTAGTATTGATTTAATATTTGGGATTCCTAGCCAAACAAAAGAAGATTTACTAAATGATTTAAAGATTGCTACATCTTTAAATGTTACACACATTAGTTATTATGAGTTATCAATCGAAGAAAAGACACTTTTTCATCTTCTGTACCAAAAAGGTCTCTTAGAGCCTATTAGTAGTGATTTACAGGTAGAGATGTATGAAACAGTTATTAGTTATTTAAAAGAAAATGGCTTTCATCAATATGAAGTATCAAATTATGCAAAAGCTATAAAATATGAGTCTCTCCATAATAAGATTTATTGGAGTTTATATCCTTATGAAGGATTAGGAGCTGGTTCACATGGCTTTGATGGTTCATATCGGTATTATCACTCAGAAAATGTGAGCGAATATATTAAAGAACCAAAAGTCATTAAAGAATTTCAAACTGAAGATGTTTTGTATGCTGATTATTTGATTTTTGGCTTAAGAATGATGCAAGGTGTAAGTTTAGAAAGAATTAAATCTTTATTTAATAGAAATCCTTTAGAAGACTTTAAAGAGTTAAATACTTTTATTAAAGATGGTTTATTAGTTGTTGAGGATAATCATTTAAAGCCCACTTTAAAAGGAACATTTTTATTAAATAAAATAGTCGAGGTGTTCGTATGAAGTTTTTAAAGAACGAATTTGAATATTATTTAAGAAGAGAAAAAGGTTTAAGTAATAATACTATCGTTGCCTATATCAAAGATATTGAGCAATACATTGATCATTTAGAAAAACACCGTAAAATTAAGCGTGCTAATCTAATTAAAAAAGAGGATATCTTAGCCTTTTTAAAAGTTTTACGACAACATGAATTAACTAGTCAATCAATTTACCGTAAGCTATCAAGCATTAAAGCCTTTCATAAGTTTTTACTTTTAGAAAATGAAGTTGTAGAAGATGTTAGTTATAGCATTTCATCACCAAAGAGAGAAAAAAAGATTCCTGAAGTATTAACGATTGATGAAGTTGTATCGTTAATTGATAGTTTACAAGGAAACGATCCAATTAAAATGCGTAATCTAGCACTAATCGAGACGATTTATGGCTCAGGTTTGCGAGTATCTGAACTTTTAAACTTGCGCGTTTCTGATGTGCATTTAACAGAGAAATATGTTAAAATAGTAGGGAAAGGAAACAAAGAAAGAAATGTTCCTTTAGGAGATATGAGTATTAATGCGATTAGAGAGTATATAACTAAGGCTCGCCCTAAGCTATTAAAACTTGATAACAATTATTTATTTGTTAATCAGTATGGTAATAAACTATCGCGTCAAGGTTTTTATAAATTATTAAGTAAAATTTGTGAGGATGTAGGAATCACTAAAAATGTTAGCCCTCACACATTGAGACATAGTTTTGCGACACACTTATTAGAAAATGGTGTAGATTTAAAAACTTTACAAGATTTATTAGGACATGAAGATATTTCAACTACACAAATCTATACTCATATTAGTAAAAAACACTTAGAGGATGCGTACTTAAAAACTCATCCAAGAGCAAAAGAGAGTGATAAAGATGTATAAACGAGTATTTTTAATTGTTTTAGATTCACTTGGATTTGGTGAAGCACCAGATGCTGAATTATATAATGATAAAGGTGCTAATACCATTTATCATATTAGTGAAAATCACAAATTAACAATTCCTAACTTGCAAAAATTAGGATTTGCTAATATTATTAATATTAAGGATGTAGATAAACATTCAAGTCCAATTGGTGCATACGGTTTACTAAAAGAAGTTTCTTTAGGTAAAGATACAATGACTGGGCACTGGGAGTTGATGGGTTTACATATTACTGAACCATTTTTAACTTTTACCGATACAGGCTTTCCGCCTAAGTTGATTAAAGAACTTGAAGATAGAACTGGTCGTAAAGTCATTGGTAATATTAGTGCAAGCGGTACAGAAATTATTAAAGATTTAGGCGAAGAGCATATGAGAACAGGCGATTTAATCGTCTATACGAGCGCAGATTCGGTTTTACAAATCGCAATGCATGAAGATGTGATACCGATTGAAGAACAATATAGAATCTCAGAGATTGCTAGAGAAATCACAATGAAACCAGAATGGCGCGTTGGTAGAGTCATTACTAGACCTTTTGTTGGTACTAATAAGGATAACTTTAAAAGAACGGCTAATAGAGCCGATTACGCTTTAAGTCCAGTTGGTAAAACAACATTAGATTATTTAAATGAAACTGGATATAAAACTTTAGCCGTTGGTAAGATAAATGATATCTTTAACGGTCAAGGGATTAACGAGTTTGTTAAGACGAAGTCCAATTACGATGGTATGGAAAAAACCATTGAAATCGCTAAAACAAAGGATTTTAAAGGATTATGCTTTGTTAATTTGGTTGATTTTGATGCTTTATATGGTCATAGACGTGATCCTATTGGTTATGGTAAAGCAATCGATGAGTTTGATTTACAGTTAAAAGACTTGTTAGAAGTCTTAAAAGATGATGATTTATTATTATTAACTGCAGACCATGGTAACGATCCTATTCATCATGGAACAGACCATACTAGAGAATACGTGCCGATAATTGCTTATAGTCCAAGTATGAAAGGACATCTAAACTTAAAAATCAGAGAATCTTTTGCCGATGTTGGCGCAACAATTAGTGAAAATTTCAATGTTAAACAAGGAAAACTTGGAAAATCATTTTTGGAAAATATAAAGGAGATATAGTGATATGGTTGAATGGATTAAACAACTTACACCAGAGTTTTACATTATAGTCGGTTTTTTAATTGTCTTGTTTATTTTGTTAATTATTCAAATTATTAGATTAACATTAGTTGCTAGAAGATTAGGAACACAAGATTTTAAAATTATTGAAGCTATTTCAAAGAACGACGAAGGGGAGTATTTTTTAAGCATTACAGTTAGTAACCAGGCGTTTTCTACCAATAACTTAAACGACATTGGGTTCAAAAACAAAGATGTTATTCACGTGTTAAGTAAGGTTAACAGGTTGATTCCACCGCGCAATAAACATGTTGAAAGTCTACCTATGTCGCATATTGAGTCAATTACTATTGAAGGTAAAAAGAAATATAAGAAAGTTAAAATTTATGCTGAAAACGACTTAGGTGATAAGAAGCTAATTAAAGCAAAAGTTACTAATAATTATTTAAAACGTCGCTTTAAAGATGGTAGAAAAGCTGAAAAACTTGCTGCTAAAGAACAAAGATTTGCAACAGGAAACTACAATTTCTGGGAAAGAATGGGCTTAATATTCAGATTGTTTGGTAGACCAGTCTACAAACTATTTAAGAAGATGACAAGAAAAACTAACAATGCTTTAAGAGAAAATGAAGTTAGACGTCAACAAAAAGCTGAACATGATAAGATCGAAAATGAATTAAACATCACAGCAGCTAAAGCACGCAGCATTAAGATTGCTGAAGAATCTAAGAGATTCAATAAAACTCGTGAAACTGAACTTGAACTCTTAAAACAACAAAAATTATTAGAAATCGAAAAATTAAAACAAGCAGAGTATGATAAAGCCTTTGCAGCTAAAAAAGCTAAAATTGAAGCGATTAATGTTGAAAAGGAAGTCGAAAAACACTTTAAAGCTAATCCAATTGATTATGATAAAATTGATGTTTCAATAAAAGAAACTGAAGTTAAAGAAGAGCCTATTAAAGAAGAAAAGCCTGCTGAGCCTAAGAAAGAAACTAAAGCGGCTCCTAAGAAGACTGAACCTAAAAAAGAGGAAAAACCGGCAGCTAAAGAAGAAAAGAAAACTGAAGAGAAGCCAGCCGCACCTAAAAAAGAGCCAGCTAAGCCTAAAACAGAGAAAAAAGAGGCTGCAGAAAAACCTAAAAAGGAAGAGGCTCCGAAGCCTAAAAATACAGGAAATAAAGCTAAGTAGTAATATTTATTTAAAAAGAAAAACACCGCAATGAACTGACCC